>NZ_LT828648.1:2730963-3069426 GCF_900169565.1 Nitrospira japonica | reverse complement strand
AGGTCGAGAGCACGCCTCCCTTGGTTTCCGAGATCAACGTGCGGTCGGTCAACGTGATCTCGTCCAGTCCGTCCATGCCGTGCACGACGAAGGAGTGTTGCGAACCCAAATGCATGAGGACCTTGCCGAGAAGTTCGGTCAGCCGGGGTTCGTAGACGCCGATGACCTGGATGCCGGCTCCTGCAGGATTCGTCAACGGCCCGAGGACATTCAGCATCGTGCGGATGCCCAATTCCTGCCTGGGAACGGCGCAATGTTTCATCGCTCCGTGGTACAGCGGGGCGAAGAGAAATCCGATGCCGATTTCATTGACGCAGTCGGCCACCCGGTCGGTGGACAAGTCGATCTTCACACCCAGCGCGGCCAGCACGTCGGCGCTGCCCGATTTGGAAGAAACCGAGCGGTTGCCGTGCTTGGCCACGGTCAACCCGGCTCCGGCCACGACGAACGCCGAGGTGGTGGACACGTTGAACGTGTGTCGTCCGTCTCCCCCCGTGCCGCAGGTGTCGACCACCAGCGGATCGCCAACGGCAATGCGGACCGCGTGTCCCCGCATGGCTCTGACGGAACCGGCGATCTCCTCGACGCTCTCTCCCTTGAGGCGAAGCCCCATCAGATAGCCCGCGATCTGGGCCGGAGTCGCCGCTCCGTCCATGATCTCGTTCATGACCTCTTCGGCTTCTTTTTCGGTCAGGGACGTCCGATCCGCGAGTTTTTCGATGGCCTCTCTGATCATCATCGACAACAATACCCCAGCAGCCGGCCGGCTCCGTCGCCGTCCGCCCCGGCAGGGAACCAGGCACTATAGTTTCAGGAAGTTGCGGAGCAAGTCTTTCCCGGCCGCCGTCAGAATCGATTCCGGATGAAATTGCACTCCTTCCGCTCTCAATGACTTGTGGCGCAATCCCATAATCTCGCCTTCGGCGGTCTCGGCCGATACATCGAAGCAGGCGGGCAACGTGGCCCGTTTGACGACCAGCGAATGGTATCGCGTCGCTTCAAAGGGGTTGGGAAGGTCCCGGAACAGGGTTTTCCCGTCGTGCCGGACCATGGAAGTCTTGCCGTGCATCAGGCGATCGGCTCTGACCACCTCGCCGCCGAAGGCCGCCGCGAGGGATTGGTGGCCGAGACAGACCCCCAGGAGAGGGACCCGACCGGCGAAGTGCTTGATCGTGTCGACGGAAATGCCGGCTTCCTTCGGCGTGCAGGGGCCCGGTGAAATGACGATGCGGCTCGGCTTCAACGCCTCGATCTGCGCGATGGTGAGCTGGTCGTTTCGATAGACCCGCACGTCTTCACCCAGCTCGCCGAAGTACTGTACGAGGTTGTAGGTGAAGGAGTCGTAATTGTCGATCATGAGGAGCATCGGGACCTACTCCAATCCCTGCTCGGCCAGCTCGATGGCGTGCATCATGGCCTTTGCCTTGTTGCAGGTCTCCTCGTACTCGTGCTCGGGGACGGAATCCGCGACGATTCCCGCTCCGGCTTGGATGAAGGCTTGGTGTTTCTTGATGACCACGGTCCGGATGTTGATGCACATGTCCATGTTGCCGGAGAAACTGAAATACCCCACCGCGCCGGCGTACGGACCGCGGCGGGTCGGTTCCAATTCGTCGATGATCTCCATCGCACGGATCTTCGGCGCGCCCGAGACCGTCCCCGCCGGGAAGCAGGCACGCAAGACGTCATAGGACGTCTTGGCCCGATCGAGCCGTCCCGTGACGTTCGAGACGATGTGCATGACGTGGGAATACCGTTCGACGTGCATGAGCGAATCGACGGATACGGACCCGGGGCGGGAGACGCGTCCGACGTCGTTGCGTCCCAAATCGACGAGCATCACGTGCTCGGCTCGTTCCTTTTCGTCGGCGAGGAGCCGGCGTTCCAACTGCTGGTCCTCGTCGACCGTATGTCCGCGCCGGCGCGTGCCGGCGATCGGCCTGACGGAGATGACGCCGTCTTCGCAGCGGACCAGCGTTTCCGGGGACGACCCGACGAGCTCGACTCCCGCGACGCGCAGGTAATACATATAGGGCGACGGATTGACGACGCGCAAGGCGCGATACAGTTGCAATGGAGGAGCCTGGACGTTGGTCTCCCATCGTTGGGACAGCACGGCCTGGACGACGTCGCCCGCCCGGATGTATTCCTTCGTGCGATTGACCATCTTCTCGAAGTCCGCGCGGCTCAGATTGGAAGTGAACGTGATCGGTCGGCGGCGGCGATGCGGACGGGCCCGCTGCAGCGGCCGTCGCAGCCTGGTGATCATGCGTTCGATCCGCTCCGTGGCCTCGCGATAGGCTCTGGTCACGTCCCGGTCGCGCGTCGAAGTGAGATGGGCATTGGCGACCACCTTGATCTTTTGCGCGACGTTGTCGAAGATCAAAAGCGTGTCGGTCATGAGGAAGGCGAAGTCCGGCAGGTTCAGGTGGTCCTTCGGCCGTGAAGGCAGGTCTTCAAAGGTTCGCACCATGTCATACCCGAGATAGCCGACCGCCCCGCCGACGAAACGCGGCAGATTCGGTACCGTCACGGGACGGAACTCCTGCATGTACTCCTGCAACCGCTCGAGCGGATTTCCCTTGCTGGGGATACGGGATTTTTTCTTGCCCCGCGCGATCATGAGGTCGCCACGGTCCTCGGAGATGACGATCGGGGATCCGCTGCCCAGAAACGAGTACCTCGCCCACTTCTCCCCTCCTTCGATGCTTTCCAGCAGATAGGCGGTGGGACCGTGGTCGATCTTGGCGAAGGCCGAGACCGGCGTTTCATAATCCGCCAGAATCTCGCGATAGAGGGGAATCAGGTTCCCCTCGTGAGCGTAGCGGCGGAATTCCTCGAGGCTCAATGAATAGGCGGCGGTCGTCATCCCGTGTGCGGTCCTGTTACTCCTGGCCCACGATCAGCTTCTGGCCGACTTCGATGATGTCATCCGGCAACTTGTTCCACTTCCGCAACGTCTCGAGTTTGACGCCATAGCGACGGCTGATACGGTACAGTGTCTCGCCGGGCTTGACGACGTGGATGGTCGGGCCATGTCCTGCTGCGGCGGCCGTTTCCATTTGAGCCGCTGAAGCGGCGGCCTCCTCGGGCAAGCCGCTCATGGAGGACGCGCTCAACTCGCCCATGCCTGGCGTGGCTTCGACCGGCGGAGCCGCGTGGACCTTGGGCGCCGGCGGGATCCGCTTCATATCGGCCCGGGCCTTTCGTTCAAGTAATGCTGCTTCCTTGATCGCGTCGGCCTCTTCCTGTACGCGGCCCATTTGTTCACGAACTGCCTGTACCTGAGCGGTTAATTCGCGGTTTCTCGCTTCATATTCCGCAAGTTCCTTCTTGGAGCGCTTGACTTCGTTGTCGAGTTCGGCCGTCCGTTTCTCTTCCTGCGACAGCAGGCGCTGAAAGTTCAGACTGCGCGCTTTTTCCGCTTCATACTTCTCGGAAAGGACGCATCCGCTCAATATGAACCCTCCGCAGATCAGGATCATTGCCTTCACACCGGACGTCGCGATCACCGTATTCACTCGTTGCTCCTCCTTCATGGAATCCTCCTCCGACCAAGTGAAGCGCTCCTCCGGCAGCCATACTTCTTATTAATCGTGGCCGCCGAACCCTTCTCACCCAGCTTGACGGGGTCCCATACCATAGTGGCTAACGCGGCGAAAGTCAAAGGGTTATCGGCGCCTGGCTGTTTGACCGTCTCCCCGACCCTATGCTACCGTCCCGTCCGTGCTCGGCTACCCGGGCCTCGTCACGTCAGGACGAACATCGCAGGTTCATCCCCTCAAACGCATGGCCACCGACGATATCCAGAAGCGACTGCATGAGTTGCGGGAGGAAATCCGCCGCCACGATTTCCTCTACTACGTCAAGGATCGCCCGGAGATTTCCGACGGAGCCTATGACAGCCTGTTCAGGGAATTGAGCCGGCTGGAGCAGGACCATCCGGATCTGATCACGGCCGATTCCCCCACCCAGCGCGTCGGAGGTGCTCCCCTCAGTGAACTAGTAAAAGTTCGGCACGAACAGCCCATGTTAAGCCTCGATTCGATCGTAGAACGGGCGGACATTCTGGCATTCGACCAACGTATGAAACGGGAGTTGCAGGCGGAGTCGGTCGGCTACACGGCAGAGCCGAAATTCGACGGGCTATCGGTTGAATTGGTCTATGAACAAGGGGCGTTTACTCGCGGGGCAACCAGGGGTGACGGTACGACCGGGGAGGACGTGACCGTCAATTTGCGCACCATCCGTTCCCTACCGCTGCAGCTGGCAGGGAAGTCCGGTGCACCGGACCGCTTGGTCGTCCGGGGCGAAGTCTACATGCGGTTGGCCGATTTCCAATCGTTGAACCGGCGGATGACGGAACGGGGCGAAGAAGCCTTCGCAAACCCGCGTAACGCAGCGGCGGGATCGCTCCGGCAATTGGATTCGACGATCACCGCGTCCCGGCCATTGGCGGTAACCTGCTATGAAATCATGGGGCAATCGGGACCACCGATCAGAACCCACTGGGACGAGTTGGACACATTGGCGCAATGGGGGTTACCGGCTCCGCAACTACGCCGACGTTGCGGGTCGATCGACGAGGTGATCGCCTATCATCAAGAAACGGAAGCAGCCCGGGATGCCCTCCCCTACGAGATCGACGGGATCGTCGTCAAGGTGGACGAGCGGAACAGCCAGGAACGTCTTGGCTTCAAGTCGCGGAGCCCTCGTTGGGCCGTCGCGCTCAAGTTTACGCCCCGAAAGGAGATCACGGTGGTCGAAGACATCGCGGTCTCCGTGGGCCGAACCGGCACGTTGACTCCTCTGGCATTGCTTCGGCCGGTCGAGGTCGGTGGCGTCACGATCAGTCGTGCGACCCTGCACAACGCCGACGAAGTGGCGAGGAAAGACGTGCGCGTGGGCGATACGGTCAAGGTCGAGCGGGCCGGAGACGTCATTCCCGCCATTGCCGAACGGGTGCCCGTTCCGGGGGAGCAGCGTTCCGAGCCGTTCCGTATGCCGGATCATTGCCCGATCTGCGCGTCGGCCGTGGCGCGGGAAGGGGCCTACTATTATTGTACGGGCCAATCGGTCTGTGGGGCGCAGATCAAGGGAGCCATCGAACATTTCGCCTCCAAGGCGGCGTTGGATATCGACGGCGTGGGCCGGAAAACCGTCGCGCAACTCGTGGATCAAGGATTGGTGCGGTCCTTGGCGGATCTCTTCGTCTTGACCAAGCCTCAATTACTGTCGCTGGACGGGTTTGCCGACCGTTCATCCACGCTGCTTCTGGAAGCGATCGAGCGGAGCAAGACGGTCGCGCTCGATCGGTTTCTGATGGGACTCGGCATCCGTCAAGTCGGTCAGCATATCGCTCGCGTGCTGGCCAAAGAGTTCGGATCCCTGGACGGCGTCATGGAGGCCGATGCAGCCAGGTTCCAGCAAGTGCTCGAAATCGGTCCTGAGATTTCGGCCAGTCTCGCCTCCTACTTTTCCGAACCACACAACCGCGCCGTCATCCGCGATTTGCGCGACCGGGGGCTCGTGATTATCGAGGTGCGGAATGATCAGACTCATGCCAGCCAAACCGGTCTGGCTGGGAAGACATTCGTCTTCACCGGAGGACTCCGGGACTTTACACGGGAAGACGCCCAACGCGCGGTTGAAGACCGGGGCGCGCGGGTCGCGTCGAGCGTGAGCAAGAAGACGGCGTACGTCGTCGCGGGAGAGGATCCTGGATCCAAGCTGGACCAGGCGAAAAAGTTGGGGGTAACGGTCTTGAACGAGCGGGAGTTCGCCGAGTTGTTGAAGGGACAGGCCTAAAACTCAACCGACGAGGTTGAGATTCGGCGCTTCGACCGACACGGGAGATTTCTCTTCTCGGAATATCTGCACGCTCTTGATCGACCGAGGCTCGGCTTCATGGATCAGGATGCGGCAGTTGCCGATCCGGAGCTCCTCGCCGACTTTCGGAATGCGGCCCAATTCCTGCTGGATGAGCCCGCCGATCGTCACCGCTTCATCGCCCAGTTCGACCTTCAGGAAATCGTTCACTTTCCGGACTTCCGTCCTGCCGTGAACCAGGATGTGGTTCTTTCCGATGCGCTTGATCAATTCTTCCGTGATGTCCGTCTCGTCCATGATCTCGCCGACCACTTCTTCGATGAGGTCTTCGAGCGTGACGATGCCCATGACCCCGCCGAACTCGTTGACGACCACCGCCATGTGGCGTTTGTCCTGCTGAAACTGTTTCATCAGATCGTCGGCCGTCTTTCCGGCCGGGACGAAGAGCGGCGGATAGGCGATATCTTTGAGCTTGGAATCGAAATGTCCTTTTGAGAGCTCCGTCAGGGCCTTCGTCTTGTAGAGAATGCCTGTGATGTTGTCCAACGTGCCGTCGTAGACCGGAATGCGCGAGTACTTGGAACTGTACAACAACTCCTGCGCTTCCTTGAGGCGGAGGTTGCCGTCAATCGAGAACACGTAAAGGCGCGGGGTCATGGCGTCTTCGGCGGTGATATCCTTCAGTTGGAAGACGTTCTTGATCATCTTCACCTTTTCGACTTCGATTGCGCCGGCCTTGCCGCCCTCCTCCAGCATGATCTTCAATTCCTCTTCCGTCACCAGCGGAAGCGTCAATCCCTTTCCGCCCGTCAACTTGTAAATGAGGGGGACCATGATGAACAACACCGGCCGGAGCACGACCTGCACCCCATAGACCGGATAGGCCATGCTGAGGGTGACCGGTACGGCAAACTTGGCGGCCAGAGTCTTGGGGATCACGTCCACAGATACGAGTAGAACGAAGGTCAAGAGGCCGACCACAACCGCGATCGTATCGTCGAAGAAGGTCCTCTCCCCGTAGGCATTCAACGTCAGGAAGGTCGCATACATGGGGATGGCGGTTCCGACCAACCGGTCGCCGACCAGGATGGTGGAGAGCAGCTTTTGAGGATCGCTCCGCAATCGAAGGGCCATCTTTGCCCTGGCGTTGTGGTTCTGGGCCAAGGCGCGGAGCTTGGTTTCGTTGACCGAGAAAAATCCGATCTCGGCGGTGGAGATGACGGCTGAAAGAACAATCAGACCCAGCAGGATCGCAATATCCATGAAGTTCCAGAGTTAGGGACGAACGACCGGCCCAGTTGTCCGACAAAGCTGAAGGAGCAGGAATGGCTCCTTTCTATATAGGCCGAGCGAGCCAGTATGGAGCGTGGGGAGGAGTTGCAAGACCGGGATTGGAGCTTTGGGGTCGAGTCTGATCATTTAGTAGGTAGTAGATGTATCATACGCCTCTGTGAGGGGCAAGCATATTGAAAAAACCATTCGCAAAATCAAATGGTTGCGTCGAACTCCCCCGATATTTCAAAGGATTTTCCGATGCTGCCTCCCTAGCTGTCGTCTCGGAATACAAAAGGCTGAACAGCCAGGTCGGATTGTAACTTGGCTGCGGCAGACTCGGCCTGCGCCTCCGACCGAAATTCTCCTACCTGGACCCGATACCGTCGCCCCTCAGGAAGGTCGATGGTTTGGATGCGTCCAATGGGATAGACCTGCCTCGCCCGGTTTAGCAAATTCAGGGCATTTTGCTGGTCGGAGAAAGCTCCTATCTGGATCCTCAATGCCCCCATATCGGCCGATCGTCCTTGGAAACCGGTGACCCGGAGTTCGATAGAAGCCGTGCCGTTACCGACCATTTCCAGGGCCTGGGCCCCGGCCAGCGAGAGATCGAGAATACGTCCCTTGGCAAAGGGGCCGCGATCATTGATCCGTACGGTGACTTGGCGGCCTGAATTCAATGATCGGACGACTGCGATCGACCCCAAGGGAAGGGTCCTGTGGGCGGCGGTCAGTTGATGCATGTCGTATCGCTCTCCATTGGCCGTTTTGTTGCCGTGAAAGCCCGGCCCATACCATGAAGCGACGCCCCGTTCCGTATAGCCGATCGGATAGCCGGGAAAATAGGTCGGCTTTGGAGCCGGAGCGCTGCACCCGGCCGTCAGGCCGATGAAGGCGAGCACGAGGGCAGTGAAGAGGAAAGAGACCCGGACGCGTAAAAGACCGTCGGGCATTCCAATTAGAACTCGTCGAGCGACTGATCCCGCAGAACCGAAAGCGCCTTCTCCGTATTGGACACAGTCAGGACGACAATGGCGCGCTTGCCTTCGCGGGATGGCGTACAGTAACCGCACTTGATGTTGATGCGAGCCTGAGTCAGGAGGTCGGCGACCTCGTTGAGGGCGCCGGGTTTGTTTTCCAGACTCAGCACGAGTGCGGTTTCCTCGGCAAAGCGGATCTTTGCCCCCCGCAATGCGGCTCTCGCGCCTTCCAGATCGGCGACCAATAACCTGAGCTTGCCCGTTCCGGTCACCTCTGGAGCCGAGAACGCCTTGATATTGACTCCGGCCGACGCCAGGACCGAAGCCACCTGCGCCATGACACCCGGTTTGCTCTGTCCGCTGATGACCAACTGTGTGGTGGTAGGCATGAGGCCTCTCTTTACAGTGAGTTAAAGCACGTGACAGATGTCGTTGACGAACGCATACTCGTAGACACAGCTAAACACGACAGACGTACTGTCGGCAAGCTTCTGTGCGACTTCTTTCATACCCCGGGGGACGAGTAGATAGTAGGGAATCCCCCGCACGATTCCCCGCCTCCAGTTCGCCGCGGTTTGGCCCTCGGCGAGAGAGGCTGCTGTTTCCACTTCGGCCATCCACTCAATAGTCTGGCCGCCGGGTGTCACATGCCACCCGACGATGTCGCAAAACTGGCTGGGCGCAGCCCAGGGATTCTGTTCGAGGCTCGTGTGGATGGTCACCTTACAATGAAAAGCCTTCGCCCACCGTTGGGCCACCTGACTGACGACCTGATCATGGACCGAGTCGATACCTTGTTCGCGCAGTGTGGTGGTCATGGCCCCTCCTCCGCTTAGGCATATCGAAGCTCAATCTAGGCTACCTGTGCTGCTATGCAAGACTTAGAGGATTGACGGTTTCCAAAACCTTCCATTTCCCACAGAAAGGGCACAGAATCAGCCAGTGCCCGTTTTCGTATTTCACGCCAGAGCGAGGTCGTATAGGTTGTTGACGCTGATTGTCCCCTTCCAAGATCACACGATCACAGCACGTGTACGTGGTTTCTCGGCTTCCCACAGCGCTAACTCCTTTGTTTAGAGCGGGCTATTCGTTACGAACATCCGCTCGTCGCGCCGCACCCCATGCATTTCAAACACGTTCCGTTACGCACGAGCTTGAATTCGTTGCAGCCTTGGCAGGGATCCCCTTCATAACCCTGCAGCCTGGCGTATTTGATCGCCTCAGTCGTATAGGTCAGCGTCTCACGTTTCAATTCGACCTTATGGGAGATATTTCCATTGCCGTTGCCGTTTCCATTTCCTCCGTGGCGCGGCGTGACGCCCTGGCGTGAGGGAACCCGGTCCGTATTGATCGAGGACAACGCCAGCGTTTCCGGGTCGGCCTCCTCGTCAGAGCATTCCGGATCCTGCTCGTCCTTTTTGACCGAGTCCATGCGCAGGTCTTCTTCCTTGACCTGCGCCAGATCGTACCGATCCAGATAGGTCACGGCCAGCTCGCGGAAAATGTAGTCGATGATCGACGTCGACATCTTGATACGGTCGTTCAGCTTGACCGGACCGTTCGGTTCGAACCGGGTGAAGACGAAGGCTTCCACGAATTCTTCCAGCGGAACACCATGCTGCAAACCCAGCGAGATCGCGATGGCGAAGCAGTTCATGAGGCTGCGGAACGCGGCGCCCTCCTTGTGCATGTCGAGGAAGATTTCCCCGACGGTTCCGTCTTCATATTCACCGGTCCGGAGATACAGTTTGTGCCCGCCGATGACGGCTTTTTGGGTATAGCCGTTGCGCCGGGCCGGTAAGGGGCGTCGTTTGGCCAGATAACGAACAAGCACGCGCTCGGTGATCTTTTCCGCGACCGCAACGACGTCGGTCGTCGCGTCCACGCTCTTGGTCGTATCGATCGAGGCGGATAGGGGTTGGCTGAGCTTGGAGCCGTCGCGGTAAAGGGCGACCGCTTTGACCATACTTTTCCATGCAAACAGATAGGCGGACTTGACGTCGGTCAAGGTCGCATCGGCCGGCATGTTGATAGTCTTACTGATCGCGCCGCTGATGAAGGGCTGCGCCGCGGCCATCATTCTGATGTGCGCGTCGACCGCAATATAGCGCTGTCCAATCCTGCCGCACCGGTTGGCGCAATCGAAGACCGGGAGGTGCTCCGTCTTGAGGTAGGGCGCGCCTTCGACCGTCATCGTGCCGCAGCAATAATCGTTGGCCGCGGCAATCTCCTCCTGCGTGAAGCCCATGGCCTTCAGCATGTTGAAGTTGGCTTCCATGAGCTGAAGGTCGGTCAGGCCGAGCTTTTCCCGGCAGAAGCTCTCACCGAGGACGTACTTGTTGAACGCAAACTGGAGCTCAAACGCCTGGGCCAACCCGCTTTCCAGCCTGGTCAATGCCGCATCGTCGAACCCTTTCTGTTTCAGCGTCTCGTGATTGATGAACGGGGCGCCCTGCAGAGTCTGGTGTCCGACGCAATAGCTGACGATCTCCTGGATTTGGGATTCGGAATAGCCCAACGTGGCCAATGCCGGTGGCAGGCTTTGGTTGATGATCTTGAAATATCCCCCGCCCGCCAATTTCTTGAACTTGACCAGCGCGAAATCCGGCTCGATGCCCGTGGTGTCACAATCCATGACGAGCCCGATCGTCCCGGTGGGAGCGATAACGGTGACTTGGGCGTTCCGATAGCCATACGCGGTTCCCAATTCCAGAGCGCGATCCCAGGCTCGCCGGGCCGCGATCAACAAGTCCGGAGGGCAGTGCTCCGCCTGAATGCCGACCGGTCGTATGGTCAGGCCTTCGTACTCTTCTTCCGGCGCGTGATAGGCGGCGCGACGGTGATTGCGAATGACGCGCAACATCGCCTCCCTGTTCTTCGCGTAGCCGGGGAAAGGCCAAAGTTCCGCCGCCATTTCCGCGGAGGCACTGTAGGCTTCACCGGTCATGATGGCTGTCAGGGCGCCGCAGATCGCCATGGCTTTGGGAGAATCATAGGGAATTCCCTGCCGCATCAGGACGGTGCCGAGGTTGGCATAGCCGAGGCCCAATGTGCGGAAATGGTAGCTCTTTTCCGCGATCGAGCGGCTTGGAAACGAGGCCATCAGCACGCTGATCTCCAGCACAATGGTCCAGAGGCGTACCGCATGGCGAAAATTCTCCAGTTCGAACTGCCCGTCGGCAGTGAAGAACTGCGACAAGTTCAAAGAAGCCAGGTTGCAGGCGGTGTCGTCGAGAAACATGTATTCGGAACAGGGATTTGACGCATTGATACGCCCGTCCTCCGGGCAGGTGTGCCACTCGTTGATCGTCGTGTCGTATTGGGTCCCAGGATCCGCGCAGATCCAGGCGGCCCAGGCAATGCGGTCCCAAAGTTCCCGTGCCTTGATGGTCTTGGCAATCTTTCCATCCACCCGGCGCTTCAATTGCCAGTCGCCGTCGTTTTCCAGGGTGGTGAAAAATTCGTTGGGAATGCGGACGCTATTATTGGAATTTTGTCCCGAAACGGTCTGATAAGCCCTGCCGTCCCAGTTCGTGTCGTACTCATGGAACACGAAATGCGTGAAGCCCTGTTGGGCATAGGAAAACATCCGCTGAACGTAGGCTTCGGGCACCGCGTCCCGGCGCGCCGCGATGACAGCTTCCTTCAGGATGCCGTTGCGCTTGGGATCGATCTCGATCTTCGGCGTGCCGTCGTTCTCGACGACATGGCAGGCCTTGAGCACGGCATTGAGCCGTTCAGCGCAAATTTTCGAGCCGGTCACCATGGCGGCGACTTTCTGCTCTTCGATCACTTTCCAGTCGATGAATTCTTCGATGTCCGGATGGTCCAGATCCAGGCAGACCATCTTCGCCGCCCGCCTGGTCGTGCCGCCTGACTTGATGGCGCCGGCCGCCCGGTCTCCGATCCGCAGGAACGACATCAAGCCGGATGACCGTCCCCCGCCTGACAGAGATTCCCCGTCTCCACGCAGTTTCGAAAAATTCGTTCCGGTACCGGACCCATACTTGAACAGACGGGCCTCGCGCACCCAGAGGTCCATGATGCCGTTCTCGTTGACGAGATCGTCCTCGATGGATTGGATGAAGCAGGCGTGCGGTTGCGGATGTTCGAAGGCGTTGGTCGCCTTGACGACCTCGCGGGTCTGCGGATCCACATAATAGTGGCCTTGAGCCGGCCCGGAGAGGCCGTAGGCATAGTGCAGACCAGTATTGAACCATTGGGGGCTGTTGGGAGCCGTCATCTGGTGCGCCAACATGAAGCATAATTCGTCATGGAACGCCGCGCTGTCTTCGGCGGTTTTGAAGTAGCCGTAGGATTTCCCCCAATGGGTCCAGCATCCGGCTAGACGATCAAAGACCTGGCGCGCGTCCCGCTCCCCACCGAGCACCGGTTTGCCGTCCTGGCCGACGATCGGATTCCCCGATTCGTCCCGTTGCGGCACGCCTGCCTTGCGGAAGTATTTCTGCGCCAGAATATCGATGGCCAACTGCGACCATGATTCCGGTATGTCGATCTGGTCCAATTTGAAGACGGTCGATCCGTCAGGATTGCGAATCTCCGACGAACGCTTCACGAACTTTAGGCCTTCGTAAGGACTTTGTCCGGAACGTGTGAATCGCCGTTCTATTCTCACGATCTCTCCCTCCCAGGGTTAATGGCAGCGTAGGTCGTTCTGACGGCCGCGGACGAGCAGATCATCGATGGTTGCTTCGGCCTGACGGGAAACTTTCGGACTGCCTGAAACAGAGTGAGGGACTACATATAGCCATTACCGAAAATTGTCAATACTAAATATTGTGGTTACCTGGGGATTTAGAGGATATTCTGTGAATAACTCCCGGGCCTCCTCTGGGGCCGATTTCAGGGTTATTTTAATCGACTTATCCACAGAAAAATGAAGCCCAGGTACCCCTGTATTGCCACCTATGAATGCGATAGCGGAGAAAAAGATCGAAGAGGCAAGGTAAGCAGGCTAGAAGGCCAAGCGGCCCAAACGCACGACCGCGTCATCGATACCCTTGAGCGGGAAGAATCGGCCGCCGAGCCCGAGAACTTCAATATGAACTTCGAGCGCCGTCGTCTCGAAGAAGCCGAAGAGGCCCCAATTGCGTTGGACCGTATGAGGGCGCACGACGCTTTCCACCAATTCACGGCTATGCGCGCGGAAGATGGTACGGACCACCTCACGTTCCCGATTGGGGGCAGCCGACGCTTCGTGCCGGTCCAGGGCCTTCCCCAACTCCGCCTCGACAAAGGTCACATAGTCATCCATCGACGGATTGGTCAAAACCAAGGCGATGCTTGCCGCCAGGCTTGTCACGAGCAGTATCAATGGCCAGATCTTCACGTTGCTCCTTGCCTCACTTGGGTCATCTTATAGTGCGGCGCACTCCCCGACAGATTCCGGCCCGGGCCGCTCTTGAAGTTTGGCGCGCAACGTCCAAGCAAGCCAGACTCCCGGCAACGCCAGGAGAAAGGAAATGAAAAAGAACTGTGCCCATCCCACAGCTCCGACCAAATCGGCCGAAGGACGTCCGGAAAAGACGCGTCCCACCGCTTCCAGGGACGAAAGCAGCGCGAATTGCGTGGCCGTGTATCGATGGTCGCAGAGCGACATGATCAGCGCCACGAATGCGGCGGTTCCCATTCCGCCCGTCACGTTTTCAATCAGGACGGAGGCCGTCAGCGCCGCATAGCTTTTCCCAGCCCAAGCCAGCCCCGTAAAACACAGATTCGACAGAGCCTGAAAGAGTCCGAACAGTACGAGCGAGGGAACCAATCCCAGTCTTGCCATCGCCACTCCACCCGCCAAGGCACCCCCCAGCGTCGCAAACAAGCCGATGCCTTTGACGTATCCCACGTCGCTCGTCGAAAAGCCCAGTCCCCCGATGAAGAATGCCGTCTGCAGCGATGCAGCGACGGCGTCGCCGAGCTTATACAGCAGGATCAAGAACAGCAGCTTGAGGATGTCGGAGCGGGAGAACAACTCCCGTAACGGGTCGCCCACGGCCTCGACGAGACTCATGGGCGGGGTTCCCGTGAACGTCGGTTCAGGAGCCGCCAGGACGGCGACGATTCCTGTTGCCATGATTCCGGCCAGGACCAGATATGTGGATTGCCAGCCGATATGGTCTGCCAATACCAATGCACCGGAACTTGCAATCAGCAAAGCGAATCGATAGCCGTTTACCCACACCGCCGCGCCGAATCCACGCTCAGCCGGCAGCAGGAGATCCGTTCGATACGCGTCGAATACGATGTCGAGGGAGGCAGAAAGAAAGGCGACCAGGACGGCCGTCAACCCAAGCCATTCAGCACGTCCGCCCGCTCCCGTCATCGCCATGGCAACCAGCCCGAGAGTGACGCCGATCTGCGTCAGCAGCATCCATCCGCGGCGCCGACCGAGCCAGGGCGGCGTGATGCGGTCGAGGAGCGGAGCCCATAGAAATTTTAACGTGTAAGGCAGTCCGACGAGCGTAAAGATCCCGATGGTCTTTAAATCAAGTCCGACGACGGTCAGCCAGGCCTGCAAGGTACCGCTGGTGAGCGCTAAGGGAAGCCCGGAGGCGAAGCCCAGGGGAAGCATGAACGCGATGCGTCGATTGGCGAGAACCTGGGTGACTGGGAAGGCGTTCATGGTGCGTTGACTGCAGTCGACCAGGATAAAATACCATCGAGTCCTTCGCCGCCCCCATAGATTTCAGGAAAGCCGGCGGCGAACAACCCGTCGAAGGTGAAGGATAAGCGGAAGGGCGATCTCAGCAAGGTTGGCCGTTGAATGCGCAAGGCTTGTAACGGGAAATGTCGAACTCCACGTTTTCCTGATAGACGCGTTCGTTGCCGTTGACCCCGTCCTGTTCAGGATCATTCCACATCGTATGGTTCCACCAATAGAACAACGGATAGGCTTCCGTTTGATAGACGGGGTTGCCGTAGTTGCTCCGGGCGTATTCCTGCACCATGCGGCCGGTGACATAGTCCACCTGGCCGTTTCCGCTCAAGGAATACAGCATCAGGAACATCCTGGCTTCATGGTCATAGAGTTCGTCGATCCTGGTGCTGAGGTCAGGCTCGTTGGGCAGGAGCTCCTTGGTGGAAGCCCCGGCGGCGGAAAACACCAACATGAAGCAAACGAGAATGAAGAGGGTACGCGGGGAAGTGATCATCAGCGACTCACTCTGACTTGGAAGCTAATGTCGGCATGCTACCACGGTGATCGAGCGGCTTCAACCAACGCGGTGACGACAAGGGTGATTGGATCGCTGTCGGATCGCCCGCCTTGCCCGTGGGGGCGCCGCTCACTATAATGCTGCTCCGATATGAAACGAGCATCCCTGCATACGTTGGGCTGTCGACTGAATCAGGCGGAAACCTCCGTGCTCGAATCCCAATTGCGCAAGGAAGGTTACGAACTCGTGGCCTTCGGTCAACCGACCGATTTGTTGGTGGTGAACACCTGCTCGGTTACGAAGGAAGCGGAACGTACCTGCCGTTACGTCGTGCGGAAGACCCTTAAACATTCGCCCGAGGCGTTTGTCGCCGTGACCGGTTGTTACGCCCAGACCGGCTGGCAGGAACTGCGCTCGATGGCGGGCGTCGACCTGATCGTCGGCAATCAATTTAAATGGGATCTTCCGGCGATGCTTCCCGCCACCGAGCACCTGCGAAAAGCTCCCAAGCCCGAGGTGGTGCACAGCAAGACGATCGACCGGGATGATTTCATCCTTCCCGATTACGGGACCCCCCATTCGACGAGGGCATCCGTAAAGATCCAGGACGGATGCAACGTGATGTGCAGCTTTTGTCTCATCCCGTTTGCCCGCGGACATGAGCGAAGCCGCGTGTTGGAAGACGCGATCCGGGAGGCGACTCTGCTCGCGGCGGCAGGATACCGCGAGATCGTACTAACCGGCGTGAACATCGGCCGGTACCAACAGGACGGCAGGGATCTGCTTGCGCTTATCGACGCGCTGGAACGGATCGATGGGTTGGAGCGGATCAGGATCTCTTCTATCGAACCGACGACGATTGATGACGGGCTGATCGAGCGAATGGCCGCTTCCTCGAAGCTCTGTCCCTATCTGCACGTCCCGCTGCAGAGCGGGGACGACACCATCTTGTCGGCCATGAACCGTCCCTATCGCGTGAAGGACTTCGCAAAGCTGATCGAACGAGTGGTTCGGGCGGTTCCATCGCTCGGATTAGGCACGGACGTGATGGTCGGATTTCCCGGAGAATCCGAGGGGGCGTTTCTTAATACCGTCCGCTTGGCGGAAACCCTCCCCTTTTCCTATCTTCACGTGTTTCCGTTCTCCCCGAGACCCGGCACGGCCGCCCTGCGAATGAACGGATCCGTCGCTCCGGGATTGGTTCGCGACCGCGCAACGAGACTGGCGGCGCTGGATCGTGCCAAGCGGATGTGGTTTGCGGAACGTCATATCGGATCGACTCTTCCCATTCTTTTTGAAGCGGGAGAAACCGACGGCTTTGCCTCGGGCACGGCGCCGAATTTTCTGCGCGTCGCGGTGGCGGCTTCCGACTACCTGACCAGCACCACTCGGTCCGTCCGCATCTCGGCCGCGTCCGAGCGATGGGCCGTCGGACAAGTCCTACCTGCCCGACATGAGTCCAAGGCCCCGCAAACCTTGTCTTTGGTATCGATCTCATGAGCCGACAACAGCCACCCCAGGTGCACCTCGAGACATTCGGATGTCAGATGAACGAATACGACTCCGAGCTCGTTCGTTCGTTGCTGACGCGCGACGGATTCGTCTTCACCGACGACCGTGAGCGCGCCGATGTCATTCTCATGAATACCTGCGCAATTCGAGAGAATGCCCATAACAAGGTGTACACGCACTTGTCCGATCTTCGCGCGCTCAAACGGCAACGGCCTTTGGTTGTCGGAGTATTGGGCTGCATGGCTCAGAACCTGAAAGAGGAGTTGGCCGAAAAGGAACCGCTGGTGGATGTGCTGGCCGGGCCTGATTCATATCGCCACCTGCCGGAGCTCATCACGAAGGCGATGGAATCCCAGGAACAGGGAGAACTCCGCCGGCAAATGGCGGTCGATCTTTCGGAATATGAAACCTACGACGACGTGGCGCCTGATCGGCGCGATGGAGTGAACGCCTGGATCGCGGTCATGCGCGGCTGCGACAACTTTTGTAGTTTCTGCGTGGTCCCCTACACCAGGGGCCGGGAGCGTTCCCGGGAGCCGGAAGGGATCGTGGCCGAGGCCCGTCTGGCCGCAGCAGAGGGGTTCAAGCAGATCACGTTGCTCGGGCAGAACGTGAATTCCTACCGGTGCGGCGACTGGGACTTTGCCAGACTACTGGTGGCGGTGGCCGACGTACCGGGCATCGAGCGAGTCCGTTTCACCTCGCCCCACCCGAAAGATTTTCCGCCCTCCCTGCTGGACGCAGTGGTGTCGCATCCCAAGATCTGCAAACACATTCACCTGCCGGTCCAGTCTGGAAACGACAGAATCTTGGGATTGATGAACAGAACCTACAGCCGAAGCGCCTATCTGAGTTTGGTGGATCAAATCCGCTCGTCAGCCCCGGACATCGTGCTCACCACCGACGTGATCGCGGGATTTTGCTCGGAGTCCGACGAAGAATTTTCAGATACCTATCGGCTTCTGGAGGAAGTTCGCTACCACGCGGCGTTCATCTTCAAGTATTCCGAGCGCAAGAACACGATCGCGGCGAGAAAATGGCCCGACGATGTCCCTGAAACGGTCAAATCCGAGCGGGTGACGGCATTGGCCGATCTCCAGCGCAGAATCTCCCATGAGCGGAATAGAGCCTATCTCGGCACCACCCTTTCCGTCTTGGTCGAAGGGGACGCCAAACGGTCTTCCCTTCAGAGCAAGGGGAAGAGCGATGGAAACATCACGGTGGTGTGGTCCAAAGAGTCCGTTCCCGCCGATCCGGGACAGATGGTCCGATTGTCCGTTTACGATTGCTCTGCATCGACCCTGTATGCTGCTTCCACCGGGGATCGGGCTTGCAGGCCCAAGTCTGTTTGAACTCTTCCCTGCCGGTTTCCTTCATTCAAAATCGAACAGTGTCGTTCCGGAAGTGCCGTTCTTTGTAAAAATATCCTGTTGAGTCGACCTCCTGCCCGCCAGGTTTTGTTCTTTCCAAAGGAACCAGTGCAGAGGGTTTTCCAAAATATATGGAGACTCCTCTTGTAAGCCGTCCTAACGAGTCGCGTCCACAAAAACAACGACTTAAGAGATGTACCGACAGCCTTTTCACTCGTTCGAGAATGATCGGATAGCGAAAAGGATGTGGTGAGTTTGGTTGAAGGGCTCGGACTCTCTCCGGGAGTGGACGAAAGATGTCAAAGAGGCACAAAGTTTGCTTTGGCTTCGCAGTGCCGAGTCAAGAATGTACACCTTCTAGCCGTTGGAGACACTATGGATTCCAAGGTCGTTCCCGCCGCGGACCAAAAGTCCGGTTCTTCAGTCAGCCTGGAAACCGTCATTGCGGTGGGACTCTTCGGATGGCTGGCGCTAAGCATGACGCTGATGGGCCTGGGAATCTGGTAGGCCTTCCTTCTTACGAACGTTCGATACCCCGTCTCGACCAAAGGAGATCGTCCATGAGATTTCAATCTATTGGTTCTTTTACTTCGAAGCCGTCGGCCTGCGGGACTGTGGCGCTGGCCGTCATGGCATTGGTCGCGGTCGGTTGCTCGAGTACGTCGAAGATTGCGCAAAGCCCGAAGGGCAGCGTACATCTGGAAGAGGTGTCGGATTGGTCGTTTGATGCCAGTCATCCTGCCGTCATCGACCAAGCGACCATGATGAAGATCGTGAAGGGGCTCTATAGCGATGAGAGTGAGAACGGGTCCTCGAGAATGTCCGCTGGTGGCAGCAAGCCGATGAGATCGTTCAGCGATGAGGATGCGGAGTTTCTGACTCCCCTGCTCGTACAAGGCTTGTCCAAGGCGAAACCTGAACAGATCGTCGCCTTCCGCGTATCCTCATCGGCAGGGTCAGGCATTGAACCCACCACGGGCAGCCTTTATGTGCAGAAAGGATCCGTCTATTTCACCATCGCCAAAGGCGCCAAGGCGACCGGTTTTGCTCCCGAGTCCGTCGCCCACGTTGAAAGCGCCCCGACGTACGCTGCGGGAGGCGCCGCGGGCGTGATCGCCATGGTCATCGACTATCATGCACTGGCGAAGGCTCCGGCCGGGTCTCTGCCGGTCGCCAAGCCGCAGGCGAAATCTCAGGCTACGGCTTCCGTCGCTTCGGCGGCGGGCGCCGAGCAGGCCACCGCACAGATGGCGGCCGAACCGGTCGGAATGGACGAGCTTCAACAGACGAAAGAAGCCCTCGCGAAGAAGGACGTGGAGATCAGCATGCTGCGCAAAGAATCGAGCTGGATGAAACGCGAGCTGCGTGATCAGGCCGAGGAAATCAAGGCGCTCAGAGCCAGCAAAGTATCCGCCAAACCCGCTCCGGCAAAGAAGCGGGCAGAAGCGAATCAGGCTCGTTGAAGGATATCTATCTGACGTCGATGAGTTCCGGTTGCAGAAGCACGACTTCACGGGACAGGGGCTGGCGAAAATTCATACGGCAGTAGCAGGCGTACGTGACGAACGTATCTTGCAAACAGTAAAGAGCCAGTTCTTGTCCCTGCCCTTTCTCCCACATTTGTGCAACCTGGTCCCCGCTCCCTGACTTCGTTTCCACGTTCAAGGCTCTGGCCAGCACGTCGAGCTTGACCCATCCCCTCTGATCCCAATTGCTCCAGATGGCCATCGTATCGTAGACCGGATCGGTTCGAAACTTCGCCAGATTGACGTCGAAGGCCGGTTTCACCTGGTGGATGATCGATCGCTTCTTGATAAACGGCAGGTCGAATCCCAAGCCGTTATGCGTGATGAACAGCGACGGCCGAGCCTGCGCCACGCGCGACCAAAACTGGCGAAGCAGCTCCTGTTCATTGCTCCCGTACCAGGCCACGGCCCCCCGGGGCTCCAACTGATCGGAAAATTCCAGCAACCCGATACATACGATTGCGCTGAAGGTCCCATCGAAAGCAGACTTCGCGTACTGTTCGTCCTCGATACGCCGCCGCTCTGCCGCCGCACCGGCGGTGAACAGGTCCATTTCGTCGGATGCCTGAGCCGGGTCAACCTGAGACGGTGGTTTGCCAAGCAGCCGTTCCCATTCCTCCCGGGGCGCCTGTATGGTTTCGATGTCCAGAACGACCTTCATAAGCGCTGTCCAGCCGTCTGATATTGCAGTGCATCAATGATCGGCCGGTCGGCCGGGGGAAACTCGTATTCGCTGAGTTCGGATGGAAGAACCCAGCGAAGCTCGGCGCAATCGACTGGCGAAGGACGGCCCGTTTCGATCGCGCATCGAAAGAAATGCAGTTCGACGGTTTTCTCCGGATAATCGTGTCTGATGATCCGGAAGGGAATGGGAATGTCGATGCGAATGTCCAACTCCTCCAGAAGCTCCCTTCTCAGACAGTCCTCGAGGGTTTCCCCTTCCTCACGCTTACCGCCGGGAAATTCCCACAGGCCGCCCAGATGGACTCCGGCCTTGCGTTTGGCGATCAAATACCGGCCGTCCTCGTAGATCAGGCCTGCTGCCACTTCGACAAGCTTCATAGGGGCTTGGTCCTGCCCGCACCGAACGGATAGGTCTTACAAATCGACTTCATCGGACACGGTCGGCATGATGGATTTCTCGATGTACAACAGGTCGCGCCGAAGTCCATCAAGGCTTGGTTGAAATCGTAACCCCTGCCCTTCGGAATCAGTGTCTCCGACAAAGCCCAGAGTATCGACTTACTGGCTTTAGGGTCCCCCTTGGCGATGAACACCCGGTGAAGGACGCGCATGACGTTGGTGTCGAGGATCGGTGCATCTTCGTTGAATGCAAACGACCTGATCGCTCCGGCCGTATATCGCCCGATGCCCTTGAAGGACAGCAGGTCTTCCTCCGTACTCGGCAGTTTGCCGCCATATCGGGCAACCGTTTCACATGCGATGCTGTGCAGCCGTTCCGGTCTAATGTTGTATCCCAGTGGGTACCACGTCGTCTTGACCTCCCCGACCGGAGCTTCGGCGAGATGCTGGAAGCTGGGATAGCGGTCGAGGAATTCATGATACTTGGGAATCACCCGATCGACCTGGGTCTGTTGCAGCATGACCTCCGACACGAGAATATGATAAGGATCCGCCGTGTTACGCCAGGGCAAGTCTCTTCCGTTCGCCGCATACCACTTCAAGAGTCTGAGCTGGAATCGACGTTTAAGGCTGCGGGTGAGCTTCGGCCTTCGATTGACGGCTTTTCGTGATCGTGCGGGCGTCGTGCGGCGAATCATGAATCGTAGTCCAGTGCCGGCATTGTAGGGGGCTCGCTCCTGCAAAATCAAACGCGGATCGGGAGCACCGCCGATCATCCATCTCCCATCCAGATTCAATGCAGAGGAGGAAACCTACTCGTTGGATTCCCGTTTCCGCCTCTATGACATACTTCGGTGTCGCTCTTGGCAAACCTGACCCGCCACCTCGCGCTGTGGTCCAACGCATCTCCTCGTGTTAAGGTGTATGTAGTATCCTTGAGTGCAATGCACAGGAGGAATTGTGGACGCTGGAACGGTGGCGCACCCCATTTCGGATGCTGTGCGGCGGCTGGGGCTATTGGGCTGCTTCCTGGGTCCGATTCTTACTGCTGCCCCGTCCTCCGCTGCCGCCGACGCATCGGTGCCGTGGGAATGTTCAAACTACAGCGAGCAGGCTCAAGCTCGTTGTATGAATGCCTTCATAGAACAACAACGGGAACAGATTCAAAAATTGGAAGCCCAGCTACGAGTCGAACGCGATGCCGTCGCAGGACTCAAGAGTCAAGTGGAACGGCAGGCCGCCACGACCTCAGACCTCCAGCAACAGCTCTCGCAGAAACCAACCACCACGCTGGTACCCACTCCGTATGCTTACACCTATGCCTTCCCGCCGGTCGGGGTCGGAATTTACTTGGGCCGCCCATGGATCTACGGACCTCCCTATTACTATCATCCGTATTGGGGGCCTAGATTCTACGGGCATTGGGGACGCCGCTGGTAACGGCGCGTAGACCTTTCTTCTTTTCTCTCTTCCACGTCGATAGGCCGAACCACGAAAGATTTTGACAATCGGGGCCTGCCCGTCTAGCCTTTGCTCAATGCCCATGCGGGATTACGCGGTCAGCCCGATCGTCATCGGGACGTGATCGAGAAGTATTTTATAGCGAGAGAATGGCTCATGGTGACGCGCAAGTTCAAACGATACCCTGTTTCATTAAACAGCACGCTCGTTCACAAAGATCAGTTTCGCCACAAGGGAGCAATCCGTGACCTTTCGGCAAAGGGCTGTCGAGTCGATAGTCTATTGACCCCCTTCACCGGGATGCAGGTCACGCTACTTCTGCATGTGCCGGGTGAGGCGGCTCCGATCACAATCGAAAATGCCGCCATCCGGTGGTGCGGATCGCAAGGCATCGGTATGGAGTTCCTCATCCTCACCAAGCCGGATGAGACCCGCCTCAGCCGCATGATTCAACAGCTCGAGGCCGGTGCCGTTCCTCGGTGACACGCCTTCTTCCTCGTTGCAATCCGACAACGATCTTCGTATCCTCTTGCGCATGGATATCGGCTCGCTTTCGCCGACACAGCTGAAGGAATTGGTCCGCGGAATCGTCGACGACCGGTTACGGGAGTTGCTCGGCGATCCCGATCTCGGCCTGCAACTGGGCGAGGCATTGCGGACGCGGCTCAAAGCGTCGCTGGGCAATGCCGAGCGGTTGTCCGGTGAAGAGGTCGCGGATAAGCTCGGCCTCCGCTGGTAGGCGTCATGCCCTGGTATCGTCTGTCGTTCCAACTGCCGGTGGTCGACGATCTCGCATCGATTGAGATGCCGGTTGCCCAGCGCTTGTTCGAAAAGACCAAGTGGATCGCTTCAAACGTGGACAACCTGCGGCATGAGCCGGCGGCCCAGGATCTTCCCGATCTCTGCAAGTACGCGGTGGGCGAATGGCGGATATTTTATGCGCTCGACCGCGCGGAGCAACTGGTCGACATCCACGCGATCATACACAGATCCTCGCTACCGCTATGAGCGGTCGTCCTCCAATCTCGGTTTGGCCAAGGAGCCGGGAATCGAGGCGACGTGAAGAGTCATCTCGCCTTTGGCCAGGTCGTCGACGTAGCGACGCAACGCTTCCCTGACGACCGTAAACGCAATCTGATCCCAGGGAATCTCCGACGGGTGAAACAGCCGCACGTCGAGACTTTCCGTTCCGGCTCCGAAGCGCTCCGTTCGCATCTTCCCGATGAAAACGAGATATACCTGGCCGATGTGCGGCAGACTGAGTACCGAATGGAGCGAGGTGAGAGCCACTTCCGCTTGGGCTTCTTCTGCCGTTTCCCGAATGGCCGCCTGCTCCGTACTTTCGCCGATCTCCATGAAGCCGGCGGGAAAGGTCCAGAGGCCTGACTTGGGCTCAATTGCCCGCCGGCAGAGCAGGATCCGATCGTTCCATTCCGGGATGCAGCCTGCGACAATCTTCGGATTATGATAATGGATGACGGTGCAGGTGGCGCAGACGAACCTCACCATGTTGTCTCCCTCCGGAATCTTCTGGGAGACGGGGTTCCCGCAGGCGCTACAGAAGTTCATGACATCGATCCCGGTTGAAGCAAAGGCGCGTGGTCGCCGGCGGCCGCCGGTATGTTCCGGCAAGGCCTGACCCGTGGTGTGGATGAAACCGATGGATAACATAAAACAGCGCTTCTTTGCACCTTGCCCCCGGGGTCTCGAAACAATCTTGCAGCGTGAACTTGATGCACTCGGGATCGCGTCGGCGGAAGTGACTCAAGGCGGAGTTTCGTTCACAGGCCATTGGAACGCACTGTATCACGTAAATCTGGAAAGCCGTGTCGCCAACCGCGTGCTGTTGGAACTAGGACATGCGCGCTATCGAACCGAAGCCGATGTCTATCGCGCAGCCTATGCGCTGGATTGGCCGGCTTGGTTCGATCCGGGCCGCACGATCCGGGTAAAGGTCAGCGCCCGCCATTGTCCGCTCGCCAGCCTGAACTTTGTCACGCTCCGCATCAAGGACGCCCTGTGCGACAAGTTCATGGCCGCATGTCGACGCAGGCCGAGCGTCGATACGCAGCAACCCGACGTCAGAATTGACGCGTTTCTCGATGCGGAGTCCGTCACGTTCTACCTCGATACTTCAGGAGAACCCTTGTTCAAACGAGGTTATCGATTTGCGCAAATTGAGGCGCCCATACGGGAGAACCTGGCGGCAGGCATGGTCCTGCTGAGCGGTTGGACGCCGGATCAGCCGTTCGTGGATCCCATGTGCGGAGGCGGGACGATCCCCCTGGAGGCCGCACTCATCGCGAGACGAATTGCCCCCGGCCTGCGGCGCGTGTTCGCGTTCGAACGGCTTCGGCTTCACACTCCTGATCGATGGAACGCGATTCGTGCGGCGGCAGAAGCTCGGCAGCTGGCAGCCTCGCCTCAACCCATTTATGCCTCCGACAGGGATGAACAGGCCATTCAGATTGCGAAACGCCTTTTTCACGCCGCCCGGATGATCCAGGACATCGATGTCAAAGTGAAACAAGAGGACTTCTTGAAGCTCGACCCTCCGGCCCCCCGTGGAGTCATGGTCGCCAATCCTCCGTACGGGGTCCGGCTCGGTCATTCCGAGCAATCGGCGATCTTGTATGCCGGGATCGGAAACCGGCTCAAGCAGCAATGGGCAGGGTGGCAAGTTCATATCTTTACCGGTGATCCGAAGTTGAAAGAGTCGATCGGGCTGCTCCCTTCCCGGCGCATCCCTCTATATAATGGACCGCTCGAGTGCCGGTTGTACGAATTCAAGATCGTCGAAGGCTCAATGAGAAAGCATGCACGATCAGCCAATCTTCATGGGTAAGAGTGCCGCTCCTCGTCGGAGCAAACAGATCCTGACCTCCCTGGTTCTGTGTCTGATGCCGGTACTGTCCGGCTGCGGTCTGATCCAGGGCATGACTTCCTTTCTTTCCCCCGCATCGTCGGCGAAGCCCCGAAGTCCGTCTCGGGATTCGGTGATCGAGCGCCTCATGCCGGCCGTCCGACCCGATGTCCAAGGATTGCCGGAGCAGGTTGAGCGGGACAGTGCGGGGGCGGCTGTATCCGGAGAGACGGTGCCGGCGCGGTTTAAACGCCGCGTGATTCTCGATGCGCTGAACCGGCCATGGGACGGGCTCGCCGATCTGGAAGGTCATGGGCTGCTGGCGGCGGAACTGTCCGAAGGCGGCGCCGTCAACCTTCCGGGTGTACTCGACGTCCTTGAGGCCGGTATGGACCGGACGTCGACGTTCCACAAGGCGATCCCCTTGCCGACCGGTCCTCGGACCGAGGCCGTGATGAGGTTCATGGTGGATAGCTTGGCCGAGGCCTCCCAGCATCGTGACAAAGCCTTGAGCGGTTTGTCCGAGGATGAACGCGGATTTCTCTTCGCTCATGCGGCGCGTGTGGTCGAACGGTTTTCCCCCCAAATATCCAATCTGACCGAACAGACCCTATCCCCTCTGAAAGAAGACGCGCGCTTTTCTGAATTGATAGAGGAACGAGTCGATCATGCCAATCTCATCGCCGCGGCTCAAGTGCTCGCGCGTCTGGCAAATGAGCGGTGGCTCCATCACCTCGCCGGAACCATGTCGAAGCCGTTGCCTTCCGAGAAGGTCCCGTCCGGCGTCACGGGCGACGTGCTCTATGTCGAGGACAGTTCGTACGGTCTCATTGTGGTCGGAGGCTCCGGGGCCAATACCTACGAACTGGACTCGAGGTTCGGCCTGGTCATCGATCTCGGCGGCGACGATCTCTACGGCGGCATGATCGCCGCATCGACGGATCGGGACCACGGCAATGCCGTCGTGATCGATGCTGCGGGAAACGATCGATATGAGAGCCGTGCATTCGGGTTGGCCGCCGGACGGCTTGGAGTGGGATTGTTGATCGATCTGGCCGGCGATGATGTCTACCACCTCGCGCAGGGTTCCGGAGGAACCGGCTTCGGAGGAATTGGCATTCTGTTCGATGCCAAAGGCAACGACGAGTACGTCGGATCCAGGATGACACAGGGAGCGGCGCTTCACGGATTGGGGCTGTTGCTCGACATGGCGGGAAATGACCGCTACACGAGCCATGGGTTCGCGATTGGGTTCGGAGGACCATCCGGCATCGGCGCGGTGATCGACGTTCAGGGCGACGACCGTTATCAATGCGGAGGGAAATACCCGAGCGCGTACAACGCCGAAGACGCGCCCAACGGCAAACCAGGCGATCCGATGTTTCAATACGATTGTTTCGGGCTGGGTACCGGATCAGGCGGCAGGGTATTGAGCCGGCGAGCGGAGCGACAAGCCTACAGTTCGGCGGGAGGTTGGGGCCTTCTGGTCGATGTCGCGGGATCGGACCACTATGAAAGCGACAATTTTTCACAGGGCCACGGATATTTCTTCGGCGCCGGCGTTCTGTTGGACCTCGATGGCAATGACCAATATCATGCCGCACGATATGGACAAGGCTCATCCGCGCACTACGGAGTGGGGTTTTTCAACGATCGGCGGGGCGATGACCACTACGGATCGAGCGGACCGTTCTACAATGGAGGCGTAGCCTGGGATCATGCCGTGAGTCTGATGATCGACAGCGACAAAGGACGAGACCAATACCTGTTCGATCGGTCGACCGGACTCGGCAGCGCGGACCATTCCGGCTGGGGTCTCTTCATCGACGAAGGCGGCGACGATCAATACGGCGTCAAAGGCGGATTCGGGCGAGCCAACGAAAAGAGCGTGAGCGCGTTTTTCGATTTGGGTGGCATCGACATGTATCGGCTGCCGCCCGATACGGTTCTTGCTCCGGATCAGCGACCGGTCAACGGCAAGGTAGTGGTCTACCCGCATGACGGCGGCCTGTTCATCGATCGTTAGACCCACTTAATGATCATCCATCACGCTTCGTTCCTCCCCGCTTGTTGACTTTCATTTCTCAGGACCTATCTCCAGCCATGTGACCCGTGTGCTCACCTGTAAGCGGAGGGCATTGCCATGACGAATACGACCTTGACCCTGACGTTGCCCGTTCTCCCGATCAAGCGGACTGTCTTATTCCCTGGAATCCTCATGCCGGTGACTGTGGGGCGCGAGCGGTCCGTCGCAGCGGTCAATGCCTCGCTGAAGACTGAAGAGAAGATGATCCTTGTGGTCGCCCAACGCGATCCATCGACCGAGAACCCCGGATTTGAAGATCTCTATACCATCGGGACCAAAGCCATTGTAAAACAGGTCGCCACTGCCGAGGACGGGACCATTCACGCTCTCGTCCAGGGCATCGAACGGGTGGCCTTGCTCAAGGTCGACCAGACCGTTCCCTTCCTGCGCGTCCAGGTACGCCGCCTGGAACTGACGACCGATCAGGATCGTGAGGTGCAGGCCCTTCAGCGCGCCGTTCAGGAATTGCTCACGGATCTGCCGCGGGTGATTCAAGCTCCGGGAATCGAAGAAGCCGCGGCGGCCTTCCGCAAGGAGGAAAATCCGGCGACGCTGGCCTATCGCGTCGCTTCGCTGCTGAATCTGACCGTCAAGGAAGAGCAGAACTTGTTGGAAAGTTCTTCGACGATCGAACTGCTCCGCTCACTCTATGCCGCCCTTTCGAAGGAAATCCAAATCCTGCAATTGCGGGACAAGATTGCGAGCGATGCACAGGCCAAGATCGGCAAGAGTCAGCGCGAGTACATTCTTCGGGAGCAGCTGAAGGCCATCCAACAGGAACTTGGCGAGGGCGAAGGGGACGAGAGTGAATTGGGCGAGCTCAAGAAGCGGATCCAGGAGGCGGAGCTTCCCGAACACGTCCGAAAGGAAGTCGATCGCGAACTGGCCCGTCTGGCCAAGGTGCCCTCCTCGTCTCCGGATCATCAGGTGCTCCGAACGTATCTGGAACTCGTACTGGAACTGCCATGGAGCAAAGTTTCAGAAGAGCGCCTCGACCTTGCAAAGGTCCGGCAGGTTCTGGAAGAAGACCATTACGGTATCAAGGAGGTCAAGGAGCGGATCGTCGAGCATCTGGCGGTATTGAAACTCAATCCGACCGCCAAAGCTCCCATTCTGTGTCTGGTGGGACCTCCGGGTGTCGGTAAGACGAGCTTGGGCCAATCGATCGCGCGCGCCATGGGGCGCACTTTCGAACGGTTCAGTTTGGGCGGTATTCACGATGAAGCGGAGCTGCGCGGCCATCGCCGGACCTACGTGGGCGCGCTGCCCGGGCGGATCATTCAGGCGATGCGTCGTGCCGGCGTCAAGAATCCGGTGCTGATGCTCGACGAGGTCGACAAAATGGGGCGCGATTTCCGGGGCGATCCGGCTGCGGCTCTGTTGGAGATTCTTGATCCGGCTCAGAATCATACGTTTCGCGATCACTATCTGGACTTGCCGTTCGATCTGTCCCAGGTGTTCTTCATCACGACGGCAAATACGCTGGATACCATCAGCCAGCCGTTGCTCGATCGCATGGAGATCATCAGAGTCCAGGGCTACAGCGAACGCGAGAAGGCAGAAATCGCCCGCCGCTATCTGTGGCCACGGCGGCTCAAGGAAGCCGGGCTCGATCCGGAGCAGGTCAAGTTGCCGGATGACGTGCTGGATCATGTCATCGCGCGCTATACGAGAGAAGCCGGAGTGCGTCAATTGGAACAGATGCTCGGACGGCTCACCCGAAAAGTCGCGCTGACGTTCGCCGATCTGCCGGCCGATGTGCAGCGTGAACCGGTCACGGTGGAAGCATCCGTACTGCCAGAGTGGCTGGGGTCGGAACGGTTCATGCCGGAGGAAGCCCGGAAGAATATTCCCATCGGGGTGGCGACGGGTCTGGCCTGGACGCCGACGGGCGGCGACGTGCTCTACATCGAAACGACGCTGTTGCCTGGCAGCCATGAATTGACCTTGACCGGCCAGTTGGGGGACGTCATGCAGGAATCGGCTCGCGCCGCCCGCAGCTACCTCTGGTCGCACGCAGAAGGGATGGGGCTCGACATCTCCCGATTTAAGCGAAACGGCGTGCACGTACACGTGCCTTCAGGAGCCATTCCGAAGGACGGTCCCTCGGCCGGTATTACGATGGCGACCGCGCTGGCCTCATCCTACGTAGGCAAACCGGTGCGGAGCGACACGGCCATGACCGGGGAAATCAGTCTCAGTGGATTGGTGTTGCCGGTCGGAGGCATCAAGGAAAAGGTGTTGGCGGCGCATCGAGCCGGCATCAAGAGAATCATTCTTCCGAAGGCCAATGAGAAGGATCTGAAAGAGGTTCCCCAAGAAGTTCGGGACGATCTGACGGTCATTCCGGTCGAGCGGATTGAAGAAGTGCTGCCGGCTGCGTTCGACCGTGAATCGACCTCCCAGGCGGATGGCCTGACAGACCAATCCCTTCCGTCCTCTGCAAGGGCAAGGGAGTGAGTCAACCGGCTCGCCCCTTGTTCCGGGCCTGAGGCTGTGCAAGGATCGTATCGTGCGGGCGACATCGAGGAGTACACCTGTCAGCAAAGGAGCGCGCCATGCCCCAGAAGATCGAGATAGGACCGATCGTTAAAGTCGTCAAAACGGATGAGGAATGGAAAAAGCTGTTACCGGGAGACGCCTATCGGGTGCTTCGGCATGAAGATACCGAACGGCCCTTCGTCAATCCGTTGCATGAAAACCATGAGGCCGGCATTTACTATTGCGCCGGTTGCCAACTGCCGTTGTTCTCTTCCGATCATAAATTCGACAGCGGCACCGGCTGGCCGAGTTTCTGGCAACCGATCGACCCGAAAGTGATCGAGACCACGACCGATTTTAAGTTGGTCTTCCCCCGCACCGAAATCCATTGTGCGCGTTGCGAGGGCCATCAGGGCCACGTCTTCAAAGACGGCCCCAAGCCAACCGGCTTGCGCTACTGCATCAACGGGGTCGCGCTCAAGTTCGTCGCCTCTTGACGGAGCACTTGCCGGGTTACGATCGAACCATCGACATAGGGACGACCCGTCAAGAGATCGTTCTCGTTCCGTCCCGCCACTATCCCGCAACGGCATGCCAGATCATCACGAGAGACCACACCACCAAGGCGATGGCAAGGGCCAACAATATGAACATGATTCCGATGATGGAGCCCACATAAAGCCAGTCGCCTCCGGTGGGCCGTGATGGGCTGGTCGCCGCGGCCCTCAACAAGCGGGCATTTCTGGCATGGCTGCGGAACCAGACCGAGAAAAGATCTCCCGCTACCGGAATCGAGCCCACGGCCCCGTTGATCAACAGATTAAGCCCCATCCTGGCCAGGACGATGCGCGGCACGTGAAGCCGCGCCGCGAGCCCCACAATTGTGAGGCCGATCAGATTGGCGAGCAGATCGCCGATGCCGGGAATCAGTCCGATGATCGGATCCAGGCCGAGATACCACGGAGTGCCGGGAATCTTCACGGACGAATCGAGCAAGGTGGCGAGGGCCTCGGCGGCCGCAACCATTTTTTCACGTTTTTCACGCTGCGAATCTGACGCGCCTCTACCCAAAGAACCTCACGATCTGTTCTGATGGTACGCAGCCGACGAGCAATCGATCGTCGGGCGATACGAGAATTGGGACACTAGATTGCCCCGTTCCATGCCAACCCTCTTCCCATTCGCGCGCGATGGACCCGGATCGTTCTTCCGCACGTCCTGGAATCCCCGTGTCAGTATGCTGTGCCGCCAATTGATCCAAGACAGCCTCATCCGATATGTCCAGCCCATCCCTCCAGAAAGCGGCATAGACAAGGCGGACGAACTCCATCCCTCCGTGAATGTCCGAGGACAAGAGCCGTGCGGCCCAATCAATGGCTCGTGCGGTATTGGGCTTGCCTTTCGGCAGCTCAATCAATAAGTCGGGATCCAGCCGCCTCACCGCCGGCACTTCATACTGTAACTCGGCTTTCATGGTTCCATCCCATTGCCGCATGGGACGTGGCAGGTAGGGAGCATGTTGAACCCCGCGCCAGTCAACCGATTCAAGGAGCTTCATGCGATGGAGCCGCTCGTGCAGGGCGTAACAGAACGGACAATTGAAATCGCTGTAGAGAACGAAGGACCTGAGGTGTGTCATGCCTGTGTCTGTGACTTCCCATCCATGGGAAGTCACCCTAACGGACCCTTCCTGACACTGTCCAGTATCGATCAGCTATGGGTATGATAGGCAACGGACGATCGGATTCCGTCCCGTGCCGTCGGATGGCAATGGTGATCGAGACTATGTTATGTCCGGCTCCATGACACCATTCTCCGTGTTCCTGGTCGTTCCGCCGTTGACCCAGCTTAACACCCCCTATCCGTCGACCGCCTACCTGACCGGATTCCTTCGATCGCGCGGGATCTCTTGTCATCAGGCGGATCTCGGCATCGAAATGGTGCTGCGGTTGTTCAGCCGTGACGGAGTCCGCGCAATCTTTGAGCAAGTCCGCGGTCAAAAAGGCCCGTTGCCGGACGAGGCCTGTGCCATGCTTGAGGCTGCGCCGGCCTATGTAAAATGGATCGAGCCGGTGATCGGATTTCTGCAGGGACGCGTCCCCGGCATAGCAGCCGAACTGGCCAGCCCGGATATCCTTCCTCGAGGGCCGCGATTTCAGGGGCGAGCAAGATTTCCACGCTCGATGCTTGTAGAGAACCGGGCCAAGCTGCGGGCGACATGGTTTCTTGAGGATTTGGCCGACCTGGTCCAGGCAGTGGTTTCTCCTCATTTTGCGTTGAATCGCTATGGCGAGCATCTTACGCGGTCGGCCTCGTCGTTCGACATGCTGGCGGCCGGCCTGGCGGAGACGCCCAGTCTGACCGACCGGTTCATGTTGGACTCACTCTCGGCGCATCTCGACCGAATCAGGCCAGGCCTTGTCGGACTCTCCGTGCCCTTCCCGGGGAACGTCTATGGCGCCTTCCGTATCGCCCAAGCCGTGAGGCGGCAGCACCCGCAAGCCGTCATCGCGCTCGGCGGAGGCTATGTGAATACCGAACTGCGGCGGATCAGCGACCCCCGAATCTTCGACTATGTAGACTTCGTCACGCTGGACGACGGAGAGCGTCCCCTACTCTCGCTCGTCGAGCATCTCACGGGAACGCGCCCCCGCGGCACCCTGTGCAGAACCTTTCATCGGGACCAGGGCCGTGTCCGGTATAGTTCCGGGGAAACGGAGGCCGATTTTTCCACGAACGACGCGGGATGCCCCACGTATGACGGTCTTGCGCTCGATCGCTATGTGACCGTTCTCGACAGCACAAACCCCATGCATCGGCTCTGGAGCGAAGGGCACTGGAACAAACTCACCGTCGCGCATGGGTGTTACTGGAAGCAATGTACATTCTGCGACGTCGGATTGGATTACATCAGCCGCTATGAGACGACGCCGACGGACCGCATGATCGAACGCATCACCGGCCTGATCGACGAGACCGGCCGCCGCAAATTTCATTTCGTCGACGAGGCGGCTCCGCCTGCCGGATTGAAATCGCTCGCCCTGGCGTTGCTGGAACGACGCATGACGATCACTTGGTGGGGAAATATCCGGTTCGAATCGGCCTTTTCCCCCGACCTCTGCCGCCTGCTGGCCGCTTCCGGCTGCATCGCCGTGACGGCCGGGCTGGAGGCCGCGTCCGACCGCCTGCTGGAAATGATGAAGAAGGGCATCACCGTCGATCAGACCGTCCTCGTCTGCTCCGCATTCAACGGAGCCGGCATCCTGGTGCACGGTTACCTCATGTACGGGTTTCCGTCGGAAACGTTGCAGGAGACGGTCGATGCCCTCGAGCGTGTGCGCCAATTGTTCGCCGCGGGCCTGATGCAGTCAGCATTCTGGCATCGCTTTACCGCGACGGCGCACAGCCCCGTCGGCCTGGACCCCGACTCGCACGGCATCCGCATTGTGGGTCCTCGGTTCCAGGGTTTTGCCGAAAACGACCTGATCCATACGGATCCGAAGGGCACCGCGCCGGATTGGGTGCGGGAGGGTCTGCGCCGGTCGATGCTCAATTTTCTGGAGGGGCGCGGCCTCACCATGGACGTAGGCGGCTGGTTCGATCGGAAGGTGCCCAACCCCACCGTGTCGCGGACATGGGTTCGACGGCTGGTTCGAAGCCGTTTGGAGGCCGATGATCCCACGATAGAACGCCGTCTCGTATGGTTAGGCGGATCTCCGACAGAGGGCACGGTCGGCAGGGTGAGGAAGGCACCATTGCCCGGGAAGGACGCTGCCGTGACGGTGGCACTCCCTTCGGCCGAGGCACGGTGGATCGAACACCTCATCGCCCTGGCTACGCCGAAAGAATACGAGGGGCAGGCGCACACCTATCCGCTCTTGCGGGACGCCGTCGCAAGTTTTCCCGGAGGGAGGAAGCGAGGCGAATCGTTTCTTTCGAGCGCGTCGTGGAGGACGCTTCGCAAGGCTGGATTGCTTTTAGTATGACCGGAGGGGCGGCACTTTGAGTGCCGCCCCTCCTGGATACTGGTTACTTGTTCGGCTGTGGAGTATAGCGAAGGTAGGGCTTGATGGTCTTGAAGCCCTTGGGGAACAGGGTCTTGGCCTCGTCATTGTTGACGGCGGGCGTGATAATGCAGTCCTCCCCGTCCTTCCAGTTTGCCGGCGTGGCGACCTTATATTTCGACGTCAATTGAAGCGAATCGATGACACGGAGCAATTCGTCGAAATTCCGTCCACATGAAGCTGGATAGGTCAAGGTCAGCTTTATCTTTTTATCCGGGCCGATGATGAAGACGGACCTGACCGTCATGTTGTCCATCGCGTTGGGATGAATCATGTCGTACAGCGTCGACACCTTCTTGTCGGGGTCGGCGATGATGGGGTAATTCATCGTCGTGTGCTGCGTTTCATTGATGTCGTTGATCCATCCCTTGTGAGAATCCAGCGGGTCAACGCTGACCGCGATGACCTTCACGCCACGCTTCTTGAACTCCGGCGTAATCTTGGCGACGGTACCCAACTCCGTCGTGCAGACCGGCGTGTAGTCCTTGGGGTGTGAGAACAGAATACCCCACCCGCCGCCGAGCCATTCGTGGAAGTTGATGGTTCCCTCGGTCGTTTCAGCCGTAAAGTTCGGAGCTTCATCTCCCAATCGCAAAGCCATAACGTCCTCCATCCATTAATGAGTAAGATTGATCCGGTTGGCGACGATCACGCAGTCTCTCTACGATACTGTGGAGAAGAGGACCAGTGCAAGGGGCTCATGAAGCCGCGATGCCGAGTTTGCTGCGAATGCGTTCATGATCGGAGGCCGAAATGTCCTCGTTCACCAGGTAGACTCGCTCCCCTGCCAATTTCCCGTCTGCGGTCAACTGGTTCCTGATCTCTTCCGCCCGTTGATGAGCCAGAGCCCGTAAGTCCTCCTCGTCGAATGGCATAGCCGCGGCCAATTCCCGCCTCATCTCCTCGATCGTGGGAGGAGTCACGGGCGATGCCGCGGTCCCTGATGGCTCGCTGGCGGATGCCGGGAGGGTACGCCGTTGCTGGTAGAGTTCCTTGATCAACCGCTGTTCCTCCTGCGCCGGAATAGATTCATCGGCTGACGACTTACCGCGATCGCGCGTCCATCGGGCGAGTATTTCGGCCGAGAGTTTCCTGAATCCCAGGGCCTGTCGATCGCGAACCGGATCCGCGGTGCCGGTGATCTCCAATCGTAATCCGGGTCGCTCGGCCAGGGCTTTCACCAGCACGTCGGCCTTCTTCACGTCCTCGTCCGAGGCGATGGCCGATCCAGGCGCGAATTCAAAATACTGGAGATCCTCTCCGCTGCCTCCTCCGGGAATCAATTTGCCCATCAGCGCGAAAGGAGACGCCACGATCTTGGTCAACAGATTGAGCAACGTGGAAATGACGACCTTCCCATATTTGAAGTCCGGATCGTTCAGATCGCCCCGGATGGGCAGGTCGATGTCGATCCGCCCGTTTCGATCCTTGAGCAGGGCGACGGCGAGCGGCACCGGAAGGGACGTGGCATCCGGGCTGTCGGTTTTCTCGCCGAACGTCAGCTGATCGATCGCGACTTTGTTCTCCGCCTCCAATTGCTTCTTGGACACCTTGTATGCCAGATCCAGAAACAGTTTGCCTTTGCTGATCGGATAGCCGGCGTACTTCCCGCTGTACGGGGCGGCAGTCGTGAGGTCGACGTTTTCGAACTTGACCAGAAGATCCGTGAAGGTATTCTCCGTCAACGGATTGATGGCGCCGGAAATTTTCAGCGGGGCCACCTTGTCCATCCTGCCCGTCAATTCGACGTCCGCCTTCGCCAATTGCTTCGAGGAAAGCCCCTTGATCGTGCCAGTCAGATCGTGGATGCCGGTCCGCACGGCCGGCCGGATCGATTCGTCGATGAACGTAGCCGATCCTCTCAAGAGCTTGACCGTCTTGACGGCCACGGTGGGGGGCGGTCCTTTCTTCTGTGAAGAAGCAGCCTCGGGCGCAGGTTCCGCTGTCTGGGATGGCGGGCGAATGTTGCTGAAGTTGGACTGCCCGTCCGGTTGTATCCTGAACTGCACCGCCGGTTGATCCAGGCCTACTTCCTCGATGGTCACCGTCGTGGGATCGACGGTGAGAGCCATCTGTTTCAGCTGCAGCTGTTTCCAGCCAATCAGGGGCGATACCCCGTCGCGATCGCTGATCGACAGGTTCCGGATGCCGAAATTCCCATTGTACGTCAGCATGGGAGCATTCGAATGCTCCACGGCCAGATGCAGATCACCGTTCAAGTCGAGCTGGCCCGAATCGACGGCGACACGGGCGGCTCCTTCAACGTACGGCTCGAGCGGCTTGAGCGGGATTGCGGACAGGCTGAGGTGGATGCTGCTCTCGAACGGTTTGAGTCCGACGGTCCCATTGGCGTGCACGGAGCCGGTATCGTTGAGCTGGAATCCCAGATCCATGGGGATCGGTTCTTTGAACGGCACACGGAGGTCTCTGACCGTGGTATTCAGGGCCGTGATTCGATGGTGTACCGGCGTCAGAGTAGTGCGGTCCTCGAAATCCAGCCCAAAGTTCTTGAACACAATCTCTTTCAAGGCGACCGCCCACGGCCGCGGCTCTGCCGGTGCGGCAGGTGCTTCAGTCGACGCCGCATCCTTTTGCGGCACTTCGGTAGCATCCGGCGGCTTCGGGGCAAAGAGCGTCTGAAAGTTCACGGTCTTGTCCTTCTCCATCCAGCCCTTGAAGAGCGCGTCTTTGGATTCGATCGAGGAAATATCCAAAGTTTTTTGTGCCACGTCCACATTGATGCCGTGAATCAAAAAGGATGGAACCGAAATCACCGCCTCGTCTTTCCCGGACTCGGTCAGCACCAGATTCGTCAGGCTGATTTCGCCGTCGTTCAGCTTCAGACTGAACGGCTCCACGGTGGTGTCGAAACGATAGTGCGCGTTGATGTTCAGGAGGCCGTCAGGAATCTCAAAATTGAATCGATCCTTGACGTAGAGCCAGAGTACCGGGCCGCGGACCCCAGTCAGGGAGAACTTTCCTTCCGATTCCAGCGGATCGAGGGAGACATATCCTTCCCAGTTGAGCAATTCCTCTTTGCGGACTTCTGCGCTGAACGCATAGGCGCTCTCTCCGCCCCTTTGCGTGGTGAAATTCTGCAGCCTGATGTCGATCGGCACGATCGATACTTCAAAGGGTTTCCGTTTCGACTCATCGCGAAATTCGACGATGCCGCTCCCGATGTGCAACAGTCCGATTTCAATGGGTAGAAGCGGCTTCTTCTCCTGCTGACGCTCGGCGCCGGCGGCGTTTTCGGGAGGCGCGGCCGTACCGCTGGAGTGTTTCATGAGTTCGAGGAGATTGAGTTGGCCGTTTGGAAAAATACGGACTGCCACGAACGGCACGGCGAGAGTGATTTCATCGAACCGAAACGCGCGGCGAATCAGCGAGGAGGATTCGAAATTGACGTACAGCCGCTCGAATCCAAGCAGCGCGCTCTGATCGGTCTCCTGTATTTCGAAGCCGGTGATCGTAAAGGAGAGTGCAAACGGGTTGATCTCGACGTCCTGAACAAGCACCGGCCGGCCCAGCTGTTCGGAGACGGAGGGAATGACGCGTGATTTGACGATGTATGGAAGGAGAAAAAACCCGACCAACGCATAGACCCCGACCAGGACGATTGCCGAAATCGCGAGGGGAATCGGTCGGAAAAACCTGCGCATGAGGTTTCGAACCCTTGACGGATCAATGCCGATATCAAGAGAAACTATAGAAGAGGGCGGTTTGCGATGTCCATAGGAGTTTCTGGGCGGCGGCCAGCCGTGAGGAGAGTCTTCGGCAGTTGGATCACATCATTTCCGCAAAATCTTCTCCATCGCTTTTCCCTTTGCCAATTCGTCGATTAGCTTATCCAAATAGCGAATCTCCCGCATCGTTGGCTCTGCGACGTCCTCCACTCGGACACCGCAAACGACACCCTTGATCAAAGCCCGCGAAGGATTCAATTGAGGGGCCTCCGAAAAAAATGTCTCGACGTCTGCCTGTTGTTTCAGTTTGGCGTCTAACTTTTTTTGGCTGTATCCAGTCAACCAACGAATGATCTCATCGACTTCTGCCTTCGTGCGTCCTTTTTTCTCCGCTTTGGAGATATACATGGGATACACACGCGCGAAGCTTATTGTATAGATTCGATGTTTTGTCATGACGCTGTCATCTGAAATATCGGAGGGTGTTCATCCGCGGGCCAGCAATAACGGAGAGGCTGCGCCTGAATAGCCCGCGGCTCACACGAAGTGTGGTTTGGTGCGCCCGGCTGGAATCGAACCAGCGACCCTCAGCTTAGAAGGCTGATGCTCTATCCGACTGAGCTACGGGCGCATAATGATTTTTCAACGACTTCTATCTTGAAGAGTTTGCTGCACATTCTTCTAGTGTTCCCGGCGTGTTCTCTTCGAGATATTTGTGAACCTTCTGAGCGGCTTGCGTCAAGTCCCGTTCTTCGATGGCGTTGTAGCGCTTCCACATTTTTTCTGACTTATGACCGACGATCTTCATTGCTGTTGCCGTATCCACTCCGGCCCGACGCATATTGGTTGACGCACAGTGACGCAGATCATGGAAGCGAAAATCCGTAATACCAGCACTCTTTAAAGCGGTAGTGAACGAGCGACTCACCCGTTTCAGAGGTCGTCCCTTATAAGTAAAGACGTATCGCGAGGCAAGACTTCGCGCTTTGGCGAGTCTCTGGAGAGCCCGTTGAACATCTGGGGTCATCGGAATTTGTCGAGCTACCCTAGTCTTCGTATCTCCTCTTCGCAGAGTGATAAAGCCACGCCTCAGGTCCACTCGATCCCATGTCAGACTTACGATTTCGCTAAATCGCTGGCCTAGTTGATATGCAATAACAAGAACCGGTTTGAGATGGGACTTTGCTACCTGATACAAATTGACCCATTCCGTCTCGGTTAGTACACGGTCTCGCTCATTGTGGGGATTGGGCATTGGAACTTTGGAAGCCGGATTGCTCTGTAGAATTCCTCTACGGATGGCCACATTGAGGCAGTGCTTCAAGGCGACGTGGTCATGATTAATAGTCTGAATGCTGGCAGGTTTACCATTATTCTTCCTTCGTTGGGACCTGAACGATTCTACGTCTTGCGGTTTAATCTCAGAGAGTAGCTTTCGGCCAAAAAATGGAATGAGGTGTGCCTGAACGCTGTGTGTGCGACCTTCTATGGATCGCAGAGACTTCACTTCTTCAAGATCGAGATAAATCGACGCCCATTCTTTGAAAAGTACTGGCTTGGCATACATGCTTTTCTCTTGTCCAAGCAATATACGGGTCTTAATAGCAGCTTCCATTTCTCTGGCCATCGTCTTATTGAGACAGCCAACTTTCCACCTCTTCTTTCGTGCGCCGGCCACGCCACTGGCCAATACTAATGAGTTTCCGTCCGGGCTCTCCATAACCCGGAATTCAACGTAATAGCTGTCAGGGCGTCTCGTTAATCCCAAGATCTTCCTCTTTCTCCCTGTTACCCCATCCGTTGGTTTATCGTATGTTCGTCAATCCATTTATCGAGGTGTTCCTGCCGGAATTTGAGAAGCCGCCCAACCTTGACGAATGAGATCTTGCGGCAGCACACCCAATCGTAAAGCGTAAGTTTGGAGATGCCTAGATACTCCGATGCTTCGCTAATTGTCAAAAGTCTTCTCATCCTCTTCCCAATAGATCGTACAGGTATTCACTAAATGTAAGGAAATGCGTCTCCCCCCTAAGGTCGCGTCCCGTCGCTGGAGAGCAGCAGATCAGGCCAGCGAAGAACTCGAACTGACATCCGTCGTGCTGGCCTGCCCGCTGCGAGCGCATCCGTGTCCGCCGTTTCCTCCTTGTGTGCCCCACCCCCCGGTTTGTGCGGGTGGGGCCCATATCTATGCAAGGAGGAAGACCGATGGACGGAGCACAGACGCCACGCAAGCCCAAACGGCCACGCACATCGGCACCGACGTTCACGCCGTATCGCGTTCCCCGGTATCGCCTGACGCTGGTCTGTGAATCGTCTGATTCGGTCATGTCCGGACCCATCCAGGCCTCTTTGGCGGCGGTAGCTATCCTGCGTCCCTGTTTTGCGGGGCTGGATCGGGAACAATTTCTCGTGGCGGGACTCGATGCGAAGCATGGCATCATTGGCATCAACATTGTTTCGATTGGCTCCCTCACCTTGTCGATCGTGCATCCTCGCGAGGTCTTTAAGCCGTTGATTCTGATGAATGCCGCCGCCTTCATTTGTGCCCATAACCATCCGTCGAATGATCCGACTCCCAGTCAGGAGGATCGACTGCTCACCCAACGGCTACGCCAGGGGGCCGACCTCTTAGGTATCACCTTGCTGGATCATCTCGTTCTTGGTGATCCGAGTTACTTTAGCTTCGCGGATCACGGCTGGCCTGGCAGCTAATCGCTCAGGCGCGCATCAGCCGCATCACCCAGATGATGGCTGATGCGGTGAGGGCAATACCGATGACGGCGGCCCCCCAGGCGATCACATCGGCCGCCATCATCGAGCCTAATTGATTGATTTGTGTCACCATCTCTCTCCCTCTACATGCTTCTAAGAGGACTGACGCAACCGGCCGGCCTGCGCCAGTCTCTCAGGGCCGTCCCGTGTTACCGTACCAGCGCTTTCACGCGCTTGTAGGCAAACACAGTTAACGCCACGCCGATAAACGCGACGCCCCAGGCAATCAAGTCCGTCTTGACGCTGGCAATCGTCGTCGTCGATGTCGCATCCACCGGGAACACCTGCGCGAATGCTGGCAGCGCCATCAACACCAGGATCAGCACTCCCACTCCGACTCGTGTCTTCATGGCCGTCACCTCCTTTCCGTGCCCTACTTTGTCCCTCCCAGGAGGAGCTTCACGATCACCCCGACCGTAAACCCGCCGAGAAAGAACGCGGCACTCCAGTACACCATGGCATCGATCACCGCTTGCGTCATGACTTAGGGCAACCCTTCCGTTCCTTGACCCATTGCCTCATGCGTGGGATCGCTCGTCACGAGATCCGGCGACTCGCCGACCGACTGACCCACTCGTGCCGATGTCGGCGCGACCAATAGATCCGTGCGAGTCGGCAGCCGACTGGGTGCGAGAACCGGCTCGGGCCTCGACCCTGCGGACACCGACGGAGTCGACGCAGTACCGCCCCAGAGCACGCCCGATCCCTTGAGGACTTTCACGCCTCGGGACGTGACCGCCTGAACCGTCCCGCCGGATTCGGCCGCAATCTCATCGAGCGTGAGCAGCCGGCCGTCGTCGGTGATCCACAACCATTCGTCTCTCCCATGTCGCGGATCGCTCATCCCGCCCTGAATCCGGATCGGCCGCACGACCGGCAGCGGAGCTGAGGGCTCGTGCAGCTGGGATGTCACGTGCACGGCCGCGAGAGAAGCACTGACGGGCGGTGGCGGGAGTGCCGTGCCTTTCCCGAAGGTCCCGCCGCCGAAGACAAACCAGCCCAGGGCCGAACACAGACCGAGCGCGCCAAGGATGATGGAAGGAGAACGCAAGATCGAACGCACGTGCCGCACCTCCTTCGTGGGTGTCGCATAGGATCCGTAATAGGCGTAGACCGTCGGCTCATAGGTGCCCGTGAAGCCGCGAATGACTTCGATTTCCTCCGGATTCCCACGCACAAAGGCCTGATAGCGATTTTTAAACCCGAAGCGATCGAGCCGGCGAAACTTCGTCGTCATTTCGACCACGCGCGTGACGCCGGAGGTCACCTGGCGGTAGTCCTGGCAAATCAGGAGCACATCGATGCCATAGTGCCGATGCGTCTCCAGCCAGCGGAGGATCTCCCCATTCAGTTTCTGCTGCGCGCGGAAGACGGTCTGGCACTCGTCGATAAAGACGGCTGAACCGGGATCCACTTTGGTGAGCTGATCCAGGACTTCGGCTCCAGACGACCAGACGGTGATTTGGTTCTCTAATTCCTCTAGCGGTCGGCCTTCGAACTTGGCGAGTCGGTCGAGATAGAAGCCATCCACATAGACATAGATCCGGCGGCCCTTCCGGACCCAGGGCAAGAGATACTCGGCCACCGCGTGATAGCTCTTGCCGGCTCCTGGCACGCCCTCAAGGAGTTCAATCATTAGGAGCCCCACCGGACAAACGGGACCGATTGCAGGGTGAACCGCACGAGCATGGCGGTCGCGATGATCGCCACGGCTTGCGCCATCCCCGTCGCCCCCAGGATCCAGGCATATTGGGCCGGAATCACGGGGACGGTCAGGCTGCCCGTGCCGATGGAAGTTAAGATGCTATCCGCCGGCCCGAGCACCGAATCCCAGGCATTGAGCGCAATGTCCGTGAGCTTCGCGAGCAGATCGAGGAGCCAGCAGTAGATGAGATTCAGGATGGCGGTCATGCGCCTCCTACGAAGATGATCCGATAGGCCGCGAACCCCGCTCCCGCGATGGTGAGGGTTCGCAGGACCGTAAAGACGGCGGCCCATTGATTGAAATCGACCTGATGGGTGCCCCAGGTCGCCGAGGTAAACGTGATGATCGGCAAGGCATCGGGCCAGGTGAGTGTCTGCAGAATGGCGAGCGCACTGAGCAGCCCCGAGCCCTGCCAGGTCGTGATGTGTGCTTGGAGGATTGACCCGAAGGAACGGGCATCATGGTCGGCGCCGCTACAACTCACCGAGGCGCTCTCCTGCGTGGCCTCCGTGGTGGAGCCATCCGGATTGGTCGTGGTCGTCGTCGTACTGGTGGTATTTTGCGTGGCCGGGACGGTCTGGGTGCCGGCGGGTTTCGGGGCATTCGGATCCACCACGGCATCCGTCGGCGCCACTTGACCGACCGGCTTGACCGTCGTCGGGATCTCGGTCGGCGAGACCGCCGTACTCGTCGTCGTCGCCGCAGGGGTCGCGGTCGCGCCTTGTCCGAGCGGCGTCGTGTTGCTCTCAATGGATTTCGGATCCGAGGCCGGGAGTGCGGCGACATAGTCCTGAATTTGTTGCGGCGTGGCCACGCCCACGCCGGACCGGACGAGATTATTTGACGAGGCTCCGTCATAGACATAGCGGAACGTCTGCACACAGCTGTTCCGGCCACTATTCCAGGCTTCGCCCAAGTTCGAGAACCACGCCAGCGGAAACGCGACCGGTTGGACATTCAATCCGCACGTGGCTTGGGTCTTGCCGGGGATCGCCACGGTGACAATCTGGGCTTGTCCCGCCGTACAGCTGGGATAGAGACAGGATTGGGCCGTTTCCAGCGCGGCACCGTTGGGAAGGACGAGGCCCGTACCGGTCTGCAAGTTGGATGGGGCCGCCGCTTGCTTGACCGCCTGCAGTTCCGTATCGCTGTAGTGCATCTGATAGAGGGCCAAGCCGACAGACACCCCGAGCGCGGCCCAGCCGATCGGCCCGGTCACGAGCCGCACGGCCACCGAGGCCGGTGAGGTGACCGCCGCCGCTTGGGCCACCGTCGAGAGCAAGGCCGCCCGGTTGGCCCCGAGATAGAGGAGTTTGGAGGAGTCCGTGGCCACCCGGACATAGCCGGTGGCACTGACCAAGGCGAAGGCCGGGGTGACGGCCCAGACCCAGGCCATCACCCCGATCAGGAGCAGATACAGGCTCAATGCTACGATCGCCCCACTCCGATGCCGGTCATGAACAGGAGGATCAGCAGGCAGGCGAAGAGAAACTGCTCGGCGATCCCCGGATCGGTCCATGTCATGCCTGTCTCCCTTCATGATTGGCTCTACTTCTCCGGGCCCTTGGCCCCAGGTGCCACGAGTCCCGGCTGATAGCCCGTCACATCGAGAAACCGTTGCCCTTTGAATTCCCGCAGATTCACTGTAATCTGACAGGGCTTCATCTTGTTGGCCTCCATGAGCTTGTAGAGATGCTCATGGTCTTCGGACACGCTCGCTTCGAGGGTGGACGTATCCTCCTCGAAGTAGAGCACGGCATTGCGAAAGATCCGTTTGCCGTCTTGACTGGGTCGGGATTTGACCCCCATGACCACACAGTGCCCCACGAATCTGGACATCTCAGCGCTCCCTTCCGTCCCACCGGAACCAGCCTTGCTGGAGGTGGGACCATAAAAAGACGAACACGGTGCCACAACTCCGACACCGGCCCCGCAACCGAGGCCCGCACATGTAGAGCCTTAGGGTGCCGTGCTCGCACAGCCGGCAGCGAAGCCGTCGGTCGGCTTCCACCACCGGACCTTCTTCAGAACTTGTTGGGCGTCTTGGCCTTTGGCCAAGAGCGCGTAATGCTTGGCGCGCCATCGTTCCACTCCTTCGATAATGGTGCTGACTAACCAGCGTTCACCGGCTTCCGGATGCACACACAGCAACCCCAGCATGGGGGAGAGGCTTTTCGCCGCCCATTGCTTCACGTCTTCGATCTTCTTCACCGCCTTCACCACCTCCAACTTGGCCCGCTGCATGCCCTCGGTCAGGGTCTTCCACCAGGGTAAAAGGGGGGCGTGGTAGCGATCTTTGGGATCATCGGCCCGCGTGCAGTCTCGGAAATCGAGGGCCGTACGGAACACGCCGACGATATAGGCCTGAAACCGCTCCTGATCGAGGACGGACAGGGCCAAGCCCACGGCCTGGGCCCGTTCGTCTTTCCATTCCATTTCCCACCGGACCCACGGACCCTCCACCACGATCCCTTTGCTCTGCTGTTGGGCCGCTTTATCGTAGATGCGCAGGTAGGTATCGGACTGCCGGGACCCCATGCAGAGGGTCTTGCCGGTGTCCGCGCCAGACCCCACATCAAGGCCGGCAATGAGCTGTGATTTGCGGAAGTGGGACACACAGTGGCCGGCCACCACGGCAACATAGATCCCGTCCACATCGATGATCCCACTGCGATCATCGAGCGCCACATCCAGGCGTCCGAAATGCCCGTCTTTCGCGAAGACCCATTGCGCCACCGCCTGAAATTGTTGATAGGTCCAGCCGCTGAGTAGTTCTTGCGAGAGATCCACGTGCACTTCCTGGGGGGCCCGTTTCGCACCGGTCCCGATGCGGCCGTAGCCGCCGGTCTGTCCGCGACAGATCCAACTGCGTCCATAGCCGAGAAAGCCTTTCTCATCGGCCACCCAGTCGCCTCCCATGAGCGTCATCACTTCATCGACAATCGCTTGCGGAACCGTGAATCGCAGCCAGCCAACCAAACAGGTCCAACTCATGAACGCCTCCGTGTACTCGGTTGGAATTTACGCCCCCGTTTTACCGTTCGGGGGCTGTTCGACCCCGCGCGCCGCCGGCTGGCGCCGCCGGCAGCGCCGGACTCATCAGTGCTTCCCACAGGAGCTTCGAAGCGTCGTTCACCATTGAGGGTCATCGCGCGGCGCACGTCATCGAGATCGAAGAGCGCTGTGCGACATAACCACTGCACGGGAATCTCTTTCCTTCGATAGGCCCGCTGGACAGACTTGACACTGACTCCGAGGGCGCTCGCCAATTCTTTCACGTTCAGCAATGCCTTCATTCGAATCCCCCTTCTCACGCACGAGGTTGGCGCGGAGCTTAGTAAATTCATGCTCTACTGAATAGAACCCTGTTCAGGCCAGATGTGTCCTGCTAGGGACAGCTAGGGACATCGGGGTGAATACAAGCGGAGAAATAAAGCAGAGCATTCCGAAATAAATCAAATGACGGGACTAGGGCTGGAGAGGCAACGCAAAGACCAGATGAGTTAGGTTCGAGCGAAAAAAGCCGAATTTTGACGACAAATACGTACCGGTACTAGGGTTAGAAGCATCTGAGGAATAGGGCCGGAAAAGTTACACGATTTGCAAGCCTGAGAAGTATCAGCTATCTAGTCATGAGTGATTGCTTGTGCTTTCTTGTGCAGAAGTCTCTTGGTCATTCGTCGTCATTTGTCTGTAGACAAGCTATAGCGATCAGCGTATAGGTGGCACGTAGCGTCTTATGATTTCATCTCGAAAGCACGTTTGTACCGTCCTTGCGGGCTTTGTGGTCCTGCTTTATGTCGCCCTCGCAGGGTTATCCACTGGCTGCCTCTTTACTCATACTGTATCGAATGTCGGACATAATCATCATAAGCAAAACTCCTCTCATTCAACACTCTGTGCCTGGTATTGCCAAGCGACGTCCCATGCAGCGCTGATTTCTCAACCTCCGTCCGTGACGGCTAAGACGGTTGGGTTTCAAGAACTGCTACCGAGGACCATAATCACTTCAGTCCGTCAGACCGAAAGAATTCACCCCCGCGGTCCCCCTCTTCAGCCTTCCACTTAGCAGAAATCTTCAACGTTTGACCTAGCTGCAATTACTTCTCATGGGTGGCACGTCGCCACCGAGGAACTGATGATCAGATTCACGTTTATTATTGCGTCCTCTCCAAATCTCTAGAGAGAACATCTGTGGGCGGAGTCTGTAAGGGCAAAACAAGAAGTGATGGATGCTGTTCGTTCCCAGGTCCGGGAGTTGCGCACTCTTCTTCCGGATCTGTCCGGGGTGCCGGAGGTGCCTCCCTCCGGGCCCCGGCCCTTCAGGGACGCTCGAAGCGGAGGCCTTCTGGTAGTCAACGCCGGACATAAGGATACGTGGTGACGGACCTTCTGCGGTATTTGCATAGGCACACCCGAGAAGGTCGGAAAGCCTTACCTGTTTTTTTATTAGCCTGCCTCCTCATCGGCATCCGCCTCATCGCTGGAACCATCTCGGAAGCCTGCTTTTTTGATCTTGAGCTAACGGCAGATCGTACGGTTCATCTTCATAGTGCGAATGATCATGCGCATTGTAATCATGGACGATTTAATGTTGCGCCATTGGTGGCGTGGGCCTGTTCAGTCTGCAAAGATGTCAACGCGTACACGCTGCCTGAAGTTCCTCGCCTACCGATCCTCGTATCGTTCTTCGTGCCATTGTTCCTACTTGTCGTCTCCTTTGGCCGCCGGCCGCTGATTGCTGCCCACGGCCGCGGTCCTCCGTTCCTCAGCTACTAAGTTCAACTGACCAGATTGCGGGATCCACCCTGACCTTCCGCCGAAATGGCGGCAGCCAAGGGTGTCATACGTTCGGATCGGCACGAATCCGAGTCTGCCGAGCTGCGCCATGGTCCCGTGTTCAGCATGACCGAATGAGCTCCGACGCGAATCGGACGCTGTGTAAAGGAAATTATGCCTCGACCTATCCGACCGTCCGTTCATTTTCTCAGCTTGAACCGTTCCCTTTTTATCTCTTCAACACCAGGCTCGAGCCGAACTCTCCTACTGGCGGCGCTGGTGGCAGGCGGTTCGGTTTACATCGCCGCTGCGACCGGACTGTATGCACAGGAAGTTCCGCTGGGCGACGGTCCGGCGGATCGCGCTATGACTGAAATGACGCCGGACGCGATGGAACTCCCGGAAGTGCATGTCATTGATGTCAGGACGCCCATCTTTCGCGATCAGGATGCTCCCGATGATCCCAGCTATACCCGCGAGAACGCATCTACAGCCAATCGCAGCAACGTGCCGATCATGCAGACACCCATCGCCGTTCAGGTGGTGCCCCGCGCAGTCCTCCGGGACCAACAGGCAATCCAGATCGGTGATGCGGTCAAGAATGTCAGCGGCGTCTTTCCGGGCTTTACATTCGGCGGCCTCGCCGAAGAATTCATGATTCGTGGGTTCAATACTGGGTACGTGTCGTACCGTGACGGATTCCGCGTTCCCGCTGTCCGGCTTAGTTTGGCCAACATTGAGCGAGTCGAAGTAGTGAAAGGCGCCGCAGCGAACCTCTACGGTCGCGTCGAGCCGGGGGGCATGATCAATCTGGTCACTAAGCGGCCTCAAGCGGAGTCCTATTATTCGCTCCAACAGCGTTTCGGCTCCTATGCCGAGTATCAAACACTTGCCGATGCGACCGGCAAACTAAACCAAAGCGGCACGCTTCTCTATCGGATCAACTTTGAGTATTTGAATAAGGAGTCCTATCGCGACTTTGGGTTTCATACTCGAACCTTCGCCGCTCCGACCGTGACCTGGAGAGTGACAGAGCGGACGCAGCTCGACGTCGATTTCATGTATTCAGGAGAAGGGACGCGCGAGGATTACGGCATCGTGGCCCTTGGGACGGGGCCGGCGCCACTCCCGAGGTCTCGATTTTTAGGGGAACCGACGGACAAGGTCCGGATGGACGTTTACAATTCCGTCGCTAGCCTGACCCATGCGTTCACGGCTGACTGGCAGGCACGCGCCCGCTTCAACTACTTTCGGAGAAATGTGGGCGATCCCCAAACATTCGGGACAAGCCTCAATGAGCTGACGGGCGAGTTGCAGCGGGGCTTTTATCGGGGTAATGCCGTGAACAATACATACATGGGCACGGTCGATCTCACAGGCAAGTTTGTCACCGGGCCACTTGCTCACAAGATGCTGGCCGGGTGGGAATACTATGGCAACTTTGCAAAGGTTAACTCCATCAGCGCGGACGCATCCCCGATCAATATCTTCACTCCCCAGTACAGCACCAACAATCAATCGCTGCAGCCCTACAATTTTTTCATCGATCAAAAGGTTGATTGGACTGGTCTCTATGCGCAAGACCAAATCACGCTCTTCGACAAACTGCACCTCTTGGGCGGCGGACGCTATGACTGGGCATCACAAGGTACCGGCACCGCGTTCGGCACCGATCAGTCGTTGGCGTCCGCAGCAGCCGCCGTGAAGACGATCAATAACTCACGCTTCAGCCCGCGCGCGGGGATCGTCTATCAGCCGTGGGAGTGGTTGTCCTTCTACGGGAACTACGCCCAATCATTGGGCGCTGCCAATGCCGCGTTCGACGCGTCGGGGAACACGCTCAAACCCGAGATCGGGGAGCAGTTCGAGGGCGGCGTCAAGACCTCGTTCTTCGGGGGACGGCTCCATTCCAGTGTGGCGGTCTATCAGTTGACCAAGCAAAATATGGCCGTTCCCGTGGCAGGCCTGCCGTTTTCGACGCCCATCGGAGAAGCCCGCAGTAAGGGCATCGAAGTCGACGTATCCGGACAGATTGCTCAGGGGCTCAGTTTGGTGATGACCTATGCCTATACGGATGCTCGATCCCTGACCGGCGATAACGAAGGCAAGCGGCTCTGGAATGTTCCGACGAACGCTGGCAGCCTCTGGGCCCGCTATGAACCGCAGGCCAGACTCTGGCAAGGCCTCAGTCTTGGAGCCGGTGTCTTTGTCCAGGACAAGCGGGCGGGCGATAACACAAACACGTTTTACCTACCGAGCCAAGCGCGCGTCGACGCCATGGTTCGGTATCGGCCGTCAATTTTGGAATCCCGGCTGAGCTTTCAGCTCAACGCCTATAACCTGGCAAACGATTACTTGTACGGTGGCACGCTCAACGATCGCTTTTCATTGAATGTCGATATCCCCCGCATGTTTATTGGTTCCATTCAATATGCCCTGTAGTTTCAGTGCTGAGGGAGTTCTTCGTGGTGTGTCTGGAAAACGAGTGTATCTATGAAATCTGAGGCCGGCGTGTCACCAGTGAACCCTCCAAAAGGAGGGATGATTGAAACCGCATCAAGAACGCGAAACCAAGCGAATGCCTGGCGTACGCGCTGGCTACGGGTTCACTTGTGGCTAGGGCTATCTGTCGGGGCCTTGCTGGTCATCGTGGGCCTGACCGGGAGTGTACTTGTATTTATGAACGAGTTCGACGCCTGGTTAAATCCCGCTCTGCTAACGGCGGTGCCGTCCGATAGTCGATCCATTCAACGGCCGCTGAACGAGATTATCGCGGCGGCCGAGCGTATGGTCGAGCCTGAGAGCCGAATCCTGGCGGTCATGGGCCAACATGGGCGTGAGGGAGTGTTCTCGATTTCCTACATGCAGCCTTCCTTGGCTCAGCGACGCGTCTTTGTCGATCCCTATACGGCGACCGTGACGGGCACGCGAGAATTTGGGACCCACGAGGTGGTACCGGCCTATCTCATCGAGGCGGTCTTTCAACTACACTTTACGCTGCTGTCCGGCGAAACCGGTCAAACGATCGTAGCGATCGGGGCGTTGCTGCTGCTCGTTTCAATCGCCACGGGATTCATCCTTTGGTGGCCGCTCACTGGCAAGTGGCGGCAGGCCTTTACCATTCGGCGACCGGCAACTGCCGTCAGGGTCACCTTTGATCTGCACAAAGTCTTTTCGCTCTATCCGTCGCTAGTCTTGGGCGTCGTGCTGCTTTCAGGTGTGTCCATGAATCTGCACGATGCGTTTGTGCAGGTTATTCAATGGCTCTCCCCCGGCACGCGCGGCGCGTCGGCACGGCTGCTGTCATCACCCTCCCGTGGGAGGTTACCGATCGGAGTGGTGAAGGCATGGGATATCGCAACGAGCCGATACTCCGGCGGAAATCTCTATGGGATCTTTCCTCCTGAAAGTTTGACAGGTGTCTATCTGGTAGCTTTTCGTCAGGTACCAGAGCTGAGTGCCTTTTGGTCGGAGCGGTGGATCGTCATCGATCAGTACAGCGGCGCCATCCTGGAGGCGCGCGCCCCCGATATGAGGCGTACGGCTGGCGAGTCGTTTCTGGATTGGCAGTGGCCGCTGCATTCCGGACAGGCATTCGGCTGGCCTGGTCGTCTTGCGGTTTTTGCCGCCGGACTGGCTTGTCCTGTGATCTTTGCCACAGGCGTACTCATGTGGAGCCGCAAACGCCGAAGTCGACGAGGCCGCATCGCTAATGATCCTTGAAAACAATCTTGGCCATTTAAGCTGATCTCGTGTGTGGAATAAAGGAGCTGATCATGTACTAAACCGATCGGGAAGCCTCCGACCCCTCGGAAGCTTCCCTGCGGTATTCGCAATCTATCTTTGACAAGCCTTCTTACAGTTCGCAGTGGACCTGATTTCACTAATTGGTCATCTATAGCGTGAAATTTATACCCCCGAAGAATTGCCGGGGTGCCCCCATCCAATTGGCGCCGACGATCGAGACCAGATATTGATCGTTGAGAATGTTTTCTCCGATGACGAATGCGCTGATGTTCTTATATATGGGGTACGAACCGCTAACATCCAGAATGAACTGATTGCTGAGCTTGACCGTATTGTCCGTTGTCGCATAGATGTCTTGGAGTGCTCGCATGCGAAAGGCGAAATCAAGCCCCTGCGGTTTTCGATACCGCAACGTTGCCGTCTCAAAATTAAGTGGGATATTCGGATTGCGATTGCCCACCACACTGGGATCGAGCGGATTCGACGTGATGGTCGAATCCGTATAGGTGTACCCAAAAATAACCGACCAGTACTGTGCCAGGTCCACCTCGCCCATGAGTTCGAGCCCACGACTCCGAAGCGCGCCCACATTGAACCATTGTTGAGTGAACACAGGAAAGAAGCTGATAGTGATCGGTGTAATGGCATTACTGACCTCATTCCAAAAGACATTGACTTGCCCCTTGAATCGACCAACATGGACATCGAGACCCGTGTCGCCACCCCACATGGTCTCGGGACCTAACTGAGGGTTGCTCAGCAAGCTAAATCCGGTCGCTATAAAATTGTAGTGGAGCGCATCAAGCGTGGGCGCTCGAAAGGCCCGATACACAGCGGCCCGGATGGCCAAAGGTTCATTTATTTCATAGCGTGCCGCGAGTTTAGGATTCAGCTGTACCTTGCTCTCGTTCGGAAAGTTCGTGGTTCCGCCTGGAGAGGCTTCCTGCTTGGACGCATAGTTGCTGTAGAAATCCATCCGCAGACTGCCCAAGAGTTCCAGCTTCGGTATAGGAAAGACGCTGGCTTGGCCGAATGCACCCACAAACATTTGATTGCCATACCCGTTCAGAGTGGTGGGACTGGCTCCGGGCGCGCTATAGAGTTGCGCGCGGTCGACACTCTGGATTTGCCGAAAGTCCAATCCTAGCTGAAAGGAACGAAAGGTCTCATTCAGCTCCCGTGAATACTGTGTGTAGCCGCCGATGCTGGTAACGGGGATCTGATGCAGATTTGAAAGAAAATCTGAGTTCCGGTCCCCTGGTGTCACCAGGGAAGGATTGTTCGTCGTAAACTGCTGCTGTAAATAGAACACATTGGCCTCGAACGTCTCCGGCTCACTTAATTTCCACGTTCCTCCCGTTTGGAAGTTCACCGTATTCTGCTGATTATCGGCCAGCGCGCGGCCGACGTTTTGACTGCTGTTATAGTAGTTGGCTCGGCCATACCATTTGAAATCTGGCGATTGATAATCCGCTTTGAATTGCACATTCGCATTCGCACTGCTCGCATTTTGATCGATGGCCCCACGCATGTCCGCTTGTTGTGGTGTATAGCCCGCGGTCTGGTTGTAATTCACATTCGCGCTGATGCCAAAACGATCATTGATCCGATCGCTGACATAGGTGTTGCTTCGAATCGACGCATTCGATCCGCCCAGCAAGCTTTGGCTCACCGTTCTCGGTTGGGCATTGCGAGTGATAATATTGATGACGCCTCCCATAGCGAAATTGCCCCACAAGCTTGACGCGCCTCCACGGACGACCTCCACTTGTTCAATCGTCTCTTTCGGCACCATGTTCCATTGGGTGTATCCGAAAAAGGGATCGTTCAGAGGAATGCCATCCACAAGGACCAGCGCCCGAAGCTCACCCAGGCCTCGCATTCCCGGTAGGTTGCCGGTCGGATGTTGCGTGAAGCTATTCAGAAACGGCATGTTGATACCCGGAACGGTGCGGAGAATGTCGTCCGTGCCCAGAGCGGGCGCATCCTTGATGTCCTGTTGAGTCACTACCGAGACACTCACGGGAATATCGGACAGCGACCGTTGTGTTCGCGTCGCCGTGACGACGACGGGATCGATGTTCATGACGTCCGATTCCTGCGCGGGAACGGAACCGGACTCCTCCTGGGCCTGTACCCTTACAATAGAGGCCGATAGGAAAATCACACTGGTTAACAATGCGAGCGATACGAAGTACACATGGCTTTTCATTACACCCTCCTTAGGCACACGCGACGTCCAACTCGTCGGCAAGTTTTGCCCAAGCGCGCAAGGTATGGCCCACGCGAGCTCATGGCCTGCCGAGGAATGGACTGTGGAAGTTAGACGCTAGGATTCAGAGAGGTGCGGAGGAGGGCCTCGCATGTCCGGGAGTATTTCGGCTCCCGTGTGCTGGCCTTGATTCAATACAATTGGAATGGCCGTGAGGACTATATCGGGCAGGGTGCGGCCACCCAGACTGATGATCGCCGGCGACGAAGAGAGTTGGCATGACCAGTTGCATAAGGTCGTGTGGGCAGATGAGTGGGAGTCTGCATGAGCGTGGTGATGATCATCCAATGTTGCGTCGAGCGAGCACGCTGCGGAGAGCACCAGCAGCAGGGCATAGACGGCCACTGAAACCGTTGCCCAGGCTTTGAAGCAGCTCGAGGCATTTCCCCGGCGCTCTATCGTAAATATGGCGTCACGCATTCGTGTGGCTCAACACGCTATTTGTGATCGCTCAGACGCTCGAGCAACACCACAATTCGATTATTCGGCCAGACGTGTTCGTTCCAACTGAGGGCCACCTGACCGGACTCATGAATCGCCACGGTAGGGAATTCGGCATTGGCGCCCGTGCTGAGCGTTTGAAGAGAGCCGAATGTACGGCCACGATCAAGCGAGACGCGCATCACGATCCGCTTGCGAACGCCGGTGAGTTCTTCCCACACCGCCACAACGGCTCCAGTAGGGGCCACGGCCATCCGTAATTGATCCGGAAGCGACGTGGTCGAGGCATGGAGTGACACGGGCGTCGCGAAGGTTTGTCCCTGGTCATCAGACACGGAGAGGAACACCTGGGGGTGCTCGTCGGTGCCTTCTGTGTACCAGGCTACATATAATCGGCCGGCCCCATCGAAACCAATGGAAGGACCTCGGTGAGGGCACGCCGGGAACACCCATTTATCCTCGTGTACTCGGATGGGAGCCGAAAACGATCGCCCCTGATCAATCGATCTGGCAACCACGATATCCCGAACGTTGCCTTCAAATGTCTTCCGCCAGGCGACCCAGATACTTCCATCGGGCGCTTGCGTGAGCATGGGACGGCAGCAGGGACACGCCATATCATCGATAGCGACGTTCGTCTCCACACCCTTCCCGCCATCATGAGAGCCGCCAAAGACCGCTCCGGCCCCGCTCTTACTTTTGTGACGATTATCCAGCCACGCGATGTTCACCCCGCCTTGCCGATCCACCAGCACAGACTCGAATCCGTGGCCAATGGGTTGCTTATCGTCATTCACAAGAATCGGCGGTTCGAAGGTCCGGCCTCCATCCACCGATCGTGCCAATCGCAGATCAGAAGCAAATGGCGCGTCAGACGCTTTGGCCGTCGACCAACTCACAAAGATTCGGCCGTCCTGCCCGACGGCCAGGCCGGGAGCTTGATGTAGCGCATTTGGCTCGGCCTCCTTGGGATTCACCTGTACCGCCTCTTGATGGAGATCTTGAGAGACTCGCATCGTTTTGACGGATCGTGCGTCACCGCGTTGTTCGAGCCATGCGGCATGGAGCGTGCCGTCCTTGTCGAACTGAATGGCAGGAGGCGACAATTGATACGTCCCCTCGACAAGTGTACGTTTCGCTCCGCTTGCCATTTCCGACTCAGGCATGCCTGCCAATGAATCCCAACTCCGGAGGCCGGACCAACAAAGGACAATAAGGCATAGCGGTATAACGTGATAACGCATAGGTCCCCTACCGTAATACTGTCGTGAACGATGGGGGCGATTCATCGGCATCTCCTCATAAGCAAGAAATATTTCAAGACCACGTTCTGTTGAACAAAGTCATACCTCAGGCTTGGTCTAAAGAAGATAGCAGCGCCATACTCATAGGAAGATTGGCACGCTTGCCAATTCTTCAGAGGAATCAGTTACGTCAGGTGCTGAGATTGTACGAACGGAAAACGTGAGTTTAAACCAGGAAAGGAGGACCACGGACTGCGCAGAGATGTGCGGCAGGAAACGGATTGCTGGGCGAACTCCTATACTCAACACGACCGAGAAGTACGAGCTCACGAAGAAGTAGAATTACCGACGCTGCATCGACCTGGCCCACGGCACACGTCAGTGAACACAATGCGCTGGCGTGACTGTCTTGATGGGCTTGGTGATGATGGGAAAGATCTGAGCTGGAGTGATAGGACGCCAGGACCCCAGCGATGATCAAGCTGAATGCCAAGAGGCTCGCGACGCTGAACTTTATAAAACAGCGCACCCTACCTATTCCTCTGAAATGGAGGAGCGGATGGTACGCAAGTATCGTCGGGGAAGTCAATATTGCCGGCTATTTAAGGGCGCAGGTCACCCATGAAGGAGATTAAGGGACGTGGTGAGGGTATGGGGACCAGGCGAAAACGAAGGGTATTGGAGGAATTAGCTGTGCTGCGAAAGGCTATTGTCTGATGAAGAAAATCGCACCTAGCTAAAGGGCTCCTGTCCTCGCTTTCGCTATTCCGACCTGAATATCACATCATACTGTGGCTATTTAATAGCACCTCAACAAACGTTGGAGCTGAAAATGTCCCCTCCGCAAGATTGTTCCAGTGTTCAAAGCTAATGACACTTTTCAGGTTGTTGAAGAAGGTCCTCCAAGTGGAAACTAATTTTTGCTGTGAAGAGCGATTGATATAGGCAACTACATAACTTAGAGTGAATGCAATCAGACATTGAAAGGAATAGTGATATGCAAGCTCTCCTATTAATGTTTCTCATGAGCTTCCTATCTATCCTTAGCCCGGCCCAAGCACAGACAACAGGCAAATGGGTTAAGGGCGCCCCATTTCCCCAGCCGTCCGAAGAGTTAGTTGGCGTCTCGTCCGGGGGCAAGTTTTACGTGCTCGGCGGACTTGGGCCAGGCTGGATCCCTCAAGGCCTCGTGTATGAGTATGAGCCGACCATCGATAAGTGGACCAAGAGAAAGGCAATGGCCCTACCGTCGCATCACATAGCTATTACTGAGCTAGACGGCAAGCTCTATGTCTTCGGCGGCTTTGTGCCGCCCCACTCCGGACCGCCCGCGTGGGTGCCGATCAACAATGCCTGGGAATATGACCCGACGACGGACCGCTGGAAGGCGCTGGCGCCTATGCCATCAAAACGAGGATCCGCGGTTGCGGCAAGTGTGAATGGCAAGATTTATGTGATTGGGGGTGCAGCACCTCATCCGGGTTCCCAGGAAACCTCGCTCCAGCCAGGACGGCCTCATCGCTCGGTATCCACCGTCGAAGAATATGATCCCAAGAACGATTCCTGGTCAGTGCGCTCGTCCATGCCCACGGCTCGCAATCATGCGGCGGTCGGAGCAGTAAATAGCAAGATCTACGTGATCGGTGGTCGACTCGGCAGCGCCTTCATTTTCACCGCCAGCAATACGAACGTTGTCGAGGAATATGATCCCGCGACTGATCAATGGGGCTTGGTGAAAGCACGGATGCCGACCGCACGGAGCGGTGGAGCTTGGATGGTATATAGGGATCGGATTTATGTTGCCGGCGGAGAGCACCAGGATGAGCATTTGATGGCGGCATTTCGCGCGCTTGAAGCCTACGATCCCGCGACCAATAGTTGGGAAGATCTACCGAAAATGCCAATGCCCCGACACGGCCTGGCCGGTGCCGTAGTCGGTGACCGCCTCTACCTTGCGAGTGGTGACATTCAATCCGCAGGAATTACAGGCATGCACGTGGTCACGGACGCTCACGATATCTTTGAGTTTAGTAATCGTGAGAGGTGATGCTATTACAGATTTATCTGATACTCAATATAAGCTCGCTGAAGCAGAGTTCTTCCTAGCCCAGTTGAAACGCAATCATGGCAAGTTCAATAAGTTCAACTTCTATTTGAGTGCATTCATCAGCGCGGCCCGTTCCGTCTATTGGATTATGGTCCGCGAGTATAAGGATGTGCCTGGTTGGAATGAATGGAACAGAGAAAAGGGAAGGACGGCGAGTGCTGAAGTACAGGACCTTCTTCGACGCACCACTAAAATGCGGAATTACACTCAGAAGGTGGGTCCTATAATGGCAGAAATCGTTACAAAGATCGGTCTGCCGAAGATGGAAATCACACGACTCAACAAGCTCGGTCCAGGGAGGATCATGCTGCAAGGCACGATGCAAAACTGTCGTGTGATTCACCTGAACTCAGCTGGAGAGATGGTCATCTTTCAGATGGTAACGCTAAAGAAGTTTGGGAGGGTTGAGCCGAAATTCTTCCCTCACAAGGACACGCTTGAGGAATGTAACAAATACTACAACCTGCTGGCTGAAATCGTCAAAGAGTGCACGGACAGATTTAAGATACCTGACCAATAGAAGAGATTTTATCTCTCCGCAATAAGTTAAAGGTTGCTGTGTTGCACAAAGTGACGAATTCATCATCAACATCGAGTGAAGCTTATGAAGGTAAACAGGGAGTAGCTCAATAACCAGTAACGAGAAACCCTACGTGTTCCCGGCGTGTTCTCGTCAAAGCAAAAACCACCTAAACTCACCTGAATTCGACTGAATAAAACTCAGCAATCAAAAAGACGAAAACTCGCTCCGAAGCGATGTTGTGCTGTGCTGAAGAGCGCTCGTACGACAGTTTCAGAAAGGCTTAGAAGGCTGATGCTCTATCCGACTGAGCTACGGGCGCATGCTTCCGTCTTGGCGTGACGGAGTGGTCGCCGTTACGGCCTACGCTATCGAGGGATATTTGTGACCGTTTTGGGAGCTTGCGTCAAGTACCAGCCTACCCGTCCGTTTGCTGGGCGATGTCGGCACACCTGCTGGAGGTTTGGTGGGCGGGATTTAACTTCTCCCCACCCACCAATCAAAACCTGAGCCGTGACTGAGGAAGGTTATTCGGTTGCCCGAGCTAATTGTTTGATGGTCGTCACAGTGCCCATATCGGAGGCTTCCACACGCACCTTGTCTCCGACCTTAAAGTTGCAATCCTGTCCGCCGACCATGAAACCGGATCCCTTCGCCGTGTCTTCCTTGGCTTTGGGATCGGTGGTTCCGACTGTGTCCTTCAATTTACTCGGGTCTTTGGATAGGGCACCGACTTCGTCTTGAGTGCCGCTTTCGTGCAGTTGCTGCATCATTTCCTGTTCGGAAAGCACGCGCCCTTTCGCCGCATGCTGTTCCATGAAGGCCGTCGGTGGGATCTCCTGTTTTTCTTTACTGCTCTCTTGCCCGCTGGAAGTCTTAGCGGGACCTTTTCCCCCCGCGCAGATCTTGTTGGTGTCCTTTGTAACCTTGAGGCTGATGTCTTGGCCGCGGTCTCCATGAACGGTGAACTGTTCGCCTTGAATCTTCGTGATCTTGCCGATCACCATGTCGGGTCCGCTCATGACCACGTTCGACGATTGACCATGTGGTCCTAGGCCGAGTCCTTGTTGACCCTTTTCGTCTGACGTTTCGCCTTTTGCTGTTCCTTCGGCTGCCTGCGCGGCGGACGTTCCGAATAGGAGCACCATGCCGAAGAGCCAGCGACTGTAATTGATCCACGTTCGTTGCATGCGTCACCTTTGGTCAATAGGGTGATGTAGAAATCGGTCGTTCATCGCTACCGCTGTGAACCGCGGGATTCAGGAATGCTGGATCGAGCCTCTCCATCCACCGGTTTCCCGTCCTCTGGTTTCAATATACGTCTTGAACCGTTGGAGATCGCCGATAATCCGCTGGGTGACGATACCCACCGCGTCGCCTACATGTTCAACAAACCCCTCCGGGTCGTACTCCATTTGCAACATGATCCGCGATTGGGCATCGGAGAGACGGTGAAAGGTGACGACGCCCGCCGTACCGACTCCATTCCTGCTGGTCCACGCGATACGTCGATCCGGAACCTGTTCCGTGATTTCGGCATCCCATTCCTTTTCCTTCCCTCCAAGCTCCGCCTTCCAGTGAAGGCGTCGCTCGTCGAGTTGAGAGACCTGCCGTACACCCTCCATGAACCGTGGAAATTCTTCAAACTGAGTCCATTGGTTATAGGCCGTCCGGACGGGTACGTTGACGTCGATCGACTCTTCAATCCGCGACATAGGATTGCTCTCCTCTGTTTGTGGTGATCCGATTCGGAAACTCTCCGTTCTTTTTCAGCCTAGCTTCGAGATGGAGTCAGCGCTACTAGGAGATGCTCGCGATTGGGCGTACAGTTGCCGGGTTTTTCAAGGGAGACCGTATGTCGTGGAGAGTCCACTCTAGAAAGGCCTGGCACGATCGTGTTACACCGATACGGCTGGGTGAATCTCCAGGTCTATACATTCCTCCCTCATTCGACGGGGGGGTAGCACGAACTGGGGAAACTGCGTATTCTTAGCCGAGCGTTATGGTACTGTTTGTCATCTTCGTCACATTGTTCTTGACTGCCTGCTCAAGCAGCGGTGACACATCTCCACAGTCAACCACCGTCGTGGAACCGCAAACGCCGACTCAACCGGGCGTTCCGCCGCCGGGCAACCCGAATCCCAATCAACCGACCACGCCGCCGCCGACACCTCCGTCCATACCGCCGGCCAGCGGACGGACGCCGTTACCTCCTTGGTTGTCCTACTGCGATGATGCGGGGTGTCGTAACCAAAGCCCGGCCGTCATCTCTACCTGCGGCGGAACGTGCCGAGCAACGACGATCATCCCGTCGGTCGACGGTATTCGGATCAGCGGCCTTGCGTTCCCCATCATCGGAGCCTCACCGGTATTGGTCAGCGGATTCGCCGATGTCTTTGCCACGGTGTACCCACAAGGCCCGGGTGCGTTCGTGACCGTGCCCTACGCGCCGTCAGTCGTCCTGTCCACCGAGAGCGACGTCACAATGACCTGGTACGAGTTACCGCCTGTATGGGGTGGCGTCACGCCTGTAGACTTCGTGACCGATCAACGGACCGATCCCGCCACAGGCCTCCGAACGGTGTTTTATCGACAGGCTTCGTTTCAAGCCGGCAATGCGGGGACGGAGATTTTTACGAACGCCCTGGCAATTCAGTCTGCGGAACGGAGATTGACAGGAGTCACATCGGATCCGATCACGGCCTTGGTCATGCCCACCGAACTGGCCACTTCAGAGCACGGAGAGGGAAATTTCAGCTATGGCAACGGTGTGATCACGGCGAACTATGCCCATCCCCTGTATTTCAACCTGTTCGGCGGGCTGGTTCCGACTGTGACGCCGCGAATTGCGCATGAGATCGCGCACGAGCTCTTCAACGAGATCTCCGGTTCCTTTGGCGGAAACTATTCTTGCTTCAACGAAGGTCAGGCCGACGCGCTGGCCTACAGCTCCGGATTCCTGCCTCTGGATCAATTCGGACCCAGGGGCCTTCGAGGTATCGAATATACCAAGGGCTGCGATCAGATGAGCGAAAGTCACGATGTCGGCAATTGTTACTTCTGGCCGCTGTTCCAAGGCGGGCATTTGACCCCGCAGTTTTGGGAAAAGCTCTACCATCCCAAGCGCTCCTACAATTTCGACAGCTGTTCGCCGACGAACCGGCGGACCGGCAACAGCCTGTTCGTGATGTTCACTGATGCCACCGGTGGAGCGGACCTACGCAGTGCGTTCGACGCCTATCACATACCGCATGCCGCGACCTATGCCGACGCCTTAGCGGAACTCTGACGCAGACGTGCGGGACAATTTCCTCTTGCGTCATGCCCGCGAACGCGCGCATCCATCTCTGTATTAAGACTCACGGCTGAGGAGAAAACCTTGGCTGGATTCACGCGGGCACGACAAACTTCAGTACTTTGGATGGCCAACTGACTCTTTATCGGGTGCCTATTAAATATGGAGACGAAGCGCTGCAGAGAGAAGGTTATCGAAAAAAAGTGGCAGGGAGTCGCTACAACATAGCACTAAAGGTGTTTATCCGCAGGCGGTAAGTACGGTAAAACGATGGTGAGCCTGCGGCCCACACGAAGTGCGGTTTGGTCGGGGCGAGAGGATTTGGCCTTCGGCCCGGCGTCTTCGCTGACGGTCGCACACATCATGAGCGACCTTTTCCTCCTGGACGTCGGCGCTCAGCCGCTTCAAATCCTCACGACGATCCATTGATATTTGCAGATTTTGGTCGGGGCGAGAGGATTTGAACCTCCGACATCCTGCTCCCAAAGCAGGCGCGCTACCAGGCTGCGCTACGCCCCGACTTTTCTGGATGGGAACTACCCTCGAGCATCGTTATCGGTCGCCCATTCGCCTTACTGTACCACCCCGCGGTACGCTTCGGCGATCTCGCTTCCTGCGGCCTTGTTGGAGGCCGGTTGGAGTATCTACGCGGATCGGACGGTTCCCGACGATTCAGACTTGCTCAGCAATATCTCGCGTATCTCGGCAAAGGCCTTCGCGCGATGACTGATACAATTCTTCTGCTCCGCCGAAAGCTCGGCTAAGGTCTTGCCGAGTTCCGGGACGTGAAATACCGGATCATAGCCGAACCCGCCGGTCCCGGCCGGCTCCTCCGCGATGATTCCCTCCAAGGTTCCTTGCGCCACCTCGACAACGCCGCCCGGCAGAGCCAAGGCTGCCACGGTGAGAAAACGCGCTTGCCGCCCTTCTCTCGAAACCCCGGCAAGCTCTTTCAATAGCTTGCGCCAATTGTCCTCATAGGTCACGTGCTCACCGGCATAGCGAGCCGCAAAAACTCCGGGCCGGCCGTCCAACGCATCGACTTCCAAACCGGTATCGTCGGCCACGGCGGGAAGTCCTGTGACGTCGGCGATGGTTCTGGCCTTTTTTACCGCGTTCGCCTCACAGGTATCGCCGTCTTCGATGACCTCCGGTGCGTCCGGAAATTCCGCCAAGGTACGCACGCGGATCCCGAGGCTGCTCAGGAGGGCGGTAAGCTCCTCTCCTTTGTGAAGGTTCCGCGTGGCAAGGACAAGTTCGGTGATCACTCCGGCCATGGTCAATCCAGCGCTCCGACGAGATCCCGCTGCAGATTCGTGAGTGTCTGAATTGCCGACCATCCCTGAGCCAGAAAGCCGTCCATATCTTGCTTGGCGAAGGGAGTCCGCTCAGCCGTTCCTTGAATTTCAACGAACTGGCCTTTCGAGGTCATCACAAGATTCATATCGACTTCAGCGGCCGAATCTTCCACATATGCGAGATCGACGAGAATCTCCCCTCCGACTTTTCCCACGCTGACCGCGGCCAGGTAATCGGTCAACGGGCGCTTCTTGATCAAGCCCCGCGTCTTGAGCGTGGTGAATGCATCGGCCAATGCGATGAACGCTCCGGTAATGGAGGCGGTTCTTGTGCCCCCGTCAGCTTGGATGACGTCGCAGTCGATCCAGATCGATCGTTCGCCCATCTGGTCCATGCCGGTGACGGCGCGCAAGGCCCGTCCCACCAGGCGCTGGATCTCCAGCGTGCGGCCACCCTGCTTGCCTTTGACGGCCTCACGAGGCGATCGATCGTGCGTGGAGCGAGGAAGCATACTATATTCCGCGGTCACCCATCCCGTACCTTTTCCCTTGAGAAACGGAGGGACCTTCTCTTCGACCGACGCGGTGCAGATCACTTTCGTGTCGCCCATTTCGATCAAGACGGAGCCTTCGGCATGTTTGATGAAATTCCTGGTGATTTTGATCGGACGAAGCTGATCTTTTCTGCGTCCATCGGCGCGCAACATTCCTCCAGAACCGTTCATAGCAATGGGTTTCTCCTGTGATACGATTGGGCGCATTATAGTAAAGGTGCGTCTAAAGCGCAATGAAACGGCGGGCGATTCAACGTCCCGCATGCGATGGAAGCTGACTGCAGAGCGTCTTTGAGCGTACAAAAGTGCGGCCGCGGTGGAGTCATCTGTTCCGGTTTGTCGAAGGCCCGACTTGCCCGACTGATGGCATTTGTGCAAACTGTCTCTTCGTCTGGGAGAGACACCTAAATACTGGGTCCTACGGACTCGATTCCGGCCCAAGCGGTCTGGTGGCGATGCTCAAAAACACAAAAAGAGTGGCACAAAAGGTGCCCTCATCTTAGAGTTTCCGAGCAACATGATGATGTCACGAGATTTGGATAACCTCCCTGCGATGCCGGCTGCAGACGGCCCGCGCGGCCGCCACACATCATGACGTTACTTTTGGACCCCGCCAACCGACAGACCACACTCGACCTCAAGCGCTTATTGATCGTCGATGATGAGGAACCGATCAGGCGCTTGTTGGGTTACATGCTGCAGTCGCACGGATACGAAACGATTCTTGCCGCCGATGCGAAAGAAGCGCGCCAGCGTTTGGAGGAACAACCGTTTGCGCTCGTACTCTGCGATGTCAACATGCCGGGCGAGTCCGGCATGGATCTCGTGAGGAGCATTCTGGCCGACTACCCGTATACCGCCGCGATCATGGTCACCGGTCTCGACAGCGCCGTCCTTGCCAATGCCGCGCTCGACATGGGTGCGTTCGGCTACGTCGTCAAACCGTTCGAATCCAACGAAGTGCTCATCAACGTGACGAACGCGCTTCGCCGTCGTCGGCTGGAAATCGAGAACAAGCTTCATCGGGACAATTTGGAAGACATCGTCAGAACGAGGACGATGGCGCTTCAACAGGCCCTCGAATGGCTGGAGCGGAGTGAAAAGGAACTGCGACTGTCGCGGGAAGAGACGATTCAGCGGCTGGCCATCGCCGCGGAGTATCGGGACGGGGCCACGGCGCAACACATTCAGAGAATGAGCCGGTATTCGGAATTGCTGGCCCGACGTTACGGCCTCCCCAATGAACGGTGCGAACTCATCCGGACGGCCAGTCCCATGCATGATATCGGGAAGATCGGCACGCCGGACCATGTGCTTTTGAAGCCCGGAAAATTCACGCAGGATGAGTTGTACGTCATGGCCCAGCATGCCGAAATCGGATATCGGATTCTCGCCGGCTCGGAGGCCGAGATCCTCAACGTGGCCGCGACCATCGCGCTGACTCACCACGAGCGATGGGACGGCACCGGCTATCCGCGGGGATTGAAAGGCGAAGAGATTCCCATCGAGGGCCGCATCGTCGCCATTGCGGACGCGTTTGATGCTCTCACCACCGCCCGCGTCTATAAGCCGGCGTTCGAGTTCGACCATGCGGTCGAGCTCATGGTCAAAAAGCGTGGACTGCATTTTGATCCGGAACTCCTCGACGTGTTTCTGGCCTCTCTCGGCGACATCCGGCGCATCTACGAGCAATATGCCGACAAGGCCACGCTCGGCTCCATCCGTGAATCCTGACCGCGCCGCGTCCTTTTCGCCAATTCGTTGACCGTCTTTTCCCTCGCCGATATACTCCATTTCATCGCGCTCGAAAACCGGCGGTGGTATCGGCAAGTCACGCGCATTCCGACGGCTCCGGTCAATCTGGAAAGGATCGGCCTCCATGCCCAAAAAGTCCGCGTCGACGAAGAAAACGGGAATCACCAGAAACTGGATCGCGTACCTCTGTGAAGCGCTCGTCACGTCCGGCTCCATGCCCACCTGGGAAGCCGCCACGTACCTGACCGAACATCTCTTTGGCGAAAAGCCGAATCCCCGTCTTCTGGGCACCACCAATGCTTTCGAGGTGACCGTTCAGTTTTTGCGGCGCATGTATCATCCACTCGTGGAGGCCGCCTCACGCGACGTGACGCTTCCGCAGGGCGCTCAACTGCATGTGTTCACGGACGTCAGCCTGACCGGCAAATCCGCCGTGCTCGTCGTGTATTTTCCGGCCGACCGTCATCCCCACCAGTTGCTGATGGTGGATGCCGTCAAGGCTTGGGAACTCGTGTTCGCCGATTCGGAGGAGTTTAACCGGTGGGCCGAGGAGCGGTATCGAACGGTGAAAAGCGGCTTGTCGTCCGCCGTGGGAAAGCCAGCCCGTCAGTCTCTGCTAGCAGAAGTCTCCTGATCAACTCTAGGTTGGTTCGTAGTTCAAGTTCGGCGCCAGCCAGCGCTCGACCGCGGCCAGCGGCATGCCCTTCCGGCTGGCATAATCCTCGACCTGATCCTTGCCCAGCTTTCCAACCGCGAAATATTTCGCCTGCGGGTGGGCAAAGTACAAGCCGCTGACCGATGCAGCGGGCAGCATCGCAAAACTCTCCGTCAGGCGGATGCTCGTACGGCGCTCGACGTCAAGAAGGGTGAACAGCGATTCCTTTTCCGTATGGTCCGGACAAGCGGGATACCCCGGCGCCGGGCGGATTCCCCGATACTGCTCTTTGATGAGCTGCTCGTTCGTCAGCTGCTCTCCCGCGCCATATCCCCACTCACGCCGCGCGCGTTGATGAAGATATTCAGCAAAGGCTTCGGCCAGCCGGTCCGCCAACGCTTTGGCCATGATGGAATTATAGTCGTCGTGATCGCTTTCGTACCCGCGGCAGAGTTCGTCGGTGCCGATTCCGGCGGTGACGGCAAAGGCGCCGATAAAATCCCCCTTGCCCGAGTTGTGAGGCGCGACGAAATCGGCCAGAGCCAGGTTGGGCTGCCCCGCCGGCTTTTCGGATTGCTGGCGCAGCGTGTGAAACGTCGTCAACGTCTGGGAGCGTGACCGATCGGTGAAGAGTCGAATGTCATCCCCGATCGACGCAGCGGCGAAGAACCCATAGACGGCGTTGGCGGTCAACAAGCGGCGCCGAACGATTTCATCCAGCAGCCTGCGCGCATCGTCATAGAGTTCCTTGGCTTTGCCGCCCACGGTGGAATCGTCGAAGATCGCTGGATAGCGGCCTCTGAGCTCCCACGTATGGAAAAACGGCGTCCAGTCGATGTACGGGACCAGCTCCCCGAGGTTCAGTTCCCGGATCTCCCTGGGTCCCAGGAATGAGGGTTCCGGGACGTCGAGGGACGACCAGTCCGTGCTCAACTGATTTTTCCGCGCCGCATCCAGGGCAACCAGCGGCTTTGTCCCGCGTTCCTGATGAGCTTGACGGACCCGCTCGTAGTCGTCCCGGACCTGCCGGACGAACGTGGGACGCTGGTTTCCCATGAGATTACCCATCACCCCCACGGCTCTGGACGCGTCCAGCACGTGCACGACCGACGGAGCGTACGAAGGAGCGATCTTGACCGCCGTGTGGGCCTTGCTGGTCGTGGCTCCTCCGATCAACAGCGGTAGATCGAAACCCTCTCGGGTCATTTCCTTGGCGACGTGAACCATCTCGTCGAGTGAAGGCGTGATCAACCCGCTCAATCCGATGACATCGACCTTGCGTTCCTTGGCCGTGGCCAAGATCTTTTCGCAGGGCACCATGACCCCGAGGTCGATCACCTCATAGTTGTTGCAGCCGAGGACGACTCCCACGATATTCTTGCCGATGTCGTGTACGTCTCCCTTGACGGTGGCGAGCAGCACTTTCCCTTGGGACTGATAGTCGCCCAACCGCTTCTTTTCCTCTTCCATGAAGGGCATCAGATAGGCGACCGCCTTTTTCATCACGCGGGCGCTTTTCACCACCTGGGGAAGAAACATCTTGCCGGCACCGAACAGATCCCCGACCACGTTCATCCCGTCCATGAGCGGTCCCTCGATCACGCTCAACGGCTTGGGAAATTTCTGCCTGGCTTCCTCTGTATCCTGCTCAATATAGTCCGTAATGCCCTTCACGAGCGCGTGGGACAGCCGTTCCTCCACGGTGCCATTGCGCCACGCGTCGTCCTGCACGACGACCTTGCCCTTCTGTTTGACCGTATCGGCGAAGCTCACCAGCCGTTCGGTGGCGTCCGGCCGCCGGTTGAGCAGGACGTCTTCCACCAATTCGAGCAGGTCCTTGGGAACTTCTTCGTACACGGCCAACTGGCCGGCATTGACGATGCCCATGTCGAGTCCGGCTTTGACGGCGTGATAGAGAAAGGCTGCGTGCATGGCTTCACGGACGACGTTGTTGCCGCGAAACGAAAACGAGATGTTGCTGATGCCGCCGCTGACTTTCGCCTCAGGAAGGTGCTGCTTGATCCAGCGCGTGGCCTCGATGAAGTTCACGGCATAGTTGTTGTGCTCGTCGATGCCGGTCGCGACGGTCAGGATGTTGGGATCGAAGATGATGTCCTGGGGCGGTAACCCGACCCGCTCGGTGAGAATCTTATAGGAGCGCGCGCAGATTTCCTGTTTACGCTCGAGCGTATCGGCCTGTCCCCGCTCATCGAACGCCATGACGACGACGGCGGCCCCGTACCGATGCACCAGGGTCGCCTGATCGACGAACTTCTGCTCGCCTTCCTTCAGGCTGATGCTGTTGACCACCGCTTTACCCTGGATATTCCGCAGGCCGGTCTCCAGCACCTCCCACTTGGAGCTGTCGACCATGATCGGGACGCGCGAGATGTCCGGTTCCGAAGCGATCAAGCGAAGAAATTTCTCCATGGCGGCGACGGAATCGAGCATGCCCTCGTCCATGTTGATGTCGATGATCTGGGCGCCGCCTTCCACCTGCTGCCGCGCCACGGACAGGGCGGTTTCATAGTCGTCCGAGAGAATCAGTTTGGCGAATGCCGGCGAGCCCGTCACGTTTGTCCGCTCGCCGATATTCGTGAAATTGGAGTCTGGACGCAGCGTGAGCGCTTCGAGCCCGCTGAGTCTCGTATAGGGCGGTACTTCCGGAATGGTTCTCGAAGGAATTCCGCGAACGGCCTCCGCAATGAGTTTGATGTGCGCCGGGGTCGTTCCGCAGCAGCCGCCGACGATGTTCAGCCAGCCGTTCTTGGCCCAATCCCGCAATTGCGGCGCCAGGGTATCGGGCGTTTCCGGAAAGCCGGTCGGCAGCAATGGATTCGGCAGCCCTGCATTCGGATGCGCGCTCATATAGACCGGTGCGATCCGAGACAATTCCTCGATCAGCGGCCGCATTTCCTTGGGTCCGAGGGCGCAATTGATGCCGATGCTCAGCAAGGGCACATGGGAAATGGAGTTCCAAAAGGCCTCTACCGTTTGACCGGTCACGCCGCGGTTGCTGCCCGCCTGGATGAAGGTGACGGAGGCCATGATCGGCACCCTCCGGCCTCCCGAAGCGAAGACCTCCTGAATGGCGAAGAAGGCCGCCTTCGCATTGAGCGTGTCGAAGATGGTTTCGACGAGCAGGAGATCCGCCCCTCCGTCCAGGAGGCCGCGAACCTGTTCGCTATAGGCACGGACGAGCTCCTCATAGGTCGTGCCGCGAGCTGCGGGATTGTTGACATCCGTGGAGATGGACGACGTTTTGGTGGTCGGCCCGATCGCGCCGGCGACGAAACAGTGCCGGCTCGGATTCCCTTTTTGGACCGTTTCGACGGCACGCTTGGCACAGACTGCCCCGGCATGGGACAGCTCATACCCCAAGGTGTCCATACGGTAATCGGACAGGGAGATGGCTTGAGAATTGAAGGTGTTGGTTTCGATGATGTCCGCGCCGGCCTCTAAATATTGCCGATGAATGTCTTCGACCAGAGCCGGCTGCGTGAGATTCAGCAGGTCATTGTGGCCTTTCAGATCTTTTTCCCAGTCTTTAAAGCGGTCGCCGCGAAATGCAGCCTCATCCAGCTTGTGCTGTTGGATCATGGTACCCATGGCGCCGTCGAGAATGAGGATGCGCTCGCGAAGAAGCAATTCGATTTGGCTCATCTGCCTCTATCCTGTGTGATATGAACGTTCAATGCGTCATCATACTGAGAAGACGGGAAAGCGGCAACCAAAACACGAGCTTGACATCATTACGATACCGCCGATACGATGACAAAAAGCCGGAGATGAACGTTGCTCCAGCATCGGATGTACGCCTGCCTTCCCCGCCTTCTCCTTTCGTTTGCCTTGGCTCTTGGTGTGTGCGCGCCGACGCGCGCAGCGGCATCGGCCTATTTTGAGGACGGATTTCTGGGGCTTACGCAAATCGAACTGCATGAAAAACTTGGGATGCCGCAAGCGGTGAGGGACCGAAAATCGGCGTTGCGAGTGTTCACGTATTACGCGATTGCCGATTGGGAAAAGTACTTTCGCAAACTGGTCTCCCCGGAAAATGGCGAAGATGTCTACATGTTCAAGCGGGACGGCATCGAGGTGCGGTATTCCTTCAGCTATGCGGTGGACCCCAATGATCATAGTGAGAACCGCGCATTATACGTGAGGCTGGTGGACGTCGAATTTACGCCGCCAGTCCCCATCGCCCAAGTACCCGCCTTGATTCCCGAGTTTCATCCTTCCGATGATCCGGCCGCTCCGTCCTTTCGTTCGAATATCTGGTTGTTATTGTTCAAGGGAGCTCCCTCTCCCCAGGCCCGGTTCATCGTCAAGGAAGCCGCCAAGGACCAGCTGGATTGGACCCTCGCCTACCAATTATTTTCGCTGCAAGGCTTGCCGGATCCGTTGACCATCAAATCGCCGGTCGATCGGCTGGAGATCGGCACGCAAAGCATTGAACTGGTCAAGCGGCGGCAACGCCATACGCATGATCCCGTCATGAATCCTTATTCCAAGGAATTCCTGCAGCAACCGGCCCCGCCCCGGCAAACTCAGGCCAAGAAAATCCCGGTCCCCCAGTACGCCGACTGATGCGGTGTCCTCCCCGTCCTTCAATCTTGCGTCCGCATCTCTTGACGCCCTCCGCAGGTGATTGTTAGGATTCGCGCGCCTGTTTCACAACCGGCGAGCATCCCGGTATGGCTCAAGAGACTTTTTTGACGGAAAACATGTCGTCCTCGTCCTCTCACGATTCCGAACCGGTTTCCTTTATCCGGCAGCGTCCGGTCCGCATTGCCATTTACGCAGGGTTGACCCTGTTTGCGCTGCTGATGGTCGTGTGGCCGCTTATCGTCCAGATAAGAGACCCCAGTTTTCAGAACCACATTGCCGAGCATCGCGTCATGGTCGGCATGTCCAAGGAGCAGGTTCTCCAATCCTGGGGTGGTCCGCAGACGATCAATACGACGTTTACCAAGGACGGAATCAGGCAGGAGGAATGGATATTCGAAGACTGGGAGAGTACGGCCGTCGTGAAGCACCGCTATCTCTACTTCGAGGAAGGGACATTGATCGGCGGGTGGTTTCAAGGATCGGGTGAGCGTCTTCCCGCTCAGGGGCCATCCAATCCCCACATACCCAAACCCTCAAGCTAGCCGTTATCCGGTGCAGCTTGAGGCACCTCGCGAAGCTCCAATCTCAGGCGACTCAGCAAGTGCTCCGCCCGAGCGACGTCGCGCTCGTCGACGAACACTTGGGACGTAAGCGCTGGAATGCCGGGATACAAACTGCCGATGTTCGCATGACGAAGAACGTATTCGATACCGCTTCCGTCCAGCAAACTCTGCAGCATCACCAACTCGCCCGGCGTAAAAGGCTCCGCAATCCGAATAAGGCTCATTCGTCGATCTCCGCGTGATCAGGCGCAGACGGGCGGCACTTCTCCGATTCGTTGCTTTTTCAGTCGCCTCACCGTAGACTCAATTCTATTCTTCTAGGGAGTTTCCGTAATTTGGACTCGGCGCGCCTTGCCCGGTCCTCCGGAAACGGTCAGGACCCGTTTCCATTCACGCACCTGATACACGGCCCACGCCGGCGATTGACCCTTGAAATAGGCTTCCGGGTCCTCCCCGCTTGCGTTGAAGTAAATCGGCTCCGTAAACCCTTCGTCCAAAACGTAGTCCAGGAGACATTCGGTGACGAACCCGGTTCCCCGAAGCGCCACGTCGGCAAGCATCGTCAAAATTTCCTCGGGATTCTGGACAGTGACCGGTTTCATTTCGCCGCTCCGTGACGAATTGTAATGAGTCGGCGGCCAGGAAGGCAACCCGTATGGTGAAACGCATGACCAAAGCGAGATTTCAAGAGGAAATCCTCCGCATCATGGATCGAAAAGATCACTGGGCCTGGCCGTTTTTTGCCAAGGGAGCGGTTCCTGTCGACCGACTGAAGCGGCACTTTCAACAGGAGTACGAAGTGTACGTCCGGGATTTTCCCGTGTTGCTCGCGCGCATCCATGGACACAATCCCCCGCCCGGCGTCAGACGAATGTTGGCCGAAAATATTTACGAAGAAGATACCGGCGGTCTCTCGTTAGGCAAGTCGCATCCCGACTTGTTTCTGAGCATGATGAGCGGCCTCGGTTATATGGAACGGGATTTCGAAGATGTTCGCCTGCTTCCGGCGGCCAAACAGTATCGGGCATGGCTCGAACGGGCGTCGGACAATCGAGCCTGGCTGGTCGGAGCGGCCGCGATGACGGTGTTCGTCGAGGGAAGCGTCAAAGACCGAAAGGAACTTGCCGAGCCGTCGAAACCCAAGACCGCCGAGGAAGTGGAGTCGGTCATCGGCGAGCATGCTCTGGTCAAGCACTACGGGCTGTCGCCGGACTGCATGGACCTGATCCGTGCCCATCAAATGGTGGAAGCAGGGCATCGTCACGACGCCTACGATATGGTGGTCAATTACGCCGTGACAAGCGCCCAGCAGCGGGCGATTCTTTCCTGCCTCAAGAAATGTCTGACGCTCTGGCACGCCTATCGCGACGCGGTAGCCCGTGCGTGCGGCCTCACCAAAGCGCGGTCGTGAGTGTTTTTCGCTTCATCGCCCGCCTCCTTTTGGTCGTCCTGTCGTCCGCTCCAGCGTTCGCGCTTTCCGATCCGGATTCCATGGTCCTGATTACTGCGGGAGAATTCAGAATGGGTTCCCCTGCCGGCGGCGATGGCTTGCCGGACGAACAGCCGCAGCGACTCGTCTACGTCGGCAGCTTCTACATCGACCTCTACGAAGTGACGAACGAGGCCTATGGTCGGTTCATCGCTTCAACGGGACATCCGATGCCCGAGAATTCCAACCCGCGCGCGACTCTATGGAACGATCGTCATCCCTTTCCCGGGAGCGAGCGGCATCCGGTCGTGAATGTCAGTTGGCTCGATGCCACGGCGTTTTGCCGATGGGAGGGAAAGCGGTTGCCGACCGAAGCCGAATGGGAAAAGGCGGCCCGCGGTCCCGATGGCCGGACGTATCCCTGGGGCGACGAGTGGAACCCGGCATGGGCCAATAGCGCCAGCTATTGGGCCGGCCGTAGAATCGATTTCATCAACTCGACGGAATGGGAGGCCTTCTGGATTCACGGAGAAGGAGCACGGATCGCAAAGGCCAAAGGACTCAACGGTGAAGTGCTCACCTTGCCGGTCGGAAGCTTTCCAGAGGGAGTCAGTGCCCATGGACTTCACGACATGGCGGGCAACGTCGCCGAATGGGTCCAGGATTGGTATGATCCCAACTATTACCGGTCCGCTCCTCTTGCCGACCCCGTCGGTCCTGAACGCGGCGCAATCAAGTCCATGCGGGGAGGGTCCTGGTTAAAACCGGCCGTCAGCCTTCGGACGAGCGACCGAGACTGGGGGACCATGGACAGCCGTCCGAGCGGTACGGGATTTCGCTGTGCCAAAGATGCCTTTTGACGTTCAGGCAAAAAGGCCGACCGGCTTGTGCACGTGTCCCGGCAGGATCGCGGCCAGTTCGGACGGCGTCGTCCCGAAATGCCGGGTCAGCACGTCGGAGAAGATGTCGCGGAATTCGACGGTCGGCGCGATGTATCGTCCTTGGTCCAGATTGGCCGGCAGTAATGCGGCGGGCCATCCCGCGGTCCCATGGTACAGTCCGCCTTTGATTCCCCCGCCCACGAGAAACCAGACCGTTCCCTTGGCATGATCGGTACCGTTGCTGGCATTCTGGCGGACGGTTCGTCCGAATTCCGTGCAGGTCATGACAACGACGTTGTTCATCAACGGTCCCAAATCGTCATGGAAGGCCCGTATGCCGCCGGCCATTTCTGCCAGACGCGCGCCTTGATTGCGCGCAAAGCTTCCTCCCGCTCCCTGATCTTCGTGGGTATCCCAGCCACCGATGTCGACCGTCGCGATCTCCAATCCCATGCCGGCCCGAATGAGGTGCGCGAGATCCCGGAGTTGCGTGCCAAAGCTGGTGTTGGGATAGGCAGCGCCATTTTGGGGCGCTGCCGGCCCAATGGCCTCGATGGCCGCGATCCGGTTCAACATGTCCGGTCCCAACTGATGAACCAACGAGCGGAATGGATTCGTCGTCGTGAGGGCGGGATCCTGCATATACATGGTTCGCAGATTGTCCTCCAAGAGGCCCTTGGTACTGTTCAACCGCGCGAAACTCAAGCTACGCAGGTTATTGACGGCTGGAACCAGCACTTCTCCCCGCAGGGAATCGGCAAGATCATTGCCGAAACCGGCAGCGCGCATTGCCGGAGAACCGGATGGAGACACGGCCTGTAGATAGCGGTTGAGCCAGCCGTTCTTCATGGTGAACACCCCGCGCTCGATCGTATCCTGATCGGTAAAATGCGATTGAGTGGAACCGGCAAATCCGGCTCTGGTGACGACGGCCAGGGCACCGTTGGTATACAGACTGAGCAGCGGCTGGAGAGAGGGATGCATGGCAAAGCCGGTCCCGGGCAGGTCGAGTCCGGCTCCGTCTCCGGTGCCGGGCGGTAGAATGCCGATGCCTCCGCTTGTCGCGCGCGGCCGCATCACATAGTACTCGGGGTCGCTGTAGGGCACGATCGTATTGAGGCCGTCATTTCCTCCCCGCTGGAATATGACCACCAGGGTTTTTCCCGCATTGCCGGCGGCCCAGGCCTGCCGATGCTTCAAGAGGACGCTTGGGAACAAACTCAGAAACGTGGCCGCGGCCGCCGTGCCGGCGACGCGCCGAAGAAACGCCCGCCGCGAAAGAATCTCGTTGGATTCCCCGCAGCACGCGCAGGTGCGTTCCTTTTCGTCCCGATCAGCGGGCGGGGGCTCCGGTATGTCTCGCTTGAGACGCGGTCTATTCGGCATCGTCGACCTCATTGATATAGATAGCGCGGGTTGGTGAGGATGGTGGCCATCGTCCGGTCGAGCGCATCCTCGCGGGAGGTATTCTTGATGTCGAATGCTCTGCTGCCCAATCCGGCTCTCAACGTATTGAGATACAGCTGATACTCCGTCACGGTGACCATCCGGTCGACGGTCAGATTCGTCAGGAAGCCCAGGATCTGCTCTTCGGTCGTCAATTTGAGCTCTTCCATCCAGATTCGAATCTGCCCGCCGCTGCTCGACGACCCGTAGCGGATGGTATTGCCGAATCCCGGGATCGTGATCTCGTAGACCATGCTGCATTCATGAAACAGTACGTTGGTGTTCAGCCATTCCACTGCTTTTTCCTTGAACCCGACCGGGGGCGCATATTCGTAGATCGATTGCCCCACGTTCACGAGGCGGGTCCGGAACGGCTCCCGTGACGACCAGACACCGAGGTTTCTGTGGAGGCCGACGAGATATTCGAGCGGCGTCTTCACCTGTCCACGGTAGTTGGCCACGTTCATGAAATCGGATGACGTGAAGATCGCGATGAGGACTTTTTTGATGTCTCCGTTGGAATCCGAAAAGACGGACGCGACCTCGTTCACGAGCGCGGTGGAACAGGCATCGCTGACGAAATACTCGCAGAGCTTCTGCGACACATGGCGGGCGGTCGAGGGATGCCGGGCGGCCAGCGTGAGCACTTGTTCGCCTTCGCCGGGTCCGCTGCCGTTGAACGGAATCGATTGTCCCAAAAACAGCTTGGATCCCGGGCTATGCCGGCTGGACACGAAGCGGAAGCCCCCCCGCACGTCCGCCGTGTTATCCCATCCGGTAAGGGTTTTGGCCGCCTCGACGATGTCGAACTGGGTGTATCCGTTGGGCGTGCCCTGGTCCGTGACGCCCAGCGTATGCAGCTCCAGCACTTCGCGGGCGTAGTTCTCATTCGGGTTTTCTTTCACGTTGACGTCGGTGTTCAGGTAAATCATCATCGCGGCGCTTTTGCCGCTCGTCAGCAGCAGGTCCAGAAAATTTCCAAACGCCCGGTCGCGGAACGCCTCGTTCTCCTGTAACTCGTATTGGCCTTTGCTGTGGGTGCGATAGCTGGTATTGAAATGATTCTCCCAGAAATACACCATCTTCTCCTTCAGCTGGCGCCGGCTGTGCATCTTTCTGATCAAGTCGTGATCTTGGAGCTCGCTGAAACTGGGAGAAAGAATTCCCGCGTCACTCTCGTCCGCTTTCCATGTGCTTTTGTCTTCGGACAGGAGGAGGTCAGTGGCGATGTCCTGGATGGGAACCGGACGCGGCAGCGGACTTGTGCTGTGCAGATTGGTCGGCCAAGGTTTCGTCGGGTCCAGCTCGAGTTGCTCTTTCATGAACGAGGTCGCCCAGCGTTGCGCCTCCGCCGCGGTGTTCAGGGACGCAATCATGTTGAGTTGATTGGGCGTGCCTCCGTAAGTCAGTCGATTGACCACGTGATAGGCGAACCAATTTGGCGACGGCGTCGGCAATCCCGGTTGCGGTGCCGATAAAGGGGGCGGCAGGGGCGCGATCGGCTCTTGTGGAATGACGGGGGGCAGCGGCACGCCGGTCACTAACTGCGTGAGCCCCGGTGCCTGTTGAATCAGATACTGGAAGGACCGACCGGATGGTCTTGCCCCCTCCGCGCCAACAGCGGCAATTCCCGTCGCAGGAGTCGAAGCGGCACTTGATGAAGGAACTGGACTTCCCGCGGCGGACGCCAAAGGAATCATCGGCGTGACAGTCGCCATACTTGCCATCGGGATCATGGGTGACAGTCCCGATGATCCGGCTGGCGAGTTTCTTTCGGATCGCTCTCGAGGTTGCACCTCTCTCGACGGCACGGCCGCAGACTGAGCCGTGGCGCCGGATTGCATGGGTACATCCGACGGTAGCACGGCCCGTGATTGTTCCCTCGGTTTCTTGATCAGACGGCGCGCTTTTCTGGGCGGCGTCTGGAGGCCGGCCCCTTCCGTGCGTGAGGGGGTCTTGTCGCTCGAGATTGCGGCCGTCTGTTCCGGTTTCATCCCACCAGATGTGGAATGGCGTTCCCCATCATGGCCCAACACACCCGAAGTCCAGAGCAGCAGTATGGCGGGCAATGCGGTCATGGTGACGAGCCGCCCATGGCCGAATGGACCTATGCCGCATGATCCGAGCCCCATCATCGACCTCCGTGTCAGCCCGCTGACAAACCCACGCTGGGAAGTCGTGAATCAGCAAGTCCGATACCCTGCCGTCTTGCTTACCGTTCCGGTAGGAAGCGATGGGAATGCGGAGATTGTCCGGCCATAGCGCGCCGGGTGATGCCGATGGTCCGCACCCCTGCACTGTATGGTTTTGGGCCTCAGGCGTTCAGAACTCGACGGTGGGTAAATGCGTAGGTGAAAGCGATGTGTCGTTACCGCATCAGAACATAATGGACCTGCTCCACGCGGACGAATGGCATGATGAGTCCCAGGCCTTCCTCCTCATGTGAAAAATCGTACACCAGCGATTCGTCCGGCACCAGCCGTCCGGTCATGAGGACATTGATGTTTGCCGGGAGCGTCCGGCCAGATTCCGCATTCAGTATCCCGGCGGACGCTTCGTCGGCGACCACGACCAGATTGCCCGGCGGCTCCTCCGCTTTGAAGCGGACTACGCCCCATCGAGTCGGGATGAATTTCGGTCCGAGGGCGACGGGAAATCCGCCAAGCTGCGGATCGAAGGGAGACAGTTCGCCGATCCAGGCGAACGCAACGAGCCATGACAGCGCCGGATTTCCCTCGCGTCGCCTATCGCGTTCGCGATTGAGCGCGAACAGTCGGTCGTCGTGCCCGGGATCATGATGTCCTTGACCGTAGACGGTCTTCCAGTCCGGAGGCCGCTCGTCGAGCTGGTCCAAGAACCGTTCGATCGACGACGGTTCCAGCATGAGATGCGTGGAGGGGGGAAGAAATGCCGTGATCTCTGCAGGGTCGGATACGATATGCAGGGGCCCCCTTCCGTTCAGGTCCTGAGCGGCGACATTGAGAGTCGAAAGGAGTGCGCCAAGACAAAGAGTGGCGAGCGCAATGTGCCGTAGGGTGAAGTCAGTCATTAGCCCGATCGAGGGCCTGTTCGAAATTCGACACGAGGGCTGAGACGAAGGGATGAGAGGATGTGATGATACCGGTTTCGATCAAGAGAGCCAGGCGGGGCTCCGGGTTGATTCGCCTGAGAGCCTGCTTGGTCAGCCCCTCGACCATGACGGCCTTTCGGTAGGTCGCAAGCCAGGATTCGGTCACGGCCGCCAATCCCGGATCCGTAGGCTTCATGCGGCCTACCTTCACCTGCTGCAGAAGCTTGACCAAAGGGTCGGATTGCGCGATGGCGGCGATGGCCTCCTGCAATGTCTGCTCTTCCGAGTCCATGGTCAATTCATTGAGCAGGCTCCGGGACCTCGCGGATCACCGCAGCTCCCGCAGGCGCCGCCTCCCGAGGAGGTTGCCCAGGATTCGGTCGCGCCGACCCCGAACGCGGAGAATTGCTTCTCCGGGTCGGTTGAACGGCACTGAGGGCAGGCCGGCTGCATGGCTCCCTGAACCAGCAGTTCGAATCGGTGATTGCATTCGCGGCAGACATATTCGAAGATAGGCATAGTGGTGCTCCTTTGTCGGAGCGTCATTATAGATTCGTCCGGTTGACCTTGCAATCTGCCGAGAAACCGATGCACCGGGAAGAAAAGACGTTTCGCCTTCGTTTCAGCCTCGAGGTATCCTTCCCCGACGACTTCGACGGCGAGGAGGACGAATTCGCCTGGGCCCGTGAGTGGGAAGGGCGGATCAAACCGGAATTGCTGAAGGATGTGTTCGAGTCGCTTCGACGACATCCGGCCTGGAACGCGCATATCCGCAATCGCGGAATCTCCCCGGCCGACGAAATCGAGATCGTGGTATCGCGGGATTTTTCCGGCCCGCAACCGTTCCGTATCCCGTCATGAGCCGGCCCTTCGGCCTCTATGTCCATATTCCCTTCTGTCGCCGCCGGTGCGATTTCTGCGCGTTTTATCTGGAAGTCCATCATCCGGCCGCAGCGGGGAGATTTTTGGCTGCGCTGCACACCGAAATCGCATTGCACGCGCGCCAGGAGGCCATACAGGGACGGCCGCTGTCTTCGGTCTATTTTGGGGGTGGAACCCCCACGGCCTTGGAGACGTCGGATCTCACCGGTATTCTGGACGGCATCCGAAATCATTTTGATCTGTTGCCTGATTGCGAAGTCACGATCGAAGCCCATCCGTCCACGGTCACGATGAACGATCTTTCGACGCTGCTCGGCGCCGGATTCACGCGGGTAAGTTTCGGTGCCGAATCGATGGAGGACACCGAGCTGGCCCGCATCGGGCGTTCGGCCCTTGCCGGCGAAACGGTAACCGCCGTGCGGCATGCCCGCCGGGCGGGCTTCACGAATGTCAATCTGGACCTGATGTACGGGCTTCCTGGCCAATCGGTGGCCAGCTGGCTCTCGACGCTCGAACAGTGTTTGGACCTGACGCCCTCACACCTCTCGTGCTATGCACTGACCATTGAACCGGGAACGGCATTGGCTTCCGACGTCGAATCCGGTCGATGTCTCCCTCCTGACGAAGGGCTGCAGGTCGCCATGGAACAGGCGGCGGACGCCACGGTTCATGAGGCCGGTTATATCCGGTACGAGATTTCGAACTATGCCAAACCGGATCGCATGTGCCGACACAATCTTCTCTATTGGACGCATGGCGAGTATCTGGGTCTCGGGCCCAGCGCGCAGTCGTTCGTGGATGGGAGCCGGTTCGGCAAAACGGCTGATTTGAATATCTATCAGAGGGACTTGGCTGCGCAGCGATTGCCGCTGTCAGACCATGCCGTCTTATCCGATCCGGAGAAGCTGAGGGATTCCGTCATCTTCGGACTGAGATTGCTCCAGGGAATTCCGACGGCCAGTCTCTCGGCCCATAGCGGGAATTATGGTCATGAGCACGCGCTCAAGCACTTACGCGAAGAGCGCCTGATCGAAGAAGTGGATCGATATACCAGATTGACCGCCAAAGGCCGGCTCTATGCGGACCACGTCGCCGAACTCCTCTACTGATGAGGTGGACGCGATTGACTTTTCCTTCCCCGGAAGTGGAAACTGGATCGGAGAGCTGGAGGAGCGCCACGTGCCTGTGAACATGGATCCAAGCAAGAAGCGTCGCCGTACGGCTGCGCCGGCCACGCAGTCCGATCCCGCGGCCAAGCCGACTTCGCCGGGCCACTATGGCGATGAGACGGAAGAGGATCGGCAGAAGGCCCTTGCCGACGCGGAAAACAAGAATCTGTGGGATGCCACGGAAGTCATCGACATGGATCGATTCTAGTCCGCCGGCTCTTAGGCGGGCAGGAAAAAAAACGCCACCGCCAGCATCGCGTAGACACCCACCAGCATGACTCCCTCCATCCAATGTGATTCCCCGTCCATCGCGACGAATCCGACGATCAGAACGGAAATGGTAACGGAAGCAACCTCGAACGGGGTGAAGATCAGGTCGAGCGGTTTGCCGAAGAGATAGCTGGCAAACACCAGGAGCGGCGCAACCAGAAGAGCAATCTGAAGGCTGGATCCCACGGCAATACTCAGCGCCAGATCCATTTTATTCTTCATCGCGACCATGACGGCGGTCGAATGCTCGGCGGCATTGCCGACCAACGCCACCAGGATGACACCGACGAAGAGTTGCGTCATCCCGAGCCGGTGGGCAGCCGGTTCCAACGCCCCCACCAGCGTCTCGCTCATGACGGCAATCAGGACCGTGACCACTCCCAACACGACGGTTGATTTCGTCTGCGTCCATGGGGTCTCCCCGAGATCGGCCGGTCCATGTTCTTCGCCGGTATAGACATGGCGATGGGTCTTCAAGGAAAACACGAGACTCAAGACGTAAATTGCAAATAGGACGATGGCGATTTCCAAGCTCAATTCACGTTCAACCGCTGCCCCTTGAGAGGCCGCCGTCAGATGAAAGAGCGCGGGGATGATCAAACCGACTGCGGCGAGGAGCAGCAGGCTGGCTCCCATTCCGGCGGCCGTTTGGTTGAACTTCTGACGCTCGTACTTCACGCCGCCCGCGATCATGGCGGCCCCGAGAACCAGCAGGATGTTGCCGAGGATCGAGCCGGTGAGGGATGCTTTGACGACGTCGTGCAAACCGTTTCGTAGTGCGGCCAGCGCGATGATCAACTCCGCGGCATTGCCGAGGGAAGCATTGAGCAGACCTCCGATTCCCTCCCCGACGTGCGCGGACAGGTGTTCGGTTGCGCGCCCTAGAACCCCCGCAAGAGGAATGATGGCGAGAGCCGAGCAGATGAATATTGCGAGCGGATCGGCGTGGATGAGTTCCAGACCTACGGAGACCGGGACAAAGATCAGCAGGATGTCGAGCCAGGATCTGAACAGATCCTTCATGGGCGGCACCCTAGCATGGGTCCCAGGCTTTGTCGATGAATACGGCGATCGATCCCGGGAATGAAGACGCATGACGCGTGCGCACTGGAAGAAGCGGGCCAACACCAACGTCAGGAAACAGATTCGGAGAGACAGGCGATCGACGATGCCGGGGAAGGAGAGGGATCCGTGGCGGCCTCGAGTCTTTTTCGAACCGGATGTTAATCGTGGCGTGCAACTCTGCTAGAATCCCGAAGTCTATGGCCGAATCCCCTACCCCAGTCGCGACGCCTCTGACGACTGAAACGCCTTCGACCAGCGCAGGCGACGGCCTCGAAGCCCGCGTCATCGTCTACAATTGTGACTGCCACACGTACCAGCAGGTTATCGGGCTGTTCTGCGAATGTATTCCCGGCATGACCGCGTCCAGAGCCTTTGAATTGGCCTGGAAGATCGATCATCACGGCGAGGCCGTCGTCTTCACCGGCGCGTGGAAGCAGGCGGAGGAGATTGCCGGAAAACTGGGCAACGGCGGGTTACGCGTGGCGATTCAATAGCCGGGCCGCATCATTTCTTGTGTTTTGCCGCGCGGTCTTTCGTCTGAAGAGGGCCGGACTTCTTCTGCGGAGCATCCTTCACCTGTTGATGCTTGCCTTTCGCGGGAGCATTCTTCGCGGGCACGGCTCCCTTGGGTTGTTTCCCGGGAGCCCCTTTGCTCTGTAACTTGTGCGTACCGGCCGCGCGGTTGAGTTTGGTGACCATCTCGCTGTTGTAGACACGAACTTGGTACAATTCAAAGAGTTTGGCCACGGCCTTCTGGTCGCCCTTTTTCGCGGCGTTCAGAAGACGCCGCCGCTGGTTCATCTCTTCTTCTTCGGTATGCGACGCCGCCCTTCGTTCCATTCTCGCTTCCCCCGATATCTATATCAGTGCAGCTCCCTCGCCGGGAGGGAGATCCAAAAAAATTACGGAACTATAACAGAGTCGGAAGTCATTTGAAAACGTCGAGTCTGCCCGGATAACTCGGGTCCCATTGAGCAGGCTTCCGCAAGACGAGTATAATCGGGAAGGAATGCTTCTCGTTGACCATAGACCTTTATTCTTTTGGAGAACCCCATGGATGCACATACGCCGCAGCAACCGACCGTAGCCGACGATCCACGCGCACGTGAAGCCTTGCGAAAGGCATTCGAGAACACCGCCCGCTGGCAGAAGGACTTCAAGGGGTTTACGGCCGATCTGACCGTCAATGTCGACGGAGCCGAGAGCGCCGGCCCGATCATGGTCAAAGGTCCGCGCGAGGTTTCGGTGCAACTGCCGGACGCCGACATTCAAAAGTGGGCACAGGAGCAGCTGGGTATGATCGCTGTGCATCGCGGCCCGCGCAGTTTTGAAGAGTCCGACGGGAAGTACTCTCTGACGATGGAGGAAGACGGGCATCCGCTCGGCATCAAGTTGAACATACACGGTTCCAACTCTTTTTATCGGTTGAAGAACGACCGGATCACCCAGATCAACCGAACGATGGCCCATCCCGGGATGGCTCCGTTCGCATTCACGATCAACGTCGAGGACAGCGCCGTCACCCAGGATGGCAAGAATCTCACGACGAGATATACGGTGTACTACTATGCTCCCAAGGATGGAAAGTTGAACAACGTCGAAAGCTTCAGCGACAGCCACGTGCGGATCGGCAACTCCGATTTGCCCGGAACCAGACGGATCATCAGCTACGAGAACGGCCGGGTGACGGTCAAGAGCCTCACCTTTTCCAATCATAAGCTCCTGTGACGTGCTTATGGATCTCAGGACCTCGTTCCCGAGGAGCATGCGGGTGACCCTCGGAGGGTATGTGCATCTGGCGCGCATGATCGATAAGTGCCGGGCAGTGTTGGCCGGTACGGAGGGCGAATACATCTACCCCTGCCCCCTGGACAAGCGGCTGATGGAGTTCGCAGGAGTGACGGCCGAGCAATTTACCGAAGCGGTGACCGCTTCGCGAACCGATGAAGAAATGATCGCCTGGTTCCAAAGAACAGCTACGCCTCGGCCTCAATCCGAAGTGGATCAGTGGAATAGGGCACTGTTGCTGAGAGGACCGAGTTCGACGGACAGTCAGAAGCGGTTCGACGCCTATCGGGACGCCGTCGATCCTTCACGAACCGATCTCACGAGTTGGGCCGATCTCCAAGACTTGGAAGAGGGTCGGGACGTTCCATGCCGTCAGGCGGCGAATTCAGACCGGGAGACATATTGAGGTTATGAAAAAATATCACTGGATGTTCGATGGAGCGAGAACATTGACCCTGTTGGCGCTGGGACTCCTCTCCGCCGGTTGCCAGACGTTCGATTCGAAGGTCCTCGAAAAGAACGCTTCGAGCAACGAACTCAGAAAAGAGACGACCCTCGACCCTGTCCTCCCTTCCGGCTGTCCCACCGTCACAATGTCGCTCCCGGAAGGCAGGAACAAGATGGAAGTATCCTACCGGGAACCGACACTGGATCAGAACGGTATCGCGCTGACGACCTTGGCGTTTACCACCGTGTACGTCAGCAGTGTCCAATCGAAAACCACTGCATTCCGTATCTGGACGAACGATGCCCGCGGCGGGGCTCTGGTGACGGTCCGGGACATTCCTGTTCAGGATCGGGAAGCGGGAATTTGCGTCACGGCCACCAATTGGGGCCGCAAGGAATCGGCGCCTGCCGCTGCGGCGCCTCAAACAGGCGCCGCAGCCTCCCACTGATCAGTCCATCCGCGCGCGTCAGTTCACAGCGGCGGAACCACACCGGCAAGTCGGAGCAGGTCCGTGACCTTGAAGTCGCCCGGAGTCGCCGACGGCAAGGTCGGTTTCCAGTTCCGATCCACACTCAAATATGTACTCCGGTCCGCCCTGAGCAGGCCGATGAATACCTCCCCGACGATCCGCGCACCCACCGGTCCCATCCGGAGCCCGCTTTCCAAGACCTGGGCCTCTTTGAGGATGTAGTACCAGAGAGGCGTACTCCGATCCATGCTATACGGCTGCAATTCCGTCAGTTGAGCCGGCGTGAGCACCTGCACGCCCATCACCCGGGCGATCGCCTGTCCGGACGGCAATCCGAAGTTGACGTGTCGCATCAGGTTGCGTGATGCCAGCGATTGCACCCCGTCTTGCGGCATGCCCGGAGCCGGACCGCGCATACCCAGCAAGTGCATCAGAGGCGTGGACAGCTTGGCGTCGATCCGCTTGTTCGGACGCACGTTGCCGTCCCCGAAATTGAAGAAGGTCTGCCAGTCCACGAACCGGCGCGCGGCACGCTTGCCTCCGCGCAGATCGGCCGGATCAGGATCGTTCGGGTCGTTGCTGTCCTCGAAAATGAACACAAAGAACGGATTCCCGCCGTCCGGCCCGAAGTTCAGGCGATAGCTCGGGCGAGCCTGGGAGTGGCCGAAGCGGTACGCGGCCACCGAGAATTCCACCGGGATCTGCGGATTGCCGCGCAAATTTCTGAACCGCGCGTCGTCCCCGTTGTAGAACGTCGTGCCGCGTCGCAGGATGTCATCCACGCGGCCTTGTCCGATCGTGATCGGAAGGAACTCGTGGAGGACGATCCATTGATAGTGCCATTGGACCAAGCGTTGCGCCATTTGAAACACCCGATCCGGCGAGGCTTTTGCCAGTTCCGGCTTGGCGCGCAGATTGTCGATCACCGCATTGTGAAAGCGCAGCATCGCCACATGAAACTGGCTGATGATGACGTTCTCATCGTTTCGACTGTCGCCGATTACGGCATTGTTGCTGGCGTCGCGCGGCAGATCATAGCGGGTCGCCCCTTTGCGCGACACCGCCTCGGCCCCCGGCAATACGTCCACGCGCAACTTGATGTCGCCGGAGCTCCGGTCATAGAGTTCCGGCGAGTCCTGCGGACCCTGGCCGTACAGGCTGTCGAGGTCGAAGGCTGCGGTGCGAAAGTTCGTGGTGCGTCGGGGATCGGCGTTCTGCAGCAACGGCGACTTGGGATCGAGCGTTAGGTCGTGATCGATGAACTGACCAAGAAAGGTCATACCCGCTGTCATATTGGGATTGTCGGGATTGTTCGGGCTGAACACGGCCGGGTTGGTGATGGATTGAACCGGATCGGTCAACAGATCCATCGCATCGAGTATTCCTCCGGCTTCGCCGACCTTCTTCGCCTTGTCCCTCATTTCGTCGGTCGCAGCGGCAAAGGGTGGAAGCCCGGGAAACATTCGAATGAATGAATCGTCGGCCCGAGACGGAGTTCTCGGCGATTTGAGGAAGAGCGTATCGGCGGCCGAAGCCGTGAACGGCGTGACGGATGCGATGGTCGAGCATCCGACCACCGTGGCCAGCACGGCGGACATGACATGGGAGCGATTGACGGGTGGCATGAGTCCTCCTTCTTGTATTGTTCGAAGCGTTACAGACTTGTGTCGGAATACGTTTCCGGCGAAGTCCGAGGGGGGGGAGCCGAGCAACACATATGCCAGAGGAATTAATCTTGAAACCGGAAGCGTTCTCTGTTGAATCTCAGGACGATGGGCCGATCGTGGCGCGCGCGGCAGCCGAACGCGTCACAACGCTGGCATGTAGAAATGTAGGAATTACTGTACGCAGGACCAGAAAATAACTAGGTGTAGCCTTCTCCGTTCGTCCCTCCTCCGAACCCGCCCCAGTTGCCGCCGAATCCGCCCTGACCTGTCCCCCAATATTCGGCTTTTCTGATTCGTCGGTAAGGATGCCGAAGATCCGGACGGCTGATCCACCAGAGAAAGAGCAGCGCGCCGACGCTCGTCAAGACCGTAATCCAGATGCCGAAGTTTCGATAATGCGTTTTCGACAATGTTCCGGTTCGGATTTCCTGTGACACGGAGGCCAGCGCGACCACCGTTCGATACAGCCCCTCGCCGAAATGCCCCCGTTCCACTGCGGGATGGAGATATTCGCCGCCGACCTGATTCATCACGGCCGGAGTGATCACGGGAAACATCTGCCGGCCGAGCGTCATGGCCGCCTGCCGCTCCTCAACGGCAAGAAGAATCAGAACGCCGTGTTCCTGCTGCGTCGAGCCGATGCCCCATTTCTCATACAGCGCGCCGGCGAATTCGTTTGCGGAACCGAACGGCTTGATCGTGGGCACCGTCACCACGACCATCTCCACGCCGGTCTTTCGTTCGAGATCCTGGCAGACCGATCTGATGCGCGCTCTCCAATCCGCGTCCAAGGTCTGAGCGTGATCGCTGACGTAGCCCATCGGATCCGGCAACTTGACCGTCGGCCGGTCATACGGGCGGGCCGAGACGCTTCCGTCGATGGCGCCGAGCAGGAGGAGTCCGGAGAAGACCAGAAGAATTTTAAGCATCATCGAAGCGTCAATGCGGTTGCGGACAAGGAAGATACGGCCTGCAGATAGCGATCGAACAGCCGCGGAACTTCACTCGGTCCCGGGGAGATCTGCCCTCGTTTGAGGGCCAGGGCATCAAGCAGTCCCTGCAAGTCGATCTTGAAGTGCCCGGCGATGTCGGAAATCACGGCGTCCGAGTGGGCTGAAACCGGCCGGCTCAACATCCGTTGAAGTCCCCTGAGCAGCGGAACCATGGACGTCACGGACAGCGGAAGCAGAATGGTCACCGCATCGTCCGCACCGCCCGCTTCGGCATAACGCTGCCTGAGACGGAGCGCGTGGCCGGCAAACCCCTGCAGGACCTGATCCGCGAGCCGGCTTCTGTCGATGTGGGAGCCGACGAACGGATCACGTCCGCCCAGCACCCGATGCCAATCCTGAATTTCCAGAAACTCCAGGGGGAAAAGTGCGGACGAGTCGTTCAACTCCTGCTCGGTCAGGAACAGCGGCACGACGATCTGCTCCTTGCTCCATCGCTTGTGTAACGGGGCATAGGTCCGCAGCGCCTCCGAATTGTAGGACGTCATCAGGAGCAGCATGTTGAGATTCGAGCGGCCCGGAAGAAATTCACCGCGCACGGCGCTTCCGTAGATGAGCAAGCCTTCCACGCGCTCGCCGAACGCCTGCTTGACGTCCTTGGCATAGGACTGCACGACCCGCTGTGTGTCGTCCGGCAAACCCTCGATGATCCGTTCGCTCATGATCCTCCGTTTTGGGGAATGGCCGGGCGATGCCCCGCCCGAAAGTCGGGCAGAAATCCGGCGGCAATGACGCGGTCGAGGAGCGTGAAGGGCTCCGTCATCTGCAAGCCGGCGGTCGTCGAAAGCACTTGATACCGCAAGCGCGCGTTTCTGTTCAACGTTCGGAATACGCGATCCCGCAGAAACGCGACACCGGGGTTACCGGTGTTCCAATAAAAAACCTGTTGATCGGCCAACCGCTGCAGCAGCGTCACGTGAGGGCGACGAGCCGCTTCACATGCACGCAGACGTTCGGCCGAGCAGTCGCCGTCGCGGAGACAGTCGGGAATCAGGTCGGAGAGGGTCATGGCGTCGACCATGGCCTGCATGCGTCCCTGCGAGGCGTGCGGGTTCATCGCGTGAGCCAACGCTCCCCGTACCTTCGAAAACGTCCCGTCGGCTCCGACGACGGCCGGCAAGGATTGCAGCACACCGAGCCTATCCAGCACCGCCTGCCCGTTCGGTGCAAGATCTCACCGCGCAGCCCTTGCGGCGGACCGGGCGCCTGATCCAGAACGACGGTGCGGATTCCCTTCTGGGCAATGGCGAGGGCGAGGACGGCGCCTCCCCCGCCCGCTCCCACCACCGCCACGTCGGTTTCTTCAATCAGTTCGGCCACGATCGCTCATTCCTCAACCCAGGATTCAAACCGTTCCCGATCATTCCACATCGCCAGGAATTTTTCACGGGCCTTGACCGTCGTCGCATGGTCGGTGACGATGTCGAGCCGTTCATCGTTGTATCGGTTTCCGCTCGTCGTATGATTCATGGAGCCGGACGTGTTGACGTCGTCGTCGATGACGACCTGTTTCAAATGCATCAGTCCGTCGTGCCGATTGACGCGGATGGGAATGCCGGCCGACCGGAGGGTGCGGAGCGCGCTTCGTTGCTTGATATCCTGCGCGCGCCCCTGATCCGTCATCAAACGCACGTCAAGGCCGCGTTTCTTGGCGGCTACCAGGGCCTCGACCGCGCGGGGCGACGTGAGGCCGTAGACCGAGACATAGATATAGCGTCTGGCCTTCCCATAGAGCGAGACCACCCTGTCGAGCGGGGCTTCTTCCGGGGCAAAATAGATCTCGATGCCGGCACTCACCGCCTGATCGATGGGTGACACGTATGGAATCCACAGCAGGCAGACCGCGAGCGCACGGGAGATCCGGTGAGGGCTGGAAGCCAGGCGGCCACTCATTCGTTTTCGAACAGCAGCTTGAAGTGGTCGTCGGTCGAGTCCCAGGCGTGAGGGGCGTTGCGCGAAAGCCATTCCTTCAGGAAGTGTTTCTGACCGGGCGTCAGCAATTGCTTGATCTGATGCGTGCGTCCCTGGAGCGGCTGCAAAAATCCGACCTTCCGCTGGAAATCCAACGTGGCGGTTCTGACATACATGTTCGTATATGCGGCCGGGGCCTCGTCGTCGCCGTCGCCTTGAATCCAAACCGACAAAAACTTCTCCAACTGGAGACCGGCGCTGTCCATGGCCGGGTCGGTCTCATGAAACAACTCGTTTTCGGACTCCTTCAGCGGCGTGGCGTCGCTCGCTCGAAACATGAAATTGCGTTTCCACATGCGGCACTCCTTCCGAGAAGTCGTGCATAGTGGCGGCGGACTCGGCGCAATGTCAAGCAAGGCTCCCAGCGGCTCCGTTCCGTTGACTTTCGAGAGGACAGTTTGTTAACCTGTCTGAATTCTTTAATCCCTGGGCCAAGTTAGGAGACTTCATGCAAGTCAAGATCAACGGCAAAGTTGAAGAGGTCTCCGCTGGAACAGTCATGGACCTGCTGCAAGCCAAGAAGATCGAGCCACAGATGGTGGCGGTGGAAGTCAACGATACCATGGTGGAGCGGACGCAACTGGCCACGACGACGTTGAAGGAAGGCGACCGGCTCGAATTCCTATTTTACATGGGGGGTGGGTGCTGATCATGCCCCTGCACAAAGAGATCACCGAAGCGATCGGGCACACCCCACTCGTGCGCCTCAACCGGCTGAGCAAGCCCGGCTGCGCGACGATCTACGGCAAGGTGGAGTTTTTCAATCCGGGCGGCAGCGTGAAGGATCGAATCTGCCTCAATATGATCAACGAGGCGGAACGACAGGGCAAGCTCAAGCCAGGCGGGACGATCGTCGAGCCGACGAGCGGCAATACGGGCATCGGATTGGCCCTCATCTCCGCGGTCCGCGGATACAAGCTCATTCTGGTCATGCCGGAAAGCATGAGCATGGAGCGCGCCAGCCTGTTGTCGTCGTATGGCGCTCAACTCGTGCTGACTCCCGCCTGGGAAGGCATGAAAGGTTCGATCCGCGAGGCTGAAAGTTTGCTGAGCCAGAACCCGTCGTATTTTATGCCGGATCAGTTTTCAAATCCGGCCAATCCGGCCATGCACCGTATGACGACGGCTCCGGAGATTCTCGAAGCGATGGACGGGAAAATCGATGCATTTGTGGCCGCCGTGGGTACGGGAGGGACGATTACCGGTTGCGGGGAAGTCTTCAAGGAGCGCAATCCGAGCGTTCAAATAGTGGCCGTGGAGCCGACCGGCTCTCCTGTGCTTTCCGGAGGGGAACCGGGTCCCCACAAGATCCAAGGGATCGGCGCAGGATTCATTCCCAAGGTCTTGAACAAGAAGGTGGTCGACCGCATCGTCACCGTGACGGACGACGAGGCCTACCAGACGGCCAAGCGGATCTCCAAACAAGAGGGAATCCTGGTCGGGATTTCTTCCGGAGCCAACGTCTTCGCCGCGCAAAAAATCGCAGAGGAGCTGGGTCCGGGCAAAAACGTCGTCACGATTTTGTGCGATACGGGCGAGCGCTATATCAGCATCGAAAAATACTTTAACATCTGATCCGGAGCATTCGACCAGGGTATCCGGAAGCCGACCCGGTCGGCCGCCACGGCGGGACAAGCGAGATCATGGAATTCACCGAAGAACAAATCAACCGATACAGCCGGCATATTCTCCTGCCGGAGGTCGGCGGGAAGGGGCAGAAGAAGCTCGCAAAGGCGCGGATTCTCCTGGTGGGCGCCGGCGGCCTCGGATCCCCCGCGGCGCTGTACCTGGCGGCGGCGGGAGTCGGCACGCTGGGCTTGATCGACAGCGACGTGGTCGATATCACAAATCTCCAACGCCAGATCCTCCATCATACCTCCGACGTCGGACGTCCCAAGGTCCTGTCCGGGAAGGAGAAGATCCACGGGCTCAATCCCGACGTGGCCGTGACGATGTACGAAGAGCGGCTGACGGCGGGCAATGCCATCAAGATTTTCCAGGACTACGACGTGGTGATCGACGGGGTGGACAATTTCACGGCAAAGTTCCTGATCAACGACGCCTGTTTCTTCGCCGATAAGCCGTTGGTGCACGGCGGGATCTTGCGATTCGACGGACGCGTCACGACCATCATTCCGAGAAAATCCGCCTGCTATCGTTGCGTGTTCAAGAGTCCTCCTCCCGCCGGACTGGTGGCTTCCTGCCAGGAGGCCGGCGTCATTGGCGTGTTGGCCGGCGTGATCGGAACGATTCAGGCGACGGAGGCATTGAAGCTCGTGCTCGGCATCGGCCGTCCGTTGACCGATCGCCTGCTCGACTATGATGCGCGCAAAACGCAATTCAGGGAGATCAGGGTCAAACGCAATCCTGCGTGCGCCTTGTGCGGTGAGCATCCGACGATCACGGAGTTGTTCGACGACGGAGATCCGTTCGCGGGCTGTGCGTCCAGACCGTAATCACAGAATGCCGAAGGTGGTGTCACGATGGCCAAGATGAAAGCGTTGACGTGTCGCGAGTGCGGGAAGGAATATCCGACCAAGGCGATCCACGTCTGCGAAATGTGCTTCGGTCCGCTCGAAGTGAAATACAACTACGACGAGATCAAGAAAACCATTTCGCGGCAAAAGATCGAAGCGGGACCGCGCAGCATGTGGCGCTATGCCGATCTGCTGCCGGTGGAAGGCCCGGCGTTCCTCGGCCCGCACGCAGGCTTCACGCCGCTGGTTCGGGCCAAGAACCTCGGAGCGTATCTCGGCCTCGACGAGCTGTACATCAAGAACGACACCGTGAATCACCCCACCCTGTCGTTCAAGGATCGTGTCGTCGCGGTCGCGTTGACGCGCGCGCGCGAACTGGGTTTCGAAACCGTCGCCTGCGCCTCGACCGGCAATCTCGCCAACTCGGTGGCGGCCCACGCGGCCTCGGCCGGGATGCGCTGCTACGTGTTCATCCCCGGGGATTTGGAAGCGGCCAAGGTGCTCGGCAACTTGATCTACAAACCCAACGTGGTGGAGATCGAAGGCAACTACGACGACGTGAACCGCCTGTGCAGTGAAATCGCCGGCGAGCACGGCTGGGCCTTCGTCAACATCAACATCCGCCCCTATTACGCGGAGGGGTCGAAAACGCTGGCATTCGAAACGGTCGAACAGCTCGGTTGGCGTACGCCGGATCAGGTCGTCATCCCCATGGCTTCGGGTTCACTCCTGACCAAGATTTGGAAAGGCCTCCATGAGATGAAGGCCATCGGGCTGATCGATGAGGTCCGGACCAGGGTCAATGGGGCCCAAGCAGAGGGCTGCTCGCCGATCTCGACGGCGTTCAAGGACGGTCGGGACTTCTTCAAGCCGGTGAAACCCAAGACCATCGCCAAGTCGCTGGCGATCGGCAATCCCGCCGACGGCTATTACGCCTTGAAGGCGACGGCGGAAAGCAAGGGCGCCATGGACATGGTGTCCGACGAAGAAGTCGTGGACGGTATCAAGCTGCTGGCCCAGACCGAAGGCATATTCGCCGAGACGGCGGGCGGCGTGACCATCGGGGTCCTGAAGAAGCTCGTCAAGCAGGGCACGATCAAGAAGTCCGACGTGACGGTCGCCTATATTACCGGCAACGGTCTCAAGACCCAGGAAGCCGTGATCGACGCCGTAGGCCGTCCGGTCCGGATTTCTCCGAGTTTGGTGGCCTTTGAAAAAACATTCAAGATGGGAAAAAATGGCGGTGATGCATGATTAAGGTTCGGATTCCGACTCCCCTCCGTCCGTTGACGAAAGGCAAGAGCGAGGTCGAGGCCCAGGCCGCCGACATCGCGGCCATGATCGACACGTTGAACCAGGCCCATCCGGGTCTGAAGGACCGGCTGTGCGATGAAACCGGCGAACTACGGCGGTTCGTCAATATTTACGTCAACGAAGAGGATATCCGGTTCCTCAAAGGAAAAGAGACATCGTTGAATGACGGCGACGAAGTGTCCATCGTGCCCGCCATTGCGGGAGGCTGACCATGTCCAACATGCGATTTCACATCCGTTTTCCGGAAGAGAAAATCAAGGAACCCGTCATTTATCAGATCGGCCGTGAGTATCAGGTCGTGACCAACGTCCGGCGCGCCGACGTCCGCGAAACGACCGGCTGGATGGACCTGGAACTGACCGGCGAGACCGCCGAGATCGAGCGCGCGGTGGAAGGGCTCCGCAAGAAAGGTGTCGTCGTCGATCCGATCGAGTTGAACGTCGTCGAATAATCACGGCCCCGTCCGCCTGGCCCTCGCGCCACCGGACCGATCGCCACGATTTACAGACAGGGTTGATCCAACATGGAACTTACCGAGCAGCAGGTTCAACGCTACAGCCGGCACATCATCCTTCAGGAAGTCGGCGGAAAAGGGCAGCTCAAACTCAACAGCGCCAAGGTGCTGCTGATCGGAGCCGGAGGCCTGGGCTCGCCGGCGGCGCTCTACCTGGCCGCCGCGGGAATCGGCACGATCGGGCTGGTGGACGGCGACGTGGTCGATCTCTCCAACCTTCAGAGGCAGATTCTTCATTCCACCGCCAGTCTCGGGCAGCCCAAGGTGGAATCAGGCCGGAACACGCTTGCGGCGATCAACCCGGAAATTACGATCAAGACCTATCATCAGCTTGTGGACGCCGACAACATCCTGCCGCTCATCAAGGAATACGATATCGTGCTGGACGGGTCGGATAACTTCGCGACTCGTTTCCTGGTGAACGACGCCTGCTTTTTCGCCAAGCGAACGTTGATCTCCGCCAGCATGTTCCGTTTCGAAGGCCAACTGACGACGATCAAGCCGCATGCCGGCTATCCGTGCTACCGCTGTCTCTATCCCGAACCGCCCCCGGCCGGATTGGTTCCGAATTGTCAGGAAGCCGGTGTGTTGGGGGTCCTGGCCGGCACCATGGGCGTGCTTCAAGCCTCCGAAGCGATCAAGGAAATCCTCGGCATCGGCGAAACCATTGCCGACCGCCTGTTGATCTATGACGCGCTGGACATGAAATTCCGCAAAGTCGGACGTCCCAAGGATCCGGCCTGCCGCCTCTGCGGCCCCACCCCCTCCATTACCGATCTGAGCACCGATTACACGGTCACGTGTACGATCTGATCGAGCGATCGAAACGGACGAGAGGCGACCGGTCATCGTGCCAGATCTGATTATTCCCCAGTCGGTCCTCGACGAACTCGTCGAGCATGCACGGACGCTGGATCCCTACGAGTGCTGCGGATTTCTCGCGGGGACGGGCCAGACCGTCAGTCGCGTGTATCGCATCAAGAACGTGGTCAGCCTCGAAGGCGCCGCCGATGCCGCGGCCTTCGACGAAGCCAAGATTCAACACTTGTCCAGGCTTTCTCCCGAGGAACGCGCCGAGATCGCCTTCATTATGGACGCGCGGGAGATGTTCCAGGCCGTCAAGGACATCCGAAACAGCGGCCTGACGCTTCAGGTCGTCTATCATTCTCATCCCCATGATCCCGCGCGTCCCTCCGTCACGGACATCAAGATCGCCGACGACTGGGAAGAGAACTGGGCGCGGCTCAACCTCACGCTTCCCCTCTACCTCTTGATTTCCCTTCAAGATAAGGCCCGTCCGGACATTCGTGCCTATCGCATCTCGCAAGGGCGGGTAACTCCGGCCACTCTCTCGCCCGTTTCCTGATCGCCCCTCCGATCGAACGGCGGCATATCGAGTCACTCCCCTTCCGGCAAATCCCCGAATTTCCGGTTTCCTTCTCCATACTCAGGTGAGATAATGTCCCCCATAAATCATGTTCTTTCATTGGAAGGAGCGATCGTGATGCCATTCATGCGAACGATTCTTCTCGCAGGATTTCTGGTTCTTCTCCTCAACGGTGCCGGCTTGGCCGAGGACAAGAGCTTCTACAGCCCGGTCATCGACATCGAACCGAATACCCATCGGATCCTCATTTCCACGTTGGGATCGGTATTTTGGATCGAGGTGCCCGAAGCGGGATGGCCTCACATGGAGAAGTTGCCGATCTCGGGACTCGTCGATTTCGTGGTGGAGATGCGCGCCAACGGACAGACGCCGCTGATCAAGACCTGGAAGGTGAAATCCGGGGACTCGGCCTGTATGGTCTTCGACGGAAAAGGCTGTAAATAGCGGACTGGCCGATCCGGACCGTTCTTACTCGGAACTGCCCAACATGTCGTCGATCAATGGGCGATTGATGTCCGTGCAGCCCATGCAGATCGTATCAAACAACGCTTCATGGTCCATCACGAAATTCTTGTGATCGACCAGTTTTTCGAGCAGGACCTGGCTGTGGCACGTATCGCACAGCATCATCAGTCCGCGCATCACCGATACCGTTTTCCGTCCCGTGCTGCCGCTCATTGTCGTTAGACCGATCCCTTCTGCATCGCCACGAAGAAGTCCTCCGCCTCCAAGTCAATGCCGCAGGAGGGGCATTCGTGCGGCTGATCGACCGGGGGAATCGAAAGTTCCGTACGGTCCACCCGTCCCCGGCACACGTGATAGAACCGGCCGCGCGCATGCTCATTATCCAGCGGATCGTTTTCGTAGATCAAGACCATACTTTTTCCTGTCGGCTTCGGCGCGTGCCCCGAATGTGGCCGCGCCTATGTCTGAAATTGCGCCTCATATAATCCGGCATACACTCCGCCGAGCGCCATGAGCCGCTCGTGGGTTCCCATTTCCACGAGATGCCCCTTCTCGATCACCAGGATACGGTCCACGTCGTGGAGGGTCGTCAGCCGATGTGCGATGATGAAGGTGGTTCGTCCCTTCGTCAACTCGTTCAAGGCCTCGCGGATCTTCACTTCCGTTTCGGTATCGATATTTGACGTCGCCTCATCGAAGATCACGATCGGCGGATTCTTGAGCAGCACCCGCGCGATGGACACCCGTTGTTTCTGTCCGACCGACAGTTTCACGCCCCGCTCCCCGATTCTGGTTTCGTATCCTTCCGGCAGATCGACGATAAAATCATGGGCCCTGGCGGCTCGCGCCGCGGCCTCCACCCGATCGCCCGTCGCGGTCAAATCGCCATAGAGGATGTTCTCCCGCACGGTCCCGTTGAACAGGAACGGCTCCTGCTGCACGTATCCGATCTGACGCCGCAGATAGTCGAGCGGCATATCCCGGACATCCCGCTCATCGATGAGCACAACCCCGCCCGTGACGTCGTAGAACCGCATCAACAACTTGAGCAACGTGCTCTTGCCCGCGCCGCTTGGTCCGACCAGCGCGATCCGCTCCCCGGCCGATACCGAGACGGACAACCCGTCCAGCACCGGCACGTCAGGGCGATACCGAAACTCGACGCGGTCGAACCGGACTTCCCCGCGGGCCTTGTGAGCGGGCGCCGAGACACCGGGCGCGTCGGCGACCTCAGGCTTCGTGTCCAACACCTCGAAGACCCGATCGCTGGCCGCCAGGGCATGCTGCAGCAGGTGATTCACGGAATGAATCTGGTTGATGGGAACATAGAACAGGCTCAGGTACGAGAGAAACAGCACGAGTTCCCCGAGGGTCAACCGTCCCGCCGATACCTCACCGGCCCCGTACCAGAGAATGAGCACGGTCCCCAGGCTGCCCACGAGAATCATGCCCGGCGAATAGAGCGACCATAGATACATGGCCTTGAGATTGGCGGCGCTGTAGGCCTGGCTCAGTCGGTCGAACCGTTCCTGCTCGTGCGCCTGCCTGCCGAATCCCATGATCTCGCGGATGCCGGACAAGGCGTCCTGCAGATAGGCGCTGACCTCCGCCGCGCCCTGACGGATGCCGTGATAGAACCCGTGCACTTTCGTGGTGAACCGCCCGGCCGACCATATGAGAAACGGAATCGGCACCAGCGACAATAGGGCGAGTTTCCAGTTCAACGCAAACAGCATGATCGTGATGCCGACCAGCGTCAGAGACGCCGTGAGCGCGGCTTCCACCCCGTCGATGAAGATGCGCTCCACGTGCTCCGTGTCGTTCGTCAACCGCGACATGATTTCGCCGGTCGAGCGGTTCTCGAAGTACGTGACCGAAAGCCGCTGGACCGCCGCGAAGACGTCGCTGCGGAGTTTGTGCACGACGGTCTGTTCGAGCGTATTGTTCAATCGGATGCGGAGGGATGCAAACACGTTCTTGCCGACATAGGCGGCGACAAGGCCTGCCAGCACCCAAGGCAATAGCGATTCTTGCTTGGCCTGGATCACGTCGTCGATGACGATTTTGACGATCCAGGGCGGCACCAATTCCATGGCTGTGGCGCCCAGCGCACACAACAGCGTGACGGCGACCAGGCCCCGATGGGGCCGCAAATACCATAGGACGCGCAAAAGGGATTTCACGATGCCTGCCCGGGCTGGATTCGTTTAGATGACCGGAGTCGGTTCTTTCCGCCAGTACTTGTCGAATTCTGTCAATTGAGTGAGCGTGGACAGATCCGTCATCCGATCCACGAACAATTTACCGAGGAGATGATCGGTTTCGTGCTGGACGCAGACGGCATAGAGTCCGTCCGCCTCGATGTCGACCGGCTTGCCGTCTCGATCCAGGGCTTGAACGCGGATGACCGACGGCCTGGTCACTTTGCCGCGCAACCCGTCGACGCTCAGACAGCCCTCCCAGTTTTCGGCTTGTTGCGGGCCGTAATAGACGATCTTGGGATTGATCAAGGTGGTGGTGGGAAATCCCCCCTCCCCTTCGCATCCCATCACAACCAGTTGAATCGAGCGGGAGACTTGAGGCGCGGCCAGACCGATGCCAGGCTCATCCAGCATGGTTTCGAACATCTCGTCGATCAGCTGCTGGAATTCCTTGGTGCGGATCTCGCGGACGTCGACCGGCGCTGCAATCTTACGCAGGATGGGATTGCCGAGTTTTGCGATGGGAAGCACGGCCATAGGTCGACGGAATCCTTTCGTCACCGGACATCGGTATCACACGTCGAATCCATCAGATATAACATAGCGATTTTCACCGCCGCAAGGCGCGCCTCATCCGGGCTGGGCCGTGGAACGACGCTTCGGTTCGGGAAGCTGGAACGAGTCTTTTTCGATGTTCCACCAGTCGGTCCATTCCCTGGTCCATTCCGTCCGATCTTGTTTGGTCGAGCTGTCCCAATCATGGAATTCGGTTTCATGTCGCGTCAAAATCCAGAGAGACTGCACGGCCGACAGCCCGACAAACCGTTCATCGTCGGCAATCATGTCGATCAGGATGGGCACAACTGCCTTGTCCCTCACATACCGGGATTCGAAGGCGGCGGCCTTTCGGATCGACGAATTGGGATCCTTTGACATCGCTTGAATCGCTTCGGGCGTCTTGGACGGATCCAGGCGGATGGATACCCGCAGGGCATGCTCACGTACCCTGGGCATCTCGTTCGGATCCTTGGCGGTCGTGATCAGCACCGGCACGGCCGCCGGTGCCTTGAGCATGGACAGCGTCTCGATCGCGTTGTATCGGATTCTGGGACCCGGCATGGTCAGCGCCTTCACGAGGACCGGTACCACCGGCTCGCCCAGATGAACGAACTCGCCCATGGCCCAGAATTCCTGTTTGCCCTCCAACAGAGGAAGCAGGGCTTCCGCCCGCTGCAGTTCCTCCGGAGTCAGGGGCTTGGTGTTCTGCGGAACGGTTTCGGCCGGCGAGTGCTGAACGGCCGGAGGCATCTCGTAGGGCATCTGCACCGGAATCGGCGCAGGCCGTTCCACGGCGAACGCCGCCAGCGGCAGAGCAAGACAAACCACCGCAGTCGCTCGGATGATGACGTGACGTCCTCTGGTACGCACTGGTTCCCCTTTCTTCAGAATCATTCGCCGGTATCGTTCCATCGTCGATGGACCAACTCATATAATACCGGTAACACGACTAAAATCAAAAAGGCGGCCGTCAGCATCCCCCCGACCACCACGCGGGCCAGGGGCTTCTGGGCCTGGGAGCCGATGCCCGTCGCCAGAGCCGCGGGCAGCAATCCGATCGCCGCTCCCAAGGTCGCCATGAGAATCGGCCGCATCTGCACGTCCGCCCCTTTGATGACCGCTTCGCGAAGGCTCAGGCCGGTGAGGCGGAATTCTTCGATCCGCGAGATCAGCAACACACCGCCCAGGATCGCCACGCCGAGGGTCGAAATCACGCCGACCGCCGCCGAAATGCTGAAATGCGTTTGGGTCAGCACCAGCGACAGCACCCCGCCGACCAGGGCGAACGGCACCGTCGCCAGCACGAGCAACGCGTTTTTCAGCGAGTCGAAGGTCGTATACAGCAGGAACAGGATGATCAGCAGGCTCACCGGCACGATGGTCAGCAGCCGCTTCTGCTCGTCCTTCAACTGATCGTACTGTCCCGCCCATTCCATGTGGTACCGCTCCGGCAGCGTCACCTCTTTTCCCAGCTTGGCCTGGGCCTCTTCCACCGTACTCTGGAGATCGCGCTCGCGCACGCTGAATTTGATCGGGATGTAGCGCTCATTGTTTTCCCGGTAAATGATGAAGGCTCCCGTTTGCGAGGTGATCGTGGCCAGCTGCTTCAACGGAATCCTCGCGCCATCCGGCGTGCTGACCAGAATATTGCTGATCGATTCGACGTCCTGTCGGAATTCCGGCATGAACCGCACCACCAGATCGATCAGGCGTTCTCCTTCGAAGACCTGCGTGACTGCCTGACCGCCGACCGCCGCCTGCACCACGGCGTTGACGTCCGCCACTTGGAGCCCATACCGCGCGCTGGTTTCCCGGTCCACCTGAATCAGGAGGTTCGGCTGGCCGACGAGCCGGAAGATGCCGAGATCCTTTACGCCCTTGACGCTTCGCATGACACTTTCAATCTCGACGGCCTTGGCTTCCAGAGTTTTCAGGTCGCGGCCGAACAACTTAATCGAGTTTTCCCCCTTGACCCCCGACATCGCTTCTTCGACGTTGTCTTGAATGACCTGGGAGAAGTTGAAAATGACGCCGGGGATCTTGTGCAGCTTGGCTTCGATTTCTTCGATCAGCCCGTCCTTGTCCAGACCGGAGCGCCATTCTTTTTGCGGTTTCAGATTCGCCAGAAACTCGGCATTGAAGAAACTCGTCGGATCCGTACCGTCGTCCGGTCTCCCCAATTGCGAGACGACCGTCGTGACTTCCGGCGCGTCGCGGAACATCCTCCGGATGTCGTTGGTTAAACGGGCTGCCTGCTCAAACGAGATGTCCACCGGCATCGTCGCGCGCACCCAGAGATTGCCTTCTTCCAGCGCCGGCATGAATTCTCCGCCAAGCGATTGCAGCGCGATGAAAGTCAGGAACAACAGGCCTGCCGCCACGGCCAGGACCAGCAAACGGTGGTCCAGCGAGAAGCCGAGAATCCGGTGATAGAGGCGCCGGATCACCCGGACGACCGCCGTATCCTCTTCGCTGAGCGGCCCCCGCAGAAGAAACGAGCAGAGCACGGGGGCCAGCGTGAAGGCCATGATCAGGGCCCCGACCAGGGCGAATCCGTAGGTTACCGACATGGGCGCGAAGATCTTTCCCGGGACGCCCGTCATTGTGAACAGCGGAATGAAGGCCACCACGATGATCGCCGTCGAGAAAAAAATGGGCCGTCCGACCTGGCGCGCCGCGCGCACGATGTGTTGGTTCACCGTGAGGTTTTGCGTCTTCGCGTGGGCCAAATGAAAGAAAATGCTCTCCACCATGATCAGCGTGGCATCCACGATGATGCCGAAGTCGATGGAGCCGAGCGAGATGAGGTTGGCCGACTGACCGACCAACACCATCATGCTGAACGTAAACAGGAGCGAGAGGGGAATGGTCAGGGCCACGATCAGCGCCGCGCGGAAATGTCCGAGGAAAACGAAAAGAATCAGGAACACCAGGACCATGCCGCTGATGAGAATGTCGGTGACGGTTTCGACGGTCGTATGGATCAGGGCGGTCCGGTCGTAAAACGTGGTGACCTTCACCGCCGCCGGCAGTTTCCACGAGTTCAGGTCCTGCACCTTGGCCCGGACGCTGTCGAGCACCGGGAGAGCTTTGTAGCCACGCTGGAGCAGCACCACGCCCTCCACGACGTCGTCGCGGTCGTCGATGCCGACTTTTCCCAGTCGCACGCGATGGCCGATGGACACGGTACCGAGCGATTTCACGAACACCGGCGTGCCGTCCTTGGCGGTGACCATGACGTTCTCGATGTCGTGGAGGTCGTCGATCAATCCGAGTCCCCGAATGTTGTAGTTCTGCGAGCCGACCGTCAGGTAGTTGCCTCCGACGTTGGCGTTGCTGTTGCTCAGGGCCTGCATGACCTGGGACAGGCTGACGCCGTAGGAGATCAATTTCCCGGGATCGATATCGATGTGGTACTCCTTCGTCGTCCCGCCGAAGGCCGTCACGTCGATCACGCCGGGGATGCGCCGGAATTCCCTGCGCACCTGCCAGTCCTGAATCGTCTTCAGATCCGTCAGCGAGGTCGTGCCGGAGCCCGTCAGTTCATACCGGTAGATTTCGGCGATGGCCCACCATGGCGACAGGCTCGGCTGCACGCCATTCGGCAATTGCACCGACATCAGCCGGTTCAGCACTTCCTGGCGGTCACGAAAGATGTCGGTCCCGAAATCGAAATACACCTTGATGTCGCTCAAGCCGAAGATCGAAAGGGACCGGATGTCCTTGAGGCCGGGCATACCCGTCAGCGCCACCTCGATGGGGATCGTGATCTGTCGCTCCATTTCCTCGGACGACCACCCTGGATTCTGGGTGATCAGCTCGACCATGGGAGGAGACGGATCCGGGTACGCGACGATATCGAGGAGGTGAAAGGCGTAGAGTCCGCCGAAGAGAAGGGCCAAGCCCAACATGCACAGCAGGAACCGCTCGACCAGGGAAATTTCGACAATGCGGGCGATCATGTGGAGGGGTGACTATCCGGTGACGAGAGGGAGGCGTGAGGCAAGGTTGCCTATCCTTTGGCTTCCTGTCCCTTGATAAGGACCGCCCCTTTGATGACGATGCGCTGTCCGGAAGCCAGGCCTTCGACGACGCGAACCTGGTCCGACGAGATCGGCGTCACCGTCACTTCCCGCTTCACGTACTGATTCTCGCCTTCGACGAGATAGACGAACTGTTTCCCTTCGGCCTCGAGCACCGCTTCCCGCGGAATCGTCAGGAGCGGGGTCGTCCCGCCCACGCGCAGGACCAGGCGGGCGAACATTTCGGGCTTGAGTTTATTTTCCTGGTTGTTCACCCAAGCGCGCAGCTTGATGGTCCTGGTCGTCGGATCCACGACATCGCCGATGGCCGCGACCGTGGCGGGGAATGCCACGCCCGGATAGGCCTCGACCATCACCTTGGCATATTGGCCTTCCTTCACCAGGGCCAGGTCGCGTTCGTAGACGTCGGCGACGACCTGCAACATCGCAAGATCGGCCACCGTGAACAGGATCTGGCTCGGATCGCCGCCGACCGATTGTCCGGGCGTGACGGCTCGTTCGACGACGATGCCGGTCAGCGGACTCTTCATTTCGAAGCGCGACGTGATCGTTTGCTTGTCCACCGGCTTGTTCAGTTCTTCCTGAGGAATACGGAGAGAAAGGAGCCGTTCTTTGGCGCGCCGGAATTCCGCGCGGGCTTTGACCAGCTCGTTTTCAGCCTGCTTGAGGTCTTTCAACGGCAGGGCCTTGTTCTCATAGAGATCTTTAGCCAGCTCGTGGGCCCGGACTGCATACTGCAAATCCGAATCCTCCTTCACGTATTCCGAATAGGCTTGCGCGATGTCCGGACTATCCACCACGAGGACGATGTCTCCGGCTTTGACGCGATCGCCAAGGTGGGCACGGACTTCGACCACCCGCCCTTGCAGAGGCGAGGAGATGCGTGAATACCGATCCTCTCCGTAGGCGACCTTCCCGGACAGGGTCAGGTCGTGTTCGCCGGAACCCATTTCGACGGTTCCGATTTCGACCCGAGGTCCCAAATCGGTCGGATGCGGGGCGGCTTTGGGTGGAATGGCGGCGTTCGAATGAGGCGGCTGGTCCGCGCGGCCGCACGAGATGAGGAAAAGAAGCGCGGCGCAGACTGAAAAGATCAACAGGCTGCCGGCTGCAGCGTGACGATTGTCGTCGCCCTCCGGGGCGTCACCTGTTCCGATGTTCACGAGCGAATCTCCTGACCCACTGCGCTTTCCAACTGGAACAGATTGTGTTGATAGGTGAACAGGGCCTCGATGTAATTTTGCTGAATGGTGCGGGAGGTGCGCGCCGCATCGAGTAGGTCGAGAATGGTGGCCCCTCCCCGTTCATACGCACGTTCGACGATCGTCAGAGTCGATCGGGCATCGTCCAGAATCCCGCCGACGAATGCTTCGACCAACCGGCGGCTCTGAATCAAGTTCCGATAGGCGACTTCGACCTCATTTTCTACCTGATTTACTGTTTTATTCAAGTCCGCTTCCGCGGACTGGACGGCAACCTCGGCCTGTAGGATACCGCCCTGGTTCCGGTTGAACAAGGGAATGGGGATTCCGAAATTCAGCACCCATTGCTGGGGGTTGTCAGGCCCCTGCGCTCCCTGAATCTCGTAGCCGGCCCCCACGGTGACGTCGGGAACCCGATAGGCTTTGGCCAGGCGGAGATCAGACTCTCGTTGCGACTGGGCGAACCGTTTGGCCCGGATGTCCGGCCGCAGATCGATCGCCGTCACCCGAAGCTTGTTGATATCCGGATCGATCCGGCGGAAGTCCATTTCCGTGGTCAGTTCCATGGCCGTCTTCGGGGACAACCTCAAGAGCTGCCGCAGGTCGCCCCGCGCCATTTCGGCGTCCTGGAGGGATTGAATGACCTGGGATTGGAAGTCCACCATCTGCAGCCTGATCCGGATCAGGTCCACTTCCGCAATATAGCCTTTCTTGAAGCGGATGGTATTGATGTCCAGGATACGGGCGAAGCGGTCGCGATTCTCTTCGGCCAGGTTGAGCCGCCGTTGCGCCAATTGAATGCGGTAGTAGGTGTCCTTGACCGTGAAGCCCAATTGGCGCACCGCATCCTCGAACGCCGCTTCGGCCGATTGGGTTCCGAACGTGGCGCTTTCGATGCGATAGCCCCGCTTGCCGGCCAGCTCGAACAATTGCTGCACGATCATGGCAAGCTGCCCGCTGTTTTTGAGGTTCAATCCCTGCGTATAGGAACTCAGGGTGCCGATGAAGGCCACGGGATTGGGAAAGAGAGAGGCCGTAATTTCCTGGCCCTTATTGTAGTCGATGCCGTACCTGGTGATCAGCACGGACAGGTTCTGCTTGATGAACAGCGCGATGGCTTCGTTGAGACTCAGTCGAATGACCGCCGGAGGTTCGGACGGACCGGGCGGACCGGAGAGACCGGGCGGCGACGGCTGCTGCGCACCGGCCACGGACTGGCTGATGATCAGGACGCTGAGACCGAGAAAAATCCAGGATAGGAACCGTCGTCGAAGGGGTGCAACGGACACGAACCGTCTCCTCGCAAAACCCGTCAATGCGAACTACAGCACTCCTGTTGCCGCTTATCCCTCAAAAAATAAGGCATTATACCGTGTCTGCAGCGCGATGCAAAGAACCTCCACGGAAACAGATGGTTAGAATCGGAAGGACAGCTTGTCCTGTGATCGAAGAGAGGTGCGCGGGAGAGGGGAAAATCCTGGTATGTAAGCGGCCGTCACTCGTCAAATACGGCCTTGGCATTGGCCGTGCGCAGGTGCTTTCTGACCCTGACGCGTTCATGATGCTTTCGCAACAATTGACGGCGAATGGTATTGCGGTCTTCCGCGACGATTCGGACGAGCCGATCGACGTCTTCCGCGTGATCGCGGACGAGTTCCGAGAGTTTCTGCATCTGCGCTTCCAGTCGCTCGAGCCGCCACAGAGCGTTCTGCAACGGGGTCTCGCCGGACTGTTTCCCAGACGCGGCGGCCCGCTTGGAAAGGGACGAAACCACGACATCCTGCTTCATGTCTGCTCCTTTGCCCGGTCCGCTCAGATAACACGTATTTCTGAGCGGTAGTATCAACCGCTCGTGACCGGATGTCAACGAATTCGGTTTCATCTTGGTCGAGCGTCCTGCTACAATCGGCCCATGAACAGTATTTTTACGATGGTGCTCGCCGGCGGAAAGGGCGAACGGTTGAAGCCCTTGACGGAACACCGGGCCAAGCCCGCCGTTCCGTTCGGCGGCAAATATCGGATCATCGACTTCACGCTGAGCAATTGTTTGAACTCGGGCTTGCGCCGCGTCGCCGTCCTGATTCAATACAAGTCCCATTCGCTCGACCGCCACATCCGCATCGGATGGAACGTTCTGAACGCCGAACTCGGCGAGTACATCGCGTCGATTCCGCCGCAGCAGCGCATCAGCGAGGAGTGGTACCGGGGCACCGCGGATGCGGTCTACCAGAATCTCTTTCTGTGGGAGGGGGAGCAGGCCGAATATATCCTCATCCTGGCGGGCGACCACATCTATAAGATGAATTACATGGAGATGTTTCACTGGCTCGTCGCCAAGAACGCCGACGTCGTGGTCGGGGCCATCGACATCCCCATCCAGGAGGCCAACCGATTCGGCGTTATGACGGTGGACGAGGATTACCGCGTCACGCGTTTCGATGAAAAGCCTTCCAACCCCACTCCCCTTCCGAACGATCCCGATACGGTCTTCGGCTCGATGGGCATCTATCTGTTCCGCTCCAAGAGCCTGCGCGAAGAACTGATCGCCGACGCCAAGGAAGGCACGGCGCACGATTTCGGAAAGAACATCATTCCCCGGATGATCGCCAACCGCAAGGTTTACGCCTTCAAGTTTCAGGATGCCAATCGGAAGGCCGTCAAGTACTGGCGCGACATCGGAACCCTCGACGCCTATTGGGAAGCCAACCTCGACCTGGTCGCGGTGGATCCGCTTTTCAACCTGTACGACCAGCAGTGGCCGATTCGAACTTACCAGGGCCAGTTTCCTCCGGCCAAGTTCGTCTTCGCGCAGGATTACCAGGGCGGCCGCATGGGGGTCGCGCTGGACTCCGTCGTGTGCGGCGGCTGCATTATCTCCGGCGGGCGCGTCCAGAACAGCGTCCTGTCTCCGAACGTCCGCGTCCAAGACCATTCCGACGTTCGCGACTCCGTGATCATGGAAAACGTCGTCATCGGAGAGCACAGCCGGATCCGCCGCGCCATCGTCGACAAGGACGTCGTCATTCCGGCTAAGACGGAGATCGGCTACGACCGCGAAGCGGACGCCCAACGGTTCACCGTCACCGAATCCGGGCTTGTCGTCATCTCCAAGGGAATGAAGCTGCATGCCTCCGTCGATTCATCCGGTTGACCTAATCTCGGCCCTCCGACAGAAACACCTCACGCCCGCCATCGTGTTTTTGACGTCCCGTCGCGCGTGCGACGAAGCGATGCAGGCCTTCGACCATAGCGAGGCGCTCTTGCCTCCCGCCCGACAGGAAGCCATCGCGAAAGTCTTGGAACAGGTCATCGCCCAGTATCCCAGTATCGCGGAACACCCGCTGATTCCCACGGTCCAGCGCATCGGCGTGGCGGCCCACCATGCGGGTCACCTTCCGTCGTGGAAGATCGCCGTCGAAGAGCTCATGCGGCACGGCTGTCTCGACGCCGTGTTCGCCACGACCACCCTGGCGGCCGGCGTGGACTTTCCCGCGCGTACGGTGATCATCACCCAGTCGAGCATCCGCAAGGCGCGCGACTTCACCGACCTGACGATCGGAGAGGTTCAGCAGATCGCCGGCCGGGCCGGCCGTCGCGGCAAGGATCTCGTCGGATTCGCCATCGTGACGCCCTCGCCCTACATCGACTTGAGCGTGCTCACGAAAGGCTTGACCGGCCATCCGGAAGCGATCAACAGCCAATTTGTCATCACCTATCCGATGGTCCTCAATCTGCTCAAGGCCCATCCGCTTGATCAGATGCAGTCCATCCTGGCCAAGAGCTTCGCGCAGTTTCAGCTGAACCAGCGGGCCGAAGTCATCGAGCAGAAACTCGACGACGTGCACCGCCAGATGGAACCGTACGGCCCCCGCGTGTGCACCGACTGGATATCCCAATGGCACATGTTCGATCAGGTGCGCCGCCAGCGGCATCACCGCCCGGCTGTTCAACGCCACGAGCCGCCCGAGGTCACGGCGCGCTTCCACTTCCTCAGCACCGGACGCGTGGTGGGGTTGTCCAAGACTCGCGGAGTCGTCTTGCGGCAATATCGAAGCAAGGGCCAGAAGAGCGCCATGGTTACGGTGCTCCGCCCGGACGGCGCGATCACGGAATGTCCCGCCGCCGTCGTGACCGACGTCTTCGACCGTATACTGGAATGTCATGAGGCCCCGTCCTATCCCTGGTGCACGCCGGAGAGTTTCGACTCACTGCTCGAAACCTTGAAAGAACTCCCCGGCAGGCTGCCGATTCTGCCGATTCTCGTGTCGAAAGACGATGAGCCGATCCCCGACGCGATCGTGCAAACACTCGGGGACTTTTCCTGTCCCACCTGCCCGTCGCGCTCGGCCTGCCAGAAGGACTATGCCAACGCCTCCAAGCTCCGGCAGGAACAACAGCGGCACATGAAGTCGATTCAAGCCTTGCGCACGAGCCTCTGGCACAGGTTTCAAGAACGGATCGAAGCGCTGCAGAAGTTCGGCTATCTCACGGCGACGGCGCAATTGACAGAAGCCGGCGAGTGGGCGCGCCTCATCCGCATCGACCATTCGCTCCTCATTACGGAACTCATTCGCGCGGAGGCCTTCATCGGCGGAGAACCGTCGCTCCTTGCGGCGGTCATGTCCAGCATCGCCCACGACGACGACCGGCCGGGCATGTTCCCGAGGATCAGCACCGGATTGGGCTCGCTCCTAGGGCAAGTCCGAAAACTCGCCGAGTCGCTTGCGCCCTATGAGGAGCCGCCGCTCCTGCGTGCGGATATCGCAGCCGTGACGGAACGGTGGATCGGCGATCCCACCCTCACCTGGATCGGCCTCTGCAAGATGACTACGATGGCCGAGGGAGACATCTATCGGCTGCTGGCCAGAACGTTGGAATTCCTGTCGCAGTTGCACGGCCTCAAAGGCACGCATCCGGAGTTGGCCGAATGCGCGTCAAAAGCCATTGCGGTGCTCCGCCGCGGCGTGTTGGAAGAACTCCCGTGACGCCAACGCACGACTTGAGAATGATGTACGGACGAGAGAAACCAGAGACGACCAGATGACGACCGACGAGTTGGAGAAACTGCTCGCGCAGCAACCGATGGCCCTGTTGCACCGTCTGGCCCGGGGCCGGATTCACCGGCACTTCCGTGTCGGGAAACGGCGGCTCATCGATCTGCTGATCCGCCATTCGGCGGAGAACCGCGCCGGCTTTGAGTCGGACGTCATGGCGCTGATCGGAGAGCGGCCCGAGAGACCAGCCACCCCGCCTCAGGCTGCGCCCGCACCGCGCGCTTCATCGCACGCCAAGACACAGCATGCGCCGCGTCAAAAGTCTCACCATCACGAGCCGGAATCGCACGAGCCATCCGTCTCGCTTCCCGAATGGTTGTCGGGAATCGGCGTGCCGCCGCCGCAACCGTTTGTGCCGGATGCCTGGCAGGTGGAAGCCGTGGAGCGGTTACAGCAGACGGACGTGATCGTGAGCGTGCCGACCGGAAGCGGCAAGACCTACGTGGCGGTGGAAGCAGCCAGGCGCGCCATCGAAGAGAATCGCACCGTCATCTACACGTCGCCGCTCAAGGCCCTGTCTAATACCAAGTTCACGGAATTCTCGCGAATCTTCGGAGCCGACCGGGTCGGCATTCTCACCGGCGATCGGCGCGACAACGGCCAGGCGCCTCTGCTCATCATGACGACCGAAATCCTGCGTAATCTCCTGTACGATGCGGCGGGAGGCGAGATCGACCTGCGGCTCGACACGCTCGGGCTCGTGATCATGGACGAATCTCAATATATCGCCGATCCGGAGCGAGGGGTCGTGTGGGAGGAAACGATCATTTTCTGCCCGTCACAGGCTCGCCTCCTGCTTCTCTCCGCCTCGATCGGCAATCCGCAAGACATTGCCGACTGGCTGACCTCCATCCGCCCGGTTCCTTGCCACTTGATCAGGCACAGCAAGCGAACCGTGCCTCTTCGAGCTGGCTATCTCCATCCCGACGGCAAACTCACGCCGTTGTTCCGCACCATCGGCATTCCCCACGGCCACGCCGGCCACTGGCATCCAGAAGCCAAACGTCTCTTCGCCAGATACGAAGAAGAGACCATGCCATCCGGCCGTCGCCGCTAAGGGACAGCTGTTGCAGATAGTTCAATCGCGTCATAGAATCCGTCGCTGTTCCCCCGTTCATTCCGTGAATCTGAAAACCAGGCCTAGCCAGCTGACAGATTGGCTTGCAATGCCCCTATTTGTATTGCGCCATCCATAGAAATGGGTTTCCACAGAAATCCAGTGCCCGTTATATCCTCCTCATCGTTGACGACTACATTGTGTTTGTTGCTATTGTCATTTCTTGGTGTTTTTGGTTGTAGCCATTCTTTCCATCCGATCGCGAATGGATCCCATATTTCGCAATTACCATCCGATTATCGAACCGCCTCCCGCATCATTTGGACGAACAATGAACAGATGACAGACTATCTCACCTCGTTTTATCTGGAAAATACGCTGCGCGTTATCGAACATCGCAAGGCACAACGACTCTTCGACGAGCAACAAATCATTCTCCATCACAATACCGATGATCTGGAGGATATGGTCAAGCTTGGCCGGATGGCGGGAGCTGGCTATGTTGTGTTCGGCGACGCGACGATCGCTGTACCCCGTTCCGCCTATGTCAACAGCGGCTATGACGTGACGGTTTTAGTCCGTGAAATCTCTGTCGAAACCTCGCAAATCATGTGGGCTGGACAAGCCAAGTATCCAGTGGCCGTCCCCGAACCAGAACAAGCCGTCGTGAATGGAACGTACTGGGCCATTCAGGTAGCACTGTGTTCAGCAGAGAAGGGGTCAACGTGGGAACAACCACCGGTCGGATGCAAGAAGCAAACTGACAGTTCACCCGAGTCTCGTTTATCTGTCCCCAGGCGCGATAGATGATTGAAGCATGCCGTAGCTAGAATATCGGCAGATCACGTCAGGGAGGTGGAAGGGTAATTCCAAATGGAGCCAAAGGCCTATCCAGGACGCTCGGATGGCCCGGCATCACAATCCCATATGGTGTAGTTCTGAAACCCGAAATGGGAGGCGGAGACAATGGGATGTAGTACGACGGCTGATCGCTTCCTCTGGTGATCGTACTGCCACTGGAGGGAGGGTTGAAGAATAAAGAGGATTGGTTTGGCCTCAACACATTCGCGCTGCCATTGAATGCGGGAGATACAAACACCGTCGACAGTCCTGGGGAGATGAGCACTCCGCCATCCAATTGAGCTTGCGCTAGGGACGCAGCCGCCACCATTGACAGCACCAGCAGAACGCGCTTCATGGCACTCCCTTCCTCATGGGCAGCCGCAAGCCACAGGATCATCCTACACCAATGCCATATTGATCTTCCATTGTCCGCCCTAGTTCGCACAAACCCTTACCCTCCTCCCGTTGCTGGAACGACAAGCTCCCGATACCCGGATCAACAAGGTCTCTTTCGTTGTCCTCAGCCGACCTTATGGGCCTGCCCAATGTATCGTCTACTTTTTCGAACTGAACGTGTACTATGGGCAATGGTGGAAAGGAGTACCGCTATGCGAATCTATTCTTCCCATATCATCCTAGGCTTCTCGATCCTCATTTTTATCAATCCCGCACCATCGACTGCTGAGCAAAATATTTTAGAGAAACAGTTAGCACCAATGGCAACAGGAGGTCCCGGCGCAAACGAGAAGTCATTACTGGTGGTGACGCCGGAATACATCGTCGGTCCTGAAGACATCCTAGAAATCACTGTTTGGAAGAATCCCGAACTTTCCAAAGAGGTCCAGGTCAGACCCGACGGAAGAATCTCCCTTCCGCTACTTGGCGATCTCTCTGCGGTGGGGAAGACGCCTGTCCAATTGACAGATGAAATATCCGCCGGTCTTAAAAAGTACATGGAACATCCCACGATATCGATGACAGTAAAAGACGTTCAGAGCTATCAAATCTATGTCCTTGGAGAAGTGAATAGACCAGGCAAGTATCCACTGAAAAGCAAAACCACTCTGTTGCAAGGAATTACGGTCGCAGGCGGGTTTACCGGCGTGGCCGCCAAAAATTCCATCGTCATTTTCCGCTTTACGAAGGACGGTCAAGGACAGGCGAAACTCAAAGCCAGCTATGACGATATCGTGGTTCGAGACGGCTCGGGACAGAACATTGAATTGATGCCTGGCGATATGATCGTCATTCCATCGGAAACGATGGTAGTCCTACCCAGAACTCGGTGAGCGAGGGCATGTCTTGTGATGCATGACGGAAGCGCTTGAATGATCCATCGTATTCGCTTTCATGCGAGGCTTCGTAAAGGTTTCTCTTCTTTCTTCAACAACTGTCCTCTTTGTCATCTGCATGACGTAGCGGATGTCCAGCAAATTTGACTAGGGCCGTTCAGCAGCTTTACAATCCGCTCCCCGAAATCGTTCATTCATCAATAGATTGTGGCGGCCTCTTGCGGGCGGCCCACCGCCGATATCTGAGAAAGCGAGTAGGGCCATATGGGTCCGGACCCTGCGTCACTCACGCCCTCTCCTCGGGTTCCTCGCCTCCTGATCGTCGAAAATAACTTCTCGCGCGCCGAACCGCTCATGAGCACTATTGGGGACCGGCGGTTGGACGTTGACTACGATGTGTGTACCACCGCATTCGGCGCCGTTCGGAAGTTAGAGGCGACGCCTTGTCAACTCATCATCAGTGCGGCAGCGATGGCGGAGAGCGACGATGCGCTGTTATTGAAGCGCGCCCAGGCGTGGAGACATGCGTGCCCGTTGTGGTCACCGCGACCGGCGATGAGCGAGAATTTGCGCGACGGACCTTACTCCGGGGCGCCTTCGATCTCATCACCCTTCCCGTAGACCGCGAGCAGACGGTGCGCACCGTCCGACTGGCCTTGTGGCACAGTACGTTGAGGACGCTCATCGCGCGCAAAGACTTGGCGCTGGCCACATACCAGGACCATATGGACAAGTACCCTCGCGAGCGCGAGCAGTTCGAAGAGTCCTTTACGAAAGCCCTCGCGCTGGTCGAGGAGACGATTGCCTCGGTCAAAGGCACCATTCTGCAGCTTGATGAGAGCCTCGTCTGCTTCTCCGATTTTGCGACTCAAGTGGAACACCACGTCCGGCAACGGGCGTTGAACCGCCTAGGCCCTGTATCTGGCCCTGCTCCTACGACCGTGCTACTCATCGATTCACAGAAAGAGGATCGGGAGTACTGGGCGCAATGTCTGAAGACGCGCTCACCAGGCTGCATTGTCCTCGAAGCCGAAACGGGTAAGGCCGGACTAGATCTATGTCGTTCGCAGCGCGTCGATTGCGTGGTGATGGAACTGAACCTCTCGGACATGTCGGGCTTTGAGGTCCTGTGGAATTTGGTCCCGCAGGCTCAACATCCACGGCGACCCGTGGTCGTGCTGGCCAAAACGGTCTTTGCCCCAATGCGCCAATTGGCGCTCAACAACGGCGCCCGAGCCTACCTTGTGAAAGGGCGTACGTCCGGTGAAGAGCTAGACCGTACGATCCGAACGGCTATCGCGATGGTGAAGCCGACCGGCACAGATCTCCTCACCTAATCTCGGAACACTTCTCCCTAGCTGCAGCCAGGTGCCGATGGCCTCGGAAGGGCCTACCGCCGGCACCTGAAAAGGGCGGTGGTGTCATGTCCCCCGATCTCTCTCCAACAACATCCTCCCCTCGGGTTCCGAGAAGACCATGCAGCATCTCAGGCTAAATGCCGAAGCGCTTAAAAGCACACACAACCAGTAATCTTCACACAGCTGACCCTTGCCCGTGACCTTCTGACACGAATCAGTTCACTGCCAGACGCGATGGTTTGACGGCTCAACCCAGATGTAACCAACCGACGGGTTGTCCGACATGATGACGCTATGCAGGATCTTCACTTTCCTTCTCTTGCCAGCTAATCTGAGGCGCGTACAAACCGTACTGGCAGGAGTATAATACCGACTGACCATGCAACGGGTCGGCGTTCCCTTTTGCCCGTTGTCTGGTCTTGGACCGTCACAGCTAGTCCCGGGGAGGTCCCATAAAGCGAAAATGGTATTCGGAAGTTTGATGGCGACCTCGGGTCAGAATAATTCATTTTCCCATGAATAAAGTGCTTCCTACGTCTCAATGTATCCTAACGGCTTGGCTTACGTTGTTCAGTGTATTAGTCCCTGCGCGTCAAGCCCTATCCGAATCCGACACCTGCCGAGTGACTGAGGAAACTGAACTTGAAGGCATGTCCTCCACAGAACTCGTAAAAACCTACTGCGCGTACGAGCGAGTTGCAGGCCTTGAATCCGATCATCTCGAGAGATTGCGGGAATTGTACCGTGTCGCTCCCAGTTCCGAACTGAAGGAACTCGAGAATGACATGGACAAGGATATCGAGAACCGCGCCGACTGTTCAGAGGCTCGTCGAAAAATTAGGTCTATGCTGAGGGTACGAGGGGAATCTGAGATTGTGACCTGTAGGGAGTAGCGGACAATATTTTACACATCATCGCTGAGTTCCTGAAATCCCCCTGAGGCTTGACGACAGGAACTGCCAGCGAGCACCCTCCCCAGCCTCAAACCTCTCGTTAATTCGCTCGGCTCATCTTGGCTGTTTTCCATTCGGTAGCAACCTTCTTTTCCAGTCCGGCAATTTGACTCAGCTGATTTCCAGGGATGTCTCTAGAGGCAACAGACCATCCATGGTCCGCTGTTGTACTCGACACACCGAGGTTCAATACGGACTGCAGTGGAAATCCAGATTTGTTCAGTTGCTTGTTTGATATACCCAGATCCGTAGACGAGCCTGGCTGCGCCTGATGAGCCCGCAGCTCACACGAAGTGCAGTCTGGTGCGCCCGACAGGACTGAATTTGATATACCCAGATCCGTAGACGAGCCTGGCTGCGCCTGATGAGCCCGCAGCTCACACGAAGTGCAGTCTGGTGCGCCCGACAGGACTTGAACCTGTAACCCCCAGATCCGTAGATGGATCAGATACGACGGGATCACAGGGAAACACGGCAATTCCTGAGGAATCCGAGGAGACGAACGAGACAAGAGAGGACACATAGACTCGCCAACGCAACCCCCGCGCAACCAGTCGGCGGGCTCCAGCGGGCCGACGGACTCAGCCCCGCCCCGTCCTACAGTGGAGAGGCACCCGGGGGGCAGGCTTGGGACAGTGGCCCCCGGGGGGGCGGCCCCGGTATCGGTAGCCAGCGTGTTACGGTCCCGATTATTTTTGAAACTCGCTGAGGCGGACCCGGGGTAGGCCTGTTAGATCTGGCCTAGACTAAACTAGGATTTCTTAGAAAATCACAAAACCAGCGGTTAATTGCTGGCGAAGATTTAGGGTAGATAATTCCGGCCGATCGCTAATAATCTCTGAAACTCTGCTTAAGTCGTTGACAATGAACAATCTTCTCGTTGAGAGCCATGGTTTCAATGCCGTCCGATCTTGGTTCCAAGGCTGCGAGACAAGTATAGCAAGCCCGTTTGAGTTCTGAAGATAGTCGAGGATATTTTGTATGTAATCATCGACAAGAACATCCACCCCGTAAAAACTCTTTTTCTGCTCTTTAGCGTTGACAAGCTCGTCATAGGAAAACCCCTTACTACTCAGCCACTGTTTTGTTGCGGCACGACTCGCTGAAGGACGAGCTGTAAGAAGTATGATTCTATTTCTCTCATACAACTTATCGGACATAGCCCGGGCACCTTTGTGCACAGGCATGTTTAGAACATACTCGTCATCCGTCAATGCTGCTTCAATCTCGCGCGCTATGTCACTGTCTCCAACAGTTAAACGCCACTCCGATATTTCATCATATCTAAGAGAAATTCCTGAGCGAGCTTTAATGCGAGGCAACACCCCATGGATTTGATTGGCAAGTACGCCGTCTATATCAATGCCCAATTTAAATCCCTTGTCTTTTTCTTGTTGTCTCATTTTGCCGGCCGACCGTCGTACAATTCTATATGAAACCATTACGGCCAATGTTACGACGACTGTTACTGCATTTAGCACATACGTTCCTGATGATGAGGAAGTGGAGATTCTGTTGAAGACTACTTGGTAGACAATAAGTAAAAGAGCATAAATGGCCCCAAATCTTATGATTGGCACGGGATTGCTCGCAAGAGGCCCATGTGCGTGTCTCCGGGCTAATCCCGACAAGAGATATGCAATAAATACTAGAAGAAACCCCGTTAGGTAACCTGCGATTGATTGGGAAGGCCCATTGACTATACTTTGGATAGAAAAAAGCAGATAGGCGTAAAGAATAACCGTTATCATATCAACGCCCAGACGTATCTCCTCAGACCTGCGTCGCTCGTTCTTGTAATCAAAATTGTATGGGCGTAGCTCCATCGTTATGTGCCAATCAATCCAACTCATTATTGTTGTTATAAAAACGGTAGAAAGGGCTAACAGTGAGATCCAATGCGACTCATGCAGAGGATGCAGAATGACTTCTTTATATAAGAGTAGGCTTTGAGCAAGCACTAGGCCAAAAACTATCTGTATTAAGCGTACGAGCTGGTCTGAAATTCTTTTGTGGAAGTCAGTCATAAGAGAGCACTATATAAAGGGCCGCACCGTGAAGATGCGAAGGAAACGTACTAAGTTGGATAAGCATTCATTCACTATCTGGTGGAGACTGCGACTGTATCTCCCTTGAAGCAAAGATAGCGGCTAAGGTTGCCATTCTGCAACGCTCCTGGCGTTCGAGAGTCTCCATCTCTTCCGACATTCCCTCAGCCGACTGCTGTTGTCTTCCTTCTGAAACCAGCGCATTCTGCTGATCCTGATATAAAAGAAGTGAGTGCGCTGCCAGCCAAATTCTGTAACGCTCGTCGAACGATGTCGCGCTAGCAGTGTCTCGACGTTCGAACATTGCTAAAGTTGAGGCGTATTTCGGAAACACTCGGGAGTAATAAATCACGAGTACTCCGTTTTCCAGATCGGCAGAAGAAGCAATTATCGTGGGTTGGTCGGGCCAGCCAAGCATCGCCCATTTCTCATCCTCTGGGCCTTCAACGGGCCTAACCTCGAACGGCGGTAAGCTAATTCGCCTGTCACTTGGCCTAGCGGGGGGGCGTGCGACTATGGAAAAGTCTCTCTCGTCGGAGAGCGATTGTAACCCTGTTCTGCTCAGCTCAACCCGGATAGTCCCGTTCATTCCCACACCAGCTCCGGCAGTACCTTCGAATATGGCCCGCAGTCTGCCGCCTTGAAGCGATGTTGAGCCAATGAATGCTACACCAGGCCCCTCAACAATGAAGTTCAGCCGAGAAGCGCTCGGATTGTTGGGATTATGGTAGTTGCCGTTGGCATCAGTCTCTATGCGAAGATACCTCCTTTGCTCCGGATAGAAGGAAATTTCTTTCTCCTCATCCCATAGGAGACGGATATACGTAGGGGGCTCCACAACGACTATCGGCGAAGGACGGGGCCGAGGCCGAGGCGGGGGAGTGGGCCTATCTGTGTCTGAGTCCCCCGCTGTCGGCTTTCCTCCAACACCTTGGGTAAAATCTATTCCCTGAATTTTCAGTATGCGCGCTACCTCACTTCGCATTTGTTGAAGAGCCGCATCGTCTTGTTGTTGCAAGCCCTGCTCACGTGCCTCGTTATTCAGCCGAGTCAGCTCATCATCGGACTTTAGTACTCTAATGATTTCTTCTTGTATAAGGTCAGAGACATATCCTCGACGGGCATCCTCTCTATTTGAAACAAACAGCAGCCGCTTTGCCTGAGCAGAGAGGTAGTTACAGTCAATATGGCAGATCAACCGCTGAGATAGGTATGGTAGTTCCGCTAACTTCCGAACCAAGAGGCTAGAGAGCTCGGCATGATTCTGTCCGTTAATGGTAAGAATAATTGTCTTGTTTGGATTAATAAAGGCCGCCGTTGGTCTTTTATTGCCCTGCGTTGGTTTTTCTAGAACCCAATACTCAATACCAATACGTCCGAAGTCGCCGAGGGAGACATAAAACATCCTGACGCTGTGCGCTAAATTAGGTCCTCTTTGAGCATCACCATCATCCACCGCCCCATTTAAGGCATTCCTGGAACCTTTAATAACTCTCCGATAGTCATGAACGCGGTCATCAAGCCACACGGGGCAAATAGGATCGAAAAGAATCTGGTTCAGCATCCCATAAACGCTATTAGGCCCAAGAGGTGAGCCGTAGTTGCTGAGGTCGTAGCCAAAGTGGCGTATGTGCGTTCCTCTGGGAAAAGTTTCGTTAGGAAGGCGTGTCGTCAAGACGCCTCCATCAAGAGCTAAGTATACATAGTGACCGGTCTTGTATTTGTCCGGGGGAAGATCTTCGAAACGTACCAAAGTGAAACCTATGTGTTCTTCACTAGACCGGCTGGCTATAAATGTATACCGACTAACTGCAAATGTGCTCGATCCTCCTTGGCCGTAAGTTCCTGCCAAATAAAGTTTCGTTAGCTTATTACTCTCGTTCAAACTCAATATGGTGCTTGGCATTTCGCTCGGAGAAAGTCCGATTCCACGGTCAATTATTTCAACTATTCGAGTTTCCCGACTTCCGCCTGGCAGTATGCGAATCGCGGCTTTTTGGGCCAAGACCCGCCTCTGGGCTGGTGTCATGTCGCTTAGCCCTGTTTCCGGAACATTTAGCCACGCGGATGCCGCTTCTCGTGGACTTGCAATGTTTCCTGGCCCAGCGCGGCTGTTGCACTCGATTTCCAGAATTGCATCAATTCCATTGGTCAATCTTTCGACGAGTGCCCTGCCCGGGTCCGCTGAGACCTCTATTATCCCTCTGTTATTCTCCCTCCCACCGATGGGCTGCCAGCTAAGATCTGAAAGGTTAGCGGCCTCGAAAGCGGCCAGTGCCTGTTCCACTTGCCCGATAGTTGTAGCAGTCAGCAAGACCTCAAAGAGCTCTTCTTTTGTCATTTTGTCCCCTTCGTGTGGCTCGGAAACGCACCCTAGACCCAAGAATGTAGTCACGCTCTGCTTCAACGGATAGCCAGCGCCGCTTCAAAGTTTCTGCTGCTGCCCCGGTTGTATTGCTTCCCGCAAAAGGATCAAAGACTAAGTTGCGTGGGGTTGTGAGGAATTTGATGAAAAATTCGGCTAGCTGCGTTGGCATGCGCGCAGGATGAAGCGGAAGGCCCTCTTTCCTACAATACTTCAAATAAGGATCTGTTGAGTTAGTGTTGGAAAGAATCAGCACGTTAGAAGGAATGGCCCCATTATTGTTCTTGAGGAAAGATTTTTCCCCTATGCGGTGTTGAGAAGGCCGATGTCCAGAATTGTATTTATTAGAAGAGAGCAGTCTTAACATAGAGTCACTATACTGTTTCAGCACACGCCTGTTATCAGCTTTCGGTCGTTCTGACGGCGACAGCCACCATAGATGCGTATATGAATCTTTTACCCTGATGCGTTCGACATTCACCCACTGAGCAGGACTTGGTAGACGTGCCGGGTTATAGCAAATGAACTGTTGACAAAGGTTGAAGTCTCCTCTTTCTTGAAAAGCCAAGAGTGCACGAAGGGCAAGCGTTGACATGACGGGTTTTCCGGCTTCCCAAGCATTCCCCAATTCGATAACGATTGAACCGTCCCTGGTTAGTAATTTTCTAAAGGGCTTCGCAAAGCTCGCGAACCAGTCAACATAAGCATCCCCAGTGAGATTTCCATACTTCTTCTTATGATTTAGAGGGAACGGCGGAGAGGTAAATATTAGCTGAATCTTTCCGCCTAATCGTTTCGCACGCCTCGATCTCAAAAATTGTTCCGACCTGCCACTAAGCATTAGGCCGCGAGTGGAAATATAGGCTTTCTTCAGAGTATTCAGTTCCGATTTAACTGGCCTTTTTGGCATTCTATTCATCCGATGTAAGGGAAATTGGGGCGCTATTGTTCTGGACCTAATTAGTTCGGCGCATTGTATGAGCAACGAAACCAAGTGGCAACTCCTCAATATTCCTCTAGGCGGTGCCGTGAGGGATTCAGGACACCACTTGGCCGTCTTGGTGCCCCCGTGTGCGGTACGGCCAGCCCGGCATCAAGAAGTGCCCTTCCCGTCAGCCTTAATCCCGCGAGGAATCGAAAATACTTGTCTCGGCGTATTTCGAAGGATTCAATTTGCTTCGCCTGGTTGAGGAGTTGACTCGTCACGGCCTGCGCCTTGCGGGTTGACGATTTTTTTCGGTCACACTTACCGCATATCTCTGGGGTATCAATCCGGAGGCCCAAACCGAGATTTGACTGCCGAACGGCGGCGGCACGGCTGGCCGGGTAAACACTCACGTATCGCTCGCCGGCATTGCATCCGTGGAAGACGACGACCTGTTCGGGCGTCAGCGTGCCTTATCCGCCAATGTCGGGCACAACAGTCTTGAGCACTGTAGGCGAATCCCCTCTCATCCTGACGGGCAAGAACTGCTCCCCGACGTACCCGAGTCGGTAAGAGCAACCGGTCTTGCTTCGCAATCAAAACTGCGAGCCGTGCTAACACAAATCTGAATGTCTCGGCTGTCATGTTCCCCCGCAGGAATGCCGCCGAGCCTACCCCGCCAGCTCACCGCCTGCGATGTGATCCTATTTTTTCAAGCCTTACAGCGAGACTTTAGCCCATTCACTCTCCCAACTGAACTCTGGCCGGCCGTTATATTTCCGAGTCAAGGCGTACTAGATCTTCTCCTGGTTGAAATGGCTCTCGAATGATTCGCAGCAAATACGGGTAGGAATTATTCCCCTGGAGTATTGAGAGAGCAGGAGCCTTCTTATATCCGTAATAGGTACAGCGTTTCTCCCAGCGCTGTTTGATCTCTCTGTATGCTCCCTTGCTGAGCCTATCAACATTAAACCAAATGTACAGATGGTCCCAAGGGATTGAGACCGCTCCATCTAGATACAATCGATCAAGAGCACGATCAAGGTCAGTATCATGGTGCTGCAGCATAATTCCTCCTATGTTTTTAGACCCGTGCCTTTGTAATACATTAAAAATAATTAAAATGCAACATGCCACTTTTGTCTATAGTTTTATCACATATTTAATAAATTGCGTACAGTAATATTACAGTATAAGTATTTCTCTTTATACATATTCTCATTTGATAGCAGGATACGGGTTCTCACTAGAATCTGATCGCGCTAGATCTAGGAAGCACTGCTCTAGATCTAGAAAATCTAGAGATTTCATCCCGCGCTCTTGACTCCGTCTGCTAACGCGTTATCGCTCCCGCTCAGGGAGGGGTGTATGGCAATACGCGGACGGGCGGCTAGCGAGGAATTGAAGCAAGAGCGCTGCAACAGGTGGAGACTGCTGATACGGAATGACGCGTTCCGTACCGACTTAATCCGCATCATACGCAGGTACGCGAAGTGGGTAACGGGTCCGGCCTTGGCAGTTGTGCTGTACTTAGACGGCGAGTGTATCAATGCCCTCTTAGAGAGGAAAGATGCATTCCTGAGGACGTACCGCATTCTTGACCATGGGGACAAGTTTCTTCTCGATTGGGCTAAGTTCACGTCGGAACATAACGTCGCCTTCCCGGAACAGATTATCGAGGACATCCGCCTAGGGCAATTTCCTCCTTTGGAACCGGTCCCCGCTCCAGAGTGGGACGCACTCGGCCAGGATGATTCGCTTCTTCCTCCAGCATGGAAGCTTCTGAGTACCGGCCTGCACGATATTCCAAGCGACTGGTACGGGGTCTTACTCAATAGGTCCTATCCAAAATCGTTGGTAATGGAAGCGCTACGGGCGTACCTGCCAATGCAAACGAAACGGAGCCGACGTGACAAAGCGGAGGTCCGGCTTCGCCTACATGATACGGCCGTAAAAAACCGGAGAGCGGTTGGTAGATGCTCGACGACCCGGAGTCGGCTGAAGGCCGCCACTGTTGCTATAGGAAATACTCTGCCGTGTTCGAGTCAGGATACAGACTCAGAGGAAGAACCGAAGGTTCCCGAGGCTCCCCGTGACGAGCAACAGGACATAGCTGACGCACTGTCCCGGCTTTCGGCTGAACAGCGGAGGGCCTTTGAAGCTGTCTACCGGGACGGCCTAACTGAGCAGGCCTATGCCCGACAAGTAGGCCGCACCGTTGAGTACGTCAAACTTTTAGTCCAATCCGCCCGGGCCCAGCTACGGGTATTCCTCGAAACGCAGGGCTACGAGGCGCCACAAGACGAAGTCGAAGTCTCGCCGTTGCTAGCTCCAGGTTGCCGTCGAAAAAGTTACCGCCGGTCATTCGATACCGGATAAGGCCCGCCCTTATCTCGCCTCTTCCTATAGTAGAGCGGTAATGCGCAGGGCCCATCAGGGGACCGGTACCGCTGACGTATGACGAATCGAATGGGGGCCTTTCTGAGATTCGATGCCGACATCAGGCGCGGAGGAAAGGCGCGTCCTGGGGCAATTTGCGAAAACCACTCTGAATAGATTCAGGGGCTTATAGACCACCAAAACACGACGAAAGGAGTTCGAGACCATGGCGACACCACGAGCAGCCCCCCACCGGTTTCATTTCTCACAGAAGGCACAGGCCGGGACCTGTAGCTGTGGCCGCTGGGCCATTACCAGGCGACGAGCAATGACAAACAAGGCCGGGCCCGGTCCGGCATTCGTCGAATTGACGGAGCAGCAAGCCTTGAAGGACTGGGGGAATCATATTGCCAATCTCCCAGAGGGACAGACCGTGCATAGCTCGGCTTCGGTCAGAACACACCGGGCCGCAATCAAGCATGGCGGCATAGCCGCTTAACAACTAAGGAGCCAGACGATGGACAAACTTGTATCAGTCAAAGAAGCCGCGAAACGGTTGTCGTGCAGTGAAGACACTATTTGGAAGTGGTTAAAGACTGGCTCGCTCCGTCGGCTCAAAGTCGGCCGACTAACCCGGATCAATGAGCAGGACCTTGACGCAGTCGTCCGTGTCGGGTTGCCGATCGGCGGCAAGGCCGGGGCGTCGGCCGGAGTCTCGGGGCCTACCCGTGGCTAAGCGCCGTCGGAGACAGAAGCACCCGGCGTTCCTGTACAGCACGACGGCAGAATGTCCGTGGTGTCATGCCGCAGCGGTAGACCTGGCTACGGGTACTTGCCCGAAGTGCGGCACCGCCGTAGCCGGCTACAAAGAAAAGCGGTTTGTGATGCAGCGCCGGGACTTCTGGCAACGGCAGAGAAACCGAGGCCAACGGAGCCACGAGGACCCGGAGGCCTCACAGGGGACGGACATCCAGGAACGCAAGGCCGCCTAGGACGAAAGGAAGCAGGAGGGAACAAGGGACATGGCACAGAACAAGCGAGAACCAATGCACCGGTTCGTCTGGCACAACGGGCCGGCGTCGTGTAGCTGCGGCTGGTCCCCGCCGTCGGTCGTGACGGACGCGCCGCGGGCAAAGCTTCGGAAGCGGCTCAGAGAGCAACCGGGACTTCTGACCGCAGCGCAGTTCCGCAGTGTGTCCCGCGCCCTCAGCGTGCGAACGATGCGCCGGGACGAGGCCGTTATGGCATGGGGCGTACATGTTGCCGGAGAACGAACAGAAGGGACTGAACGAGACATGGAACACAAAGGAGGGACATCCAAGGCATGACGAGTATACGCAACGATACCGAAAACCGGGCCGGGGTAGAGACCGGCGCCCCGCTGCAAAGTCGTCCGCTCACCGCCGCGGACTGGGCAGACGAGTACCTCACGGCCCGTGGACTCGTGACGGTGGCCGGGCTCTGGCTCAGAAAACACCGGGGGGAATGGCTCCGGTACAACGGGGCCTATTACGAGTCGCTGACACCGGAGGCGTTAGAGGCCGACGTGACGACCTACTTTAACGGCACGCTGTACCGGGACCGGGTCAACAAGGCATTCGTGTCGGGCATTATTCATCAGCTGACCGCCCGGTGCCTCATGCCCGATATTGATCTCCCTGCGGAGTACCACGGCGGCGCCTGGAATCCAGTACGAGACGCGGGAATTGTTGTACTCAAGAACGGAATCGTCCGGCTTGCCTCCGTCGGGCACCTGCCGGACCTTCAGGCGCATTCCTGCCAACTCGTCACCCGGTGCGCCTTGCCGTTTAACTACGACCCAGCCGCGACATGCCCGGCGTGGCTCAAGTTTCTGGAACACATTCTGCCCGATGACGCGACCCGGACATTGCTGCAACAGATATTTGGGTACTGTCTGACCTTCGACATGAAACACCAGAAGTTCTTCTTGTTCGAAGGCACCGGGGGCAATGGCAAGAGTGTCGTGACGCGTATCCTCCGGCGTGTCGTCGGGGCGCAGAACACCAGTAGCCTGCCGCTGAACCGGTTTGGCGACAAGCACGGGCTCGTCGGGACGTATGGGAAGCTCGTGAACGTCACCGGGGAGCTACGGGAGAAGGACACGGTTGCCGAAGACTTGCTGAAGCAAGCGACGGGCGGAGACGCGATGTACTTTGAGCCGAAGTACAAAACGTCGTTTACCGCGCCGTTCACAGCAAAGATTATTCTTTGTACGAATGAGCGCCCGACCTTTACGGATCGGAGTAATGGACTGTGGCGGCGGCTTGTCGTCCTGCCGTTCCCCGTTTCGATTCCTCCTGAGGAGCAGGACCCAGAACTTGAAACACGGTTGTCCCTAGAACTGCCCGGGGTCCTGAACTGGGCCATTCAGGGGGCCGTGTCGCTGAATAACGCGGGCCGATTCATAGAGCCGCCTCAATCGAAGGCCGCGGGCGAAGAGTTTCGGGACCAGGCAAACCACGAACGGGCATTCCTGAAGGAGCGCTGTTGTCTCGAAAAGCATGCACGCATTGGAGCCCAGGACCTGTACGACGCCTACCGCCTCGATGCCCAGCGGGGAGGATACAAGCCCCTCAGCCGTACGAAGTTCAGGAAGGAAGTTTTGTCATTGTCCGGGGTGAAGGAGGACCGGCTACGAAAAGCAGACGGTACCCGGCCGCATATCTTCCACGGCATCACCACCAACCATAGGGGGCCGATAGCATCGAGAAGCTCATGGCTGAGCGAAGTAGGCCCCGACAGGGGCCAAAGCATTGCGTAACCTCACGTAAAGCTTGTGGACCGGATGGACCGGTCCATTTCTATTGTTGTTGTGGCTAAGGAAAAGAAGAAGAGAGGAGAAGGAAAGAGATGAAAAATGCTGGTCCAGTCGGTCCAACGGTCCAGGGCAACACCCCGGGGGCTAGTACGACACGACACCCGGGGCAGATACCCGTCGGCTATGTGACGATTCACGGGGCGGCTCAGTATGCCAGTGTCTCAGCCAAGACGGTTACTCGCTGGATTCGGTCCGGGTTGCCCGTGCATCAGGGAACGACCCGGGGCAAAGTCTTGATACGCCCGGGGGATATTGACGCCTATCTGACAAGACGGCAAGCGCCGGTTGTCAATCTCCATGCTTTGGTCGATGACGTACTCCAGGGATTGAAACGGGCCGCCTAGAACAGGACGAGCGCAGGCCTAACGCACGCGAGCCGGGCCCGGAAACCTTCAAAAAGGGTTGTCCGGGTCTCGTCAGTCTTAACCGGTCAATACATAAAGTAAAAGGTGATGTTTAGGCCATGCTACGAAGCCAGCACGAAGCGACCTAGATCTAGAACACATCTAGGTAAACCCGCTGAAGCTAGGCCGTCTAGCCGCAGTCGGCCGCATGTCAAATAGGGAAGACTGCCAGGAATCCGACGGCCAGGTCTAGGCCAAGCCTTAAAAGGAGGACGACGGAATCTATGAGTGTCCCGGGATGATAGCTGAAGTACAACATAATGTTCTGTCAGTCCTGGGTATCCTGGGACAGCCAGGGAAGATCCGGCGCCCTGCCCGCTTCGCGGATAGGCTCAAGGTCCTGGCCGCCTATGTCTTGTACCGGGTCGGCCAGTGGGTCTATGGCCGGGGCTGGTTGTGGCTCGCTCGGCTGACATGGCGCCGTGCATCTCAGATCGCTCCCCATGTGTCGGAACTGCACCACGCCCTGGCGGCTGTGAGTCACACGGAAGGACACGACCTCGCCGCCGTGGCGCATACGACAACCGGGCTCATGCTGAATCCCCGTGACGCCTCAATGCTTCACACTCGGGGGACAGCCTTGTATCACCTGGGCGAGACCGGCGCAGCGTTGGCCTGCTTCAGGAAGGCCCTTGCCCTTCAGCCCGATAGTCGTACCTGTCTCTCGGCCGCGGCCTTCGCCTTGCTCCGGGCCGGAGACTGCCCAGCGGGGTTCGCCGCCTATGAGGCTCGGCAGTATGACCCGGCAGTCTTGTTGCGGCTGTCTGGTATTCCCCACTGGACCGGCGACGATCTCAACGGCAAGACGGTCCTTGTTTGGACAGAGCAAGGCTACGGGGACGCGCTCCAGTTCATTCGCTACGCTCCCCTCCTCGCTCAACGCGCTGGGCGGGTCTTTGTCCTATGTCCCCCGGCATTAGCTCGGCTGTTCCGAACGCTCCCCGGCGTTACAGTCGTGCAGACCTATGACGCGCTTGGGAATGTCGGGCAAATAGACCGGCATGTCCCCGTCGGGAGTCTGCCGTATCACTTCGGCACCACACTGGAAACGATTCTTACGGAAGCGTACCTGTCTGTTCCTTCGGGGGCCCACGTTACTATGCCAAAGGCGGACGGGTTCAAGGCCGGGCTTGTGTGGTCTGGGCAAGTCAACACGGCTCATGAACGCAGGCGGGCCATTCCCTTAGAGACGCTCTCCCCGCTTGTTAGAACCTCGGGGACGAAATGGTTCAGCCTTCAGGTCGGGCCCGCAGTCCAAGACCTTCGCCGGTACGGCATGACGGGGCTGTTTCATAACCTGAGTCCGCAGCTACAGGACTTCGCCGACACGGCATCGGCGCTTAGCCAGCTAGATCTAGTCGTCACAGTAGATACCGCCGTGGCCCATCTCGCCGGGTCGATGGGCAAACCCGTTTGGATTCTCTTGCCCTATGCGGCCGACTGGCGATGGTTTGAAGGACGGACAGATAGCCCGTGGTACCGATCGGCTCGATTGTTCCGTCAGCCGTGGCCGGGCAACTGGGCCGGTCCGATTATGGCAATCCGGGGGGCATTAGCAGAGGAAGTCACAGCGAGGCAGAGGGTTACTTCTTCGGCAGAACACCCTTTCGCTCCAGGGCCCCTAGATGGTCCTGAAGGAGATCGATTACATACTGCCGCATAGTGACGGGGGGAGTTGATAGCGCCGCTGCGGCTTTCAGCCGGGACACGAGGTCAAGGGGCATGGCCCGGAGGTTCAAGGAAATGGTGTCTGGGGCGTCCGTCGCTGTACCTTTAGGCCGTTTCATATCGTTCCCTTCTGACTACCGCATGGTCCATAGCTGCGGTGACTATGTGACATGATGCCGTATGCTACGCAGAGTATCAAGACTTAAATATATTACCAATGACTCTTGACTAAACTAGGTAACTGATGTTACATCATGGCTGTCAGCAATTTCGCTGACTCAATAGGAGGCGATAAATGAGTATGCCAACTGCCACCCCGAGCGAGTTCATTACCCGCGTGGATTTCGGAAAATATTGGGACCATTTCCTAGGCGCCGGACCGCTGGACGCCATCTCTCGCCGTGCACTTGTCCAGGCAAAAGACGAGTTACTGACTGCGGGCGTCCCGACGTTCACGGTCATTGCATACTTTCGGCACTTGTACTACAGGATGGGCAATGACGTACTTATCGGGCTTGTCGAAGAAATTATTTCTGACCTCGAAGACCTGGCGCACCTAGAAGAAAGTCTGGAGAAGTAACCATGGGCGTCCGTATCCGTGAACGCGACGGAGCGTGGTGGATCTTTATCCATCACAACAAGCAACGGAAGGCGAAACGGGTTGGCCCCGGCGAGGCGGGAAAGAAAGCGGCGAAGGATGCCGCCCGGTTGATTCAAGCCCGCCTTGCACTGGGTCAAGCTGCGTTTGATGAGCCGCCGCAACCTGAGCCGAAGGCGGACCTTGCGACAGTCGGGAGCTACCTGAAGGCCTGGCTCAAGGAACATGCACAGGTCAATTGCAAGCCTTCGACCTATGCGGAGTACTCATGGTGTATCGAGCATATCCTACTCCCCGAGTTTGGGACGTTGCCGCTCGACGCACTAACAGTGGCCCATGTTCGGCAGATAATCGCCAAGTACACAGAAGCCGGGAAATCGAGGGCCACGATACGGAATTACCTAGCTCCGCTGCGTGCGGCTTTTACGCAAGCAGAGGATGACGGCTTGGTATCAAAGAACCCAGCTGCGAAGCTCGGCAAGCTCTTGAAGCATACGAAGGGGTCTGCGAAAGACATTCACCCGCTAACCCGGCAGGAAACAGCAACCCTGCTCGACACGGCGAAAGCGAAGACCCCATTAATCTCTCCCCTTCTCTTCTGTGCGGTCCGTACCGGACTCCGGCGGGGTGAATTGATTGGCCTCCAGTGGGGAGACATTGACCTAGCCGGCCGGTCGTTACTCGTCCGCCGGGCGGTCGTCCGTGGGGTCGTCGGGCCTCCAAAAAGTGGCAAGCCTCGCCGGGTCGATCTCAGCGCAGGCTTGTGTGCGGAACTGACCGCGCTGCGGGCGGAGCATGAGCGGGAAGCCGAGGCAGACGGAGAGGCCCTGAAGCTTGACGCGCCGGTCTTTCGTTCCCCGCGTGGCTTCAGATGGGACGAGCACAACCTAGACAAGCTGTGGCGCGAGACGTTGAAGGCTTCGGGGATTCGGAAAGTCCGGTTGCATGACCTTCGGCATACATTCGCCTCTCAACTCATCGAACAAGGCGCATACCCGAAGTACATCCAAGAGCAACTCGGGCATGCGTCGATCACCATGACGATGGACACCTACGGGCATCTCTTCCCGAATCGTAACCGCGGGCTAGTAGACGGGCTGGATTCTCTCGACTTTGAAGGCCGAAACGCAACCCCGGCGCAACTGACCGACGGGGCGTGTGAGGGAGCTTCTCTAAGTGCGCGTAAAGTGGTGCGCCCGACAGGACTTGAACCTGTAACCCCCAGATCCGTAGTCTGGTGCTCTATCCATTGAGCTACGGGCGCATCGCGGAGAGGTACGTGACCATTAGTCACGCACTGACGGCGGCAGTGTGCGGTTATACAGGGCTCTACCCCGATGGGTCAAGGGAGCAGAAGCCGCCGCTCCATTCGGAAAAAACTCTATCCAGAATCCACCCGCTCCAGTAGGATGAAGCACTGGCTCTCAATGTGCTCATTGGACGCTCATTCGTGAGGACTGGCTATGCCGAATCTTCAGGTGGTCGAGCCATCGGTCGAACAAGCGGTTGAACAGGCGGTGAAAAAAGGCCGGATGAGCGAGGAACCGTCCCGGTCCCCTTCCGGAACGACCGGAGCTATTGGGACGGTCATTCGATGGACAGTCGGCATCGTCGTAGCCTTCGCTCTCGGCAGTTGGCTGGTCTGGCTGACCGCCTACCTGCAACGTCATTTCGTCCTCGAAGACATCCGTTCGTCCTGTCAGCGGATCATGCCTGATGCGGTCGAACGATGTGTGGATACGGTCATCATCCAGCGGGGCGGAGCGAGGCGATGAAGCTGAGCTTCCCGGCCGGCAGGATGGTCCTGGCGACCGCCTTGACCTGCGTCTCCCTGATAAGTCCCGTCCTGGCTCAAGAACCTGAAGACGAGGCTCGGCGGCCTCCGACCGAAATCACCATCGGCACATGGATCAGCGTCGGAGAAACCAAGTGGGCCCACAATGCCTCTTCGGTGCCGGGTCTCGGGAATCCCACGTCGAAACTGGATTATAAAGACGTCGGCACGAACGTGATCGACGTTGCCGGGAAATTCTGGTTCTCTCCCAAGGTCTTCACGAAGCTCAACGTCGGATTCGCAAACATCGGCGGCGGCCGCCTGACCGACGACGACTATGGAGCGGGGCAGCAGCTCTTTTCGAGCACGCAGAGCAACATCAACGGCAACAATATGTGGTACGTGAACGCGGATTTAGGCGGGCGTGTCACGGAGTTCGCTCACCACAGGGGCTATTTCGACGTCTTCGGTGGCTATCAATACTGGCACACGGAATATGAAGCGGTCGGAGTGGCGCAGATTTCCTGTAATCCTGCCGCAATTCCAGGCCTGACCTGCTTGCCTCCCGGCACGAGCACCAATCAAGGACAGACCGTCATCACCAATACCACCTCCTGGCACTCACTTCGAATCGGTGCCACTTCCGAATATCGCATTACCCGCCGCATCAGCATCCACGGTACCGCGGTGTTTATTCCAGCCAGCTATCTGGACAATAAGGACCAGCATCATCTGCGGCCAGACTTACAGCAAAATCCGAGCTTCGCCATGACCGGCTACGGCATCGGGGCCGATGCCGACGTGGGGCTTCGGTTTCAGTTCATGAAGAATTTCGCTGCCGAGGTGGGGTACCGCGTATTCTGGAATCAGCTTATCAGCGGCAATCTCACCGTCTATCCGGTGAACGATTCGAGCCAGTCCTTTCCCCTCACGCAGTTTCAATCTCTCCGACATGGACTGACCGCCGGACTCACCCTGCTCTTCTAGCATCTAGAAAGTTGAGGACTTCTCCCCTGTCATTTCTTCTCATGCAGACTTGGCCCAAGGGGGTGCTCACGTTGGGCCATGCACTTTCTGAATCTAAACCGCTCCTGATCCGTCCCGAAGCTCTCCACAACGCCTCGCTGCACATACGCATCAAACTTGGATGATGCTGATTCGTTGTGAATTTGTTTGGCGCACAAGGCCACGACTTGCTCCAGCTCCGTTGGGGGCAACTGCTCGGATTGAGCATCAAGGTCCTTCGGCATAGATCCCAGATCCCCAGCCCTGCCGATATCAGATACGGTCGCGATCCCCAGGACACTGAACAGGAAAAGCTTCAGCAACACGATGAACCTTCAGCATGTGGAATAATCCACGTCATTCTATGAAACGGAATGAACTCCAACAAGGGCCTCGCGGTATTGCCGGGATTCTTCCCCCCTTAGTCTTGACACTGCTGTTCCAGAAGTCCGACGATAGGCCAGCCTGCTGAATCTCATCTCATTCACTGCTTTGGGAGGTAAGTTATGGAAGCTGGTGCCAAGCGTACCATGATCGCGAGAATTGCGGCAGGGTTAGGCACGCTCTGTGGATTTTTCGGTGGGTTGGCGTCCACCACGAAAGACCCGTGGTGGTTTACTCCGCACGGCTGGGGAATCGGCGGGATTCTCCTGCTCCTCCTTGCCATCTTCTTGTTGCTCGACGGAGTCGTCTCTTTCGAAAAATCCGACCCGAACTCGATTCCCAGACGTCCGACATTGCACTGAGGCCGAACCACTTATCGGATCGTTGGCGACGAGGAGAGTCGGTTCAAAGCGGGGCATCTCTATCTGACGGTAGCACAGCCGCTCGACTCTCATCCTTCGCGTACTTTGCCGGCGACCATGAAATAGCTGATCGTGGCGAACAACTCGTTGGCGGCGAGCAACTGACGGATCTCCTCCTCCCAGCCCGTCAACTCCTGTGCCGTGATGACCTGATTCTGCGCGGCAGCTCGGCCGATCTCCACAAAGTACGGGCTGAAACCGGCGGGTTCGAACACGACGACGTCGGCTTCGACCGCCACATCGATCAATCCGCAAGACTTGAACAGCCTGGGCAGTTCGCGGCCGATCCATCCGTTCTTGGTATGGTGATCACAGTCGAAGTGCAGAACCTTTCGTACCAGACCTCGATCGCTCAGATTGATCGTCACCGTCTCGAAATCCGGCTCGATCAGAGAGACGAATCCGCCCGGCTTTGTCACGCGGATCAATTCGGTCAGGGCTTGCTTCGGATCGATGAGATAGGGAAATAGGCGTTCGCTTCTCGAAACATCAAAAGTCCGACTCGAGAACGGCAGTTGCTGGGCGTCTCCCTGCTGGTACGTCGCCGGAAGCTCGAGACGAGAGGCTCGCCGCCGTGCTTCGTCCAAAAACTTCAGGCTGTAGTCGAGACCAGTGACCTTGCCCGAGGGAGCCACGAGGCGGGCCAGTCTGATTGTCTCCAGTCCGATCCCGCAGCCGTTGTCCAGTACCGAGAGGCCCGGCCTGATTCGGCACCGGTCGATCGCGGCCTTCTTGAGTCGCTGAATTCCATCGAGGGAGTCAAAGACGTCGAGGATGCGGATGTAATCCTGGACGTTCGCGGCCTCGTCGATTTGTTCGAACGCTTTGACGTTGATGCGGGTCTGATCACGGGAAGGATCACTCGGCCCGGTCTTCGCCACGGATATCCTCTATGCTCGATGAGACTCGTTCGTCCCGCGAACTATACACCGAAATGAACCCAGTCTCGCGGTGTATCGGTAAATTTCATATCTCAGATACATGAGAGAGCTGCATCCATTATTTGATCGTTACACGAATTACATAATCACCACATAATCAATATCTTGCAAGTACACTCTTCATCTATACTGTTATCTATTTCTACTCTATCAATGCTAGGCCAATGCCCGATCGAAGACCGCCTGATTGGCCCGAGTGTGTGCCATCTCTCGCTCCGTCCAATCGATCGTTGGACGTTGGAATTTCCGCTGGACGACAATCCCTGTCTGTTGAGCGTCTCGCCAGGCGATTCAAAACAGCATGATCTTGGGGAACTGGCAGACGTCTTTCTGATCTTGGAATATCGAGTGCGGGAACACTAGGCGAATAGCGCTCAGGTGACGACCATTCATACCTATTGCCGGCGATGAAGCCGATGATTCATACTGGCACCGGAGCGAGACCTTCCACGGCTTTTCAATAGGAGGCGCCATGGCTTCAAAACCCTACAAGCAACTCGGTTGTTTGGATGTCGACCCGAAAGGGGGATGTGCGTTTCAGGTGCGGGCTGAAACGGAGGACGAGGTCCTGCGGCTGACCGGCGAACACGCCAAACTGTGCCACAAACTCACGGCGATTCCACCTGAAATGGCTGCGAAAGTGAAGGCGGCCATCAAGACGGTGAGCGTCGAGGCCTAGCGACAGGCTCTTTATACATTCTCAGCAGAAAGTCTTGCCGTCTCCGGCATTCGAGAGAGGCAGGGTATGTCGTGGGTGTGCCTGTCTCCGACGAGCAGGCAGTGGAGACGTTTGTGCTGTTCGGCCTGCAGACTCAAGAACCGAACTCCGATCTTTCCTTCCTTGACCCAGCGCACGACGGCCAGGTCGATGCTGATCGGCAGGTCCTCTGCGGATGCGGTCAGGATCAATTGCAGAAAACTGGGCGGCTGAATCCTGGTCCTGGTCTCAAGGCAACAGCCCGCAGCGGACAGATCCACGACGATTCCATCGATCCAACCGCCGGATCCATACGCAAAACAGCCTGAAACCCGTACCGGAATTCTTGTGTGACTGCGAGGATCGGGCATTCTCTCCTACCTGATTCCCACAGTACTTCCAATAAGACAGTCATGCACCTGGCGTATCGGCCAGGTGAGGATCTCGAAGGTCCTACCCCTCCCCGGTTTGCCGTACCAATCCCAAAGTCCATCGACCTGAATAGGCCAGCAAGAACAAAGCCTTACAGACATTTCATGAAAGAGGAATCAGTGGAAAATGGGTGGGAATACCCCATTTATATCTAGGAAGACTGGAGACAACCTAGGAGCGCGACGAGGGGTCTCGGTAGCTATGGCGAGGCCAATCAGATTCCGCTTTGCGATAGGGCAAAGGGCGACGCTTCCGTGTCACTAAGCGTTTGAAGAGGACGGCGATACCGGTCAACGATACAGCCGCGATGAGACGGGCAAGCACGGCATACCTCTCTCCATCTGAAGATATCCCTCTATCAGATATCCTGTCAAACCGATTGGAAACGGATCAGTGTGTAATCGGAACAGTGGGCGGAGGACCTCAAACCAGGCCGGACCGTCGAGCCACATGCCCCCCGGCTTGGAACCGTCTTGCGCAGTCAGCATCGCTTCGCTACCATCGAGTGACCAAGAGGAGCCTATGCGTACCTGGTGGGAAAAAGCCTTCGTACTCTGCCTGCTATTAGTGGCTCCGACATGCGGACGAGCACAGGAACGTCCTGGTGTATTCACAGATCCAGCCCATGCCGGGCCTGATTTTGGAATTCAGGGCGAATATCTCGGGGACGTCTCAGTGGAGTCGAACCTCCTCCACTGGGGTGCACAGGTCACAGCCTTGGGACAAAAACGGTTTCATCTGACGCTCTTTTCCGGCGGACTTCCAGGACAAGGCTGGCAACCAGGCGACAGAAAAATGGAGGCTGATGGAACTTCCGGTGAAGATGGGACGAGATTTCAGGTAGAGTCCTGGCATGCAAGCATCACGCAGGGACTCCTGACCCTGTCCGGTCCAGACCAGTCGCAACTAGGAACCTTGAAACGGATTGAACGGAAGAGTTCCACCCTGGGAAGTACGCCGCCTCCAGGCGCGATCGTTCTATTCGATGGCCGCACCGCCGAAGCCTTTACGAATGGGAAGATCGTGATGCAGGATCTTCTGGCGGCGGACGTGGCAAGCCGACGGACCTTCGGCGATCATCGGCTGCATGTGGAGTTTCGCGTTCCTTTCAAGCCGGAGGCGAGAGGACAAGGTCGCGGCAACAGCGGTGTCTATCTCCAGAATCGATACGAACTGCAGATTCTTGATTCATTCGGCTTCGAGACCGGGTACGACGCATGCGGCGGCATCTATAGCATCGCCGCCCCGTCGATCAACATGAGCTTTCCACCGCTGACGTGGCAAACCTACGATATCGACTTCACCGCCGCGCGTTTCAATCATGAAGGAAAGAAGCAACGGAACGCCCGCGTGACAATCCGCCATAACGCCGTGGTGATTCACGAAAACCTCGAACTACCCCACGGCACTCCCGGACGCGCGGCGGAAGGGCCGCTGCCTGATGTGCTGTATCTTCAAGGTCACGGAGACCCCGTCGTATTTCGTCACATCTGGATTCTTCCCCAATAAAGTCTCGGCGCATTGTGATCCAACTTCGAGCCGGGTACGGCGAGAAGGCAGACCTAGTAATTTTCACAGTCATTCCTAGTATTTTTTCAGATCGCCTAGGGGAGATCCTAGGGCCACAAATTTTTTTCATTTTTTCCTCCTCCAGACTTTTCAAGGACAATCGCGACCTGGTAGAGTAAGTCATTCATGAGCGTCAATCTTGCCACCATGACTCATCATACTCAGCAAGAACAAACCGAGAGCCGCACCAGGGGAAAATCATTGCTTCCCGTCTGTTGCATGTGTGGGCTGATTCGCATTGAATCCCAGAGCCCGGCCGCTCCTGAGCGCTGGGTAACGTCCCGGCTCTACGAGAAGACGCACCAAATCGATCCTCGCGAGTGCCTGTTCACGCATACCTACTGTCCCGGCTGCTACACCAAGTTCATGCGCAAAGTTCGAGCAGCCTAACGTCTGAATCACCTCATCCTCTCGTTTCTCCTTATTCTTCCAACGCCCCATCTTTGGTATGGGACCGTCTCTCTACATTGACTTCCCGCAAGGGCTATCCCTAGACTAGCGACCGCCTGAACCCATTGAAGATTGTGGTCGACTAAGGGGAAACAAGGCTCGTTCAAAAATCGTTACCGCATCATGTCATAAGTAGCCGTCTCTGTAGTGCAGGCTAGAGGGAGAGCGCCGTGAGCGGACGGGGCAAAATCCGCGTCATGTGCCGATACATCTGTGCCGGGCTCTTCGCCTGCGGACTCGCCGGATTCCCTTTCGTTTCATCCGCGTTGGAACAGGCGACCCGGCTGCTCAATGGGCACAGCAACGAAGTGCTCGCCGTGGCCTTCTCACCCGACGGCCGACTCATCGCCTCGGCCGGGACCGATCAAACCATTCGTCTCTGGGATCCGGATACCGGCAGAGATGTTCGCGTCCTGCGCGGACATCTGGGTGCCGTTCATGCTCTGGCTTTCTCACCTGACGGTGCCCAGCTCGCATCCGGAAGCGCCGATACGTCGATCCGCATCTGGGACGTCGCATCCGGGCGCGAACTGCACGCCGTCACATCGACATTCGGCGCGATCCGCGCCATCACCTTCTCCGCGGATGGAAAGACGATCGCCTCCGGCGGAAATGACCGGAGCTTCCGCTTGTGGGAGGCGGCCACCGGAAAAGAATTGAAGTCCGTGCGCGGGCAATTCGGCGTGGTGTTCGCCCTGCAGTTTTCACCGGACGGCAAGACGCTCGCGACCGGTAGCAGCGACATGCAGGTCCACCTCTGGGACCTGGCGACCGGCCGGCAGCGGCAAGCGCTCTCGGGCCATGGCGGCGCCGTTCACAGCCTCGCGTTTCACCCCAACAGCCAATGGCTGGCCAGCGCCTCGGCCGACGGCTCGATCCGTCTGTGGGACCTCGAGAGCGGCCAGGAGCATCTCACACTCACCGGACACAAAGGCGAAGTCTACGCGATCGTATTCTCCTCGGACGGCCGCGCCCTGGTGTCGGCCGGGGCAGACGGAACCGTACGCGTCTGGGACGTGGCGTCAGGCAACGAACGCCATACGCTGGGAGGCCACAAGGGGCCGGTCTGGTCGTTAGCCATGTCACCCGACGGGTCTCTGGTCGCCTCCGGCGGCCGGGACCGCAGCGTCCGGCTGCAGCCGCCGACGCCGCCGACGCTGAGCGCGCAACTGTCGGAAAAGGTCCAGCGGCGCGGCAACGAAGTCGGCACGCCCCCCTCCCCGCCCCCGTTGGCCGAAGCGGACCTCGCAATCAGACCGATGGAAGCGAAGGCCGGCAGTGAAGTGACGTTGACGCTGGCCGTGCGAAACACAGGGAAGGGACCGCTCTATCGGTTTCAAGCCCGCATCAAAAGCGACGATCCGGCTCTCGACGGGCATCTCTTCTATCTCGGCAAGATAGAGGGAGGACAGAGCGCCGAGGATGTCGTGACGATCAAAGTCCCGGCCGATCGACCCGACGGCAGTGTTCCCGTTCGCGTGGAATTCGAGGAGTACAACGGCTTCGTGCCGGAAAACCTGAAGGCCGTCCTTGCGCTCAAAGGCCTGCCGCGTCCGCGCTTCGCCTATACCCTGCAGATCATCGACGACGGCAGCGGCAACTCGGTGGGAAACGGCGATGGGCGCCTGCAGCGGGGCGAGGCGGTCGACCTGCTCGTCACCGTCAAAAACGTCGGAGCCGTCCAGGCGCAGAACACCTCCGTGGATATTTCCATCCCGCCAAATCCAAGCCTCAAGCTGAGCAAGAGTCAAGTGGACTTCGGCCTGCTCAAGCCGGATGAAGCCAAACATGCCACCGTCAATCTGTTCGTCGGGCGCGACATCCGCGAAGACCAGATTCCCATCCGCCTGTTCATCAAGGAGCGAGGCCTCCACACGACGCTGGACGACACCATGAAGGTCGCGGTCGACCACAAGGCCGCTCCGCAGATCGTCGCCACCAATAAACTGGTTTCCGTCGGCACCCAGTCCGCCAAGATTCACAGCGGAGCCGGGACGGAGGCCTCCGTCATCGCGTCTGCGGCAAAGGATCAGGGTCTGGCGGTCACCGGCGAATTGGGCGATTGGTACCGCATACAGATTTCCCCGAAAGAGATCGGCTGGATCGCCAAGGCGGACGTCATCGAATCGCAGCAACCGGTGAAGGGAGAGATGCCCATCCCGACGATCTCAGGCACGCCGGTCGTCAAGCTCTATCAGAATGCGCCGCCGGTCATCGCCATGGCGACGCCTTCCGACGGCACGGAGGTCGGAGTCGAACGGATCAATCTCGCCGGCGCCGCGGCCAGTGAAAAAGGCGTGGCACGGGTGGAGATCCGACTCAACGGCCACCTCGTGACCCAGCGGGACAGCCGTGGCATCGCGGTGAAACCGGGCGGATCGGACATCCAGACCAACGTCGAATTCTCCGAGCGGTTGGCGCTGCAGGAAGGTAAGAATCAGATCGTCGTGACCGCCGTCGATCGGGACAATCTCTCGGCCAGCCGTACGCTCCACGTCACCCGAGTCGTCGATCGGGGAAAAATCTGGGCGGTCGTCATCGGCATCTCCAATTATAAAGGCGTCCAGCCGCTCCGCTATGCCGACAAGGATGCGCTGGCCTTTCATGACTACTTGGCCAATCACATCGGCATTCCGAAAGAACAGACCACCCTGCTGTTGAACGAGCAGGCCACGTTGATGAACCTGAAGCGCACGCTGGGCACGGATCTCAGACGCAAGGCGGGAGAAAAAGACACGATCATCGTCTACTATGCGGGCCACGGGGCGCCGGAGGCCGACTCCTCGGCCGGCGACGACGACGGATTGGAAAAATACATCGTGCCCTACGATGCGGACCCGCGTGATCTCTATACGACCGGCCTGCCGATGAGGGAGATCGAAACGATTTTCCAACGCCTGACCCCCGAACGCATCATCTTCATCAGCGATTCCTGCTACAGCGGAGCGACCGCCGGCCGCACGTTCGCCACCGCTTCGCGCCGCGCCGTCGTGTCCGAGAATTTTCTCTCCCGGCTGTCCAAAGGCAAGGGCCGCATCGTCCTGAGCGCCAGCAAGGCCAGCGAGGTGAGCGAGGAGCGTGAAGATCTCGGCCACGGAGTCTTCACCTACTATCTCCTCGAAGGTTTGCACGGCAAGGCCGACGCCGATAAGGACGGCATCGTAACGGTGGACGAGGTCTACGGATACGTGGCGAAAAAGGTTCCGGAGGTCACGGGACAAAACCAGCACCCGATCAAGAAAGGGGAAGTCGAAGGTCAATTGGTCCTCGGTCATGTTCGGTAATCACGACCGTCGAGTCATCATCATTATTCATGGAGGCTTTATGAGGTATCTGCGGTACATCACAGCGACGGCCTGGTCCGCGATTCTGGCTCTGGGCGGATGCAGCGGGGCATTCGAGCCGGTGAAGATCGGCTCATACGACATGCCGGCGTCACAGGCTTCCTCAAGCGCCCCGTCAGCCTCGGTTCCTGCACGCATCTATGTGGCAAATGAGAGCAGCAACGATGTGAGCGTCATCGATGCCAATACTTTCCAATCGGTCGGCACGATCCCCGCGCTTAACCATTCGACGCACGACTTGGCCGTGAGCCGGGACGGCCGACGTCTGTACGCCACGAATCTGGCGTCCGGCCGCGTCTCCGTCATCGACACGGCGAAACGGGAAACCATCGCCTCGATCTATACGGGCGAGCGGTGCCATGTCGTCGCGCTCAGCAACGACGACGGGCAACTCTGGGTGGCCAACATCGGCGAAAACACGATCTCCATCGTGGATACCGTCACCTTCAGAATTCTCGGCACGATCCCCGTCGGCAAAGGCCCGACCGGATTGACCTTTTCGCACGACGGCCGCTTCGCCTTCGTCAGTTCTCAGGGGGAAAAGACCGTCGGCGTTATCGACACCGCATCGCACCAGATCGTCAAAACCATTCCCGTAGGGGCCAATCCGCATTTCCTGGTCGTAAGCCGCGACGGGCACATCTGGGGCGTGAACACCGGACAGAACGACGTCTATGTCCTCGACCCCGAAAGCCACGAGAAGGTCGGCACGTTCACCGTGGGCGACAAACCGCAACAGATCGCCTTTGCCTATAAGGGAACGGCCGGTCCGTTGGCCTACATCACCGTCGGCAGTCAGAACAAAGTCGTGGGTCTCGGCGGCGATCCCAAGGAACTCAAAGTCGTGGATGAAATCGCCGTCGGCGAAGGCCCGAACGGCATCTGGTCCAACCCGGAAGGCACGCGTCTGTTCGTCGCGCACGACAAGGGCAACGAAATCCGCGTCATCGACACGGGAACGGGACAAACGCTGGCTACGGTGCCGGTCGGACGAAAACCGATCAGGGTCGTGGTGTCCCGATAACGACCGGCATCTCAACCGACCCGGATACAGACCAAGGACTGAAGGAGTTCACGACCATGATGATTCTACGACACGTGTTGCTCGCAGTTCCGCTCCTCGCCCTTCTCAACCTGACTCCGATCCCGCAGGCTGCCGCCGACAACATCCCCATCGGAACTGCCACCAATGCCGTCGGCACCTTGGTGATCGTCCGGACCGACGGCGTACAGCAGCGGTTGCAGGGCAAGGGCAATATCCCCCTGTACGAAGGCGACGTCCTCAAGACCGATGCCAGCAGTCAGGCGCTCATCACGTTCTCCGAAGGCATCGAGGTGGCGCTCAACGAAGACACGTCTTTCAAGCTCTTGTCTCGTTGGGAGAAGGACAAGCCCACCGTGCGGATCCTACGGTTGAAGCAGGGAGAGGTATGGGCCAAGACCGCCGGCGGCCCGAAGCGGTTCGAGGTAGAAACGCCGGTGGCGACCGCTTCCGTCAAGGAGACGGAATTCAATTTGAAGGTCCAAGAAGACGGACAAAGCATCCTGACGGTGATCGAAGGCATCGTGCAGTTCGGCACCCCGTTCGGGACCTGCCCTATCCGGACCGACACCATCAGCTATGGGGTCCGGGGCAAAAAGTGTACAAAACCGGCAACGAGCGATGCGAAGGCCGCGAAATCGTGGACGGAGGCCGTCCGCGGAGGCGTCAAATAGGCCGTTCTCTCGTTCGGAACCCACAAAGACGAATCACGCGCCGCGCGAAGGGATTATGAACCTTAGGCTTCGATACACCGACTGACGGTCAAGGAGCGGCGGATTCCCGATTGGCTGGAATCCGCCGCTGACGGAGATAAAGTCCGGTCGCATTGCTCCAGGCGGGCGAGGCTCAGCGTGCTCGAATCCGATCTGTTTCCTCTCACGAGACGATCTGCCCTTCCATCCGGCAAGCCGGTATTTCCGAACGACACCCCCTTTCGTCCACTTCAGCCCCAACTCGGAGTTCCATACCCGTTTTGCCCGACTCTACAGCGATCTTCGGCCATTCCGGGCAATGCGTTGGTTCAGCGGCAGACGAAGGACGAGGGTGCGCTTCAGATATGTCAGAAGGAATCGTTGCCCCAACACAGAGGATCGACAGGAGGCTTCATGCGCGTCAGGACACAATGGTTGTTGATGGTGGCTCTACTTCTGGTGATACCTGCCCATGCGGCAGATGACATACAGGAACGCGCCGTGCCGAACACCGGAGTGAGGCAAGGGCTCCAGGCCGAAGGGTCCATGTCGGCCACGGATATGCGATTGGCGAAATTGCAGCAGCAAGTCGAACTGCTGACCGCTCAACTTGCCGCCCTACAATCGGTCATCAAGCTGACGCCAGGCGGGGTGACGCTTCAAGCCCCGACGTTGACGATCGTGACGTCGGAAGCGTTGACGCTGCAATCGACCAAGAGCGTCACCATCGCTGCCGGGACCTCTCTCGATGCCCGCGCGTCCATGACAACCACAATCAGATCGGGAAGCTCCGCCGCTCTGGAAGCCGGGGGGTCGCTGGATCTGAAAGGAGGGGTCGTCAAATTCAACGGAGGCGGCATGCCGCTCGCCACGGTAGGAAACCGGGTACAGATCCGCCCGGGGCAAGTCATCGGGACCGTGCAGGGGGGCGTGGTCGTCGGAACGTCGGTGATCGGAGACATCGTCACCGGTAGCACCACGCTCCTTGGGAACTGACGAGGGACAGGCGAAGCATCAGAGGCGATGTGGGCACGGCTCCACAAGAAAGGAAGCACGTCGTGAAATATATCCCTAGTTGCAGCCTGGCGCTCTGTCTCCTGCTGACGAGTTCGTGCGGGACTCTCCTGCCGATCGATGAAGAGACGTGCGTCAGGTCGGCAGCGATGCCGCAAAAAGCTCACATCACCGGCACCAAGCACCAGTATGTCTTCCAGGGAACCTGCCACGTGGCTCGATTGCGCATCGATAGTCCGGGAGGTCAACCGTACTTCATGCCGATCGACGCGCCCTTTATCGCGGAGGGCTATTACGAGCCGCAGTCGAAAGTCGCCACGGAAATCTTCAGGGTGCCGGAACCGAAAATCAGCGAACCGTCGCGTCCTTGGGGAACGTTTCAATCATCGTTCCGGTGCGAACAGGATCCCTGGCTGAACGACGTGAAATGCGAGCCCTTGACGGCTTCCGCCAACCCGCCGATCAGCGCCTATCCGGGGCCCAGATATGAGGCGTCCCGGATCCTCTTGAACGAGATTTTCTCCATGATTGCACATTTCAAAAAGCCCTACAGCGCGGCCGCCGTCCGCCACTCGAGCGAAGGTAATGAAGCGATTGCCAAGGCCTGGGCGGCATACCGAAAGCAAGAGCAGCTCGCTCAAGGAGCACGCCAGACACCGGGCTTGTCGTACAGCGCGGGAGTGGCTCCGTCGATCCTGAGACCGGCCGCCGGACAAGTATTTCTGTCCGGCAATCCGATTCCGATCAAGTTGGGTCCGCCCGTGGGATGGACCGTCACCACCTACATGGTCAAGCTCGAAGTGAAAAATGCCCAGGGGACCTGGGTGGCGCACAAGACGATCCCGGTCGGAGCGCCTCAAGCTCAGTCCGCGGGAGGCTACACCGGATTCGGCGTAGGCGGCTTTCCGTCCTCACCCGGCAACTGGCGAATCAGCGCGCAGATCTCCGCTCCCAACCAGTCCGGCTGGAGCAACGCCGTTGAGTTCAAAGTCGCGACTCCGCCTCCAAGCGGCTCTCAATCAGGCAAGGCGGCCATTGGCAAAGGTTCGCTCATGAGGCCACAGTGATAAGTCGAAGACATGCTTGCCGCATGCTCTCCTCCGTCTGCGCCCTCGGCATCTCCTGGGCGATCTCTTGTCCTAACGCCTTTTCCGCGGAAGCGCCTCCGTGCAACGACGAGGACGTGCTGTACAAAGTCAGACGCGCCTACGAGTTCGCCTTGTCCGTCGACAAGTCGAGTCACAAGTTCCGTGGAGAAGCGGTCAAGGAAACACACTACGGCGGGCCCAACCCGTGGGTGAACAAACATGCGCCGTCAAAAGACTACTATCACAAGTCGCGCTACTGCGAGGCCACCATGCGGCTCGACAACGGGCAGACGGAACAAGCGTATTTTAGGATCGACGCGCTCAAGGCCGGCGAAGCGGACAAGTACAATTTCGATCCCTGTTTCATCAAACATCAAGACGCATCTAGAGATGATTGTCTCTACCAGCGGTCGCCGAAGAAGTAGACGGTACAAGCGAGTCAGTAGACTGAGAAGGGAGATGAACGATGCCGTCCCGCATGACGAAAGCGCAACGAACAATCTTTGCTTGGCGTGTTTTATCATTCAGTTCCGTGCTCGTTCTTACGGCGACAACCGCTTCGGGACTTTTGCCTGAATCCGGCACTGTGCAGATCATCGTCACGGACCAGAACGGAACGCCGATTTCGAACGTCAACCTTTGTCTCGCAATGCCCGGACAAAGCGTGCAGAAAATGACAGATCAGAACGGCCGCTACACAGCTTCTCTACCAGTAGGTTCGACCACGGTTCGTACTTCAAGAAACGGCTATGCCAACGCTCAAGCCACGGTCGCCATGACCAACGGTGCCAACTTCGTGCGTCAGATTTTCTTGCAAACTGGTCAGGCCACTCCCCTGCCAAGCGACTGTGGTGGATTTGCAGGGACAGCCACCGGAGGAAGCAGCGGTTGTGACAGGATTACTAACCTTGAAGTGGTCGGTGTGCCAGTGCCGGGCGGATGGAAGACGACCAAGCGGACGATTAGTGTTGTCGCGGGTTTCTCAGAAAAGCCCGCTTTTTACCGCCTCACGGAATTTTCCGCAGCGGAGCGCTATCCTGAATCACAGTTCAACCCCGATGTGGCGTTTGCCAAGAAAAACGTTGCCTGGCTGCCCATCACCACGCCGGTACTGACGCTTAATTTTACGCTAACCGAACCGCACTACGGCACCCACCATCTTTATATACAGACAAGTCTCGCGCTGAACGGATGCGTCTCGCACGCGCATGGGATCAGCGTGGTTTTAGAGCCCGGAAAACTCGTTACCTATGAACTGACGGGACAGGCCCTGGATCAATTCATTGCAGCCGCGAAAACCCGAGGCTATCGATTCAAAGCAGGCGAGTTCAAATTCAACAAGAAGGACAATACCTACTGCCCGAACGGCGCCATGCTGTTGCCGTCCGATCCAGTTCAGGATGAGCGTGTGAGCAACAAGGTTCTAGAAGATGTGTCTGCAAGTGTTGAAGAGTTCGACGGCCCCGATCTTATGCTCTATTGGCAGCTGATGGAGATCCATGGATCGTTTCCCGGTCTCCCAACTTTGCCCGCTCGTGCCTTTGCAAAAGGCACATCGCCAGCCGTCGTGTACGACAAGTATTCGGAGCCGAGTTGTCCCTATTGCGGGGCGCGTGCGTTGAAGCGAACCCTTTCCTGGCGGCGACTGGTATATGAATTTAGGTCGCCGCCTCCTAAATTGCCGGCGTTGCCGGGTGATCTGGGACGTCCCGCGCTGCCGGGCTCCTACAACGCCGTACAGTGCATTACGGTTCCTGACTTGACGCGTTCAGACCAGCAACCGTCAATTGTCAAGCTGACGTTGCGAGGACCGGCAGGCGATGACCCCGTCAATGCCTTGGGCGATCTGAGATCCAACACCTTCCAGGCCATCCAACCGTTTCCACCCCCTCGCATCATCATGCCACGCAGCATCGACGAAGAGACCAGACAGGACCTGAACGAACCAGTCGCTGCACCGGCGGCACCATGATGAAGGGCAAGGAATCCTGAACCCTGAGGTGCACGCGTGAGGTGGAAAATCGTAAGCATCGTCGGATTAGCCCTTGCGGCAGCGACTGTGGATGCCGCGTACGCGGATGATTCACGCCAGTGTTGGCTGGAGTCGATTCAGGCGACCTTCGCGGCTGAAACATCCACCTATCGCGTGGAAGCAGGCTGTATGTATTACCACCCGCTGGAGGGTCCAGTCCCGGCGCAGCGCCTTCCGGCTCACTGGTCCTCTCAAGGTTCCTACGATTCGCGCACTGGCCTGGCCAGGGAAGACGTCATGATTGAAAGTGGAACGGTCACAACGACTCTGTTTTGCCCAAGCGATCCTTGGCTGGGGTCGTCACTGCAGCCCGGGATGGTCAGATGCACAAAACCTACCTTTGAGACGAGGAAAGCCCCCGTTAAATGGTGGTTGACGTACTTGCACGAGGGATTTTATTCCAGAACGAACGAGAAAATTGGCCCACTCCCGAATTCCACAGGTTTCCCGTATGATCGCGCGGCCCTGATCGCCCAGCGCGACGCAGCGCTCAAGGCCGAAGCGGCGGCGGCAGCCGCAGCCCTCCAGCAGCAAAATCAGCGGCTCAAGCAAGCGAAACAGCCTGGTCCGGCACTCATTGCACCGATCATCCTTTCACCGATGACGAACGCGCTATTCATCAGCGGAACCAACGTCCCCATCAAACTGGCGCCGCCGAGGGAATGGGTGGACACACAAGTGGGGCTTGATGGCAAGCCGATGAACAACAATCGCTTATACATGGTGCGGCTCGAACGAAAAGATGCGGCCGGGAACTGGGTGCCGCACACGACCCTGCCTGTGGGCGCAGTTCAGGCAGAATCGCCGACCGGCTTTACAGGATTTGGTTCTGGTGCGCCTCCCGGCGGCGTAAGTACTCCAGGCGCCTGGCGACTGAGCGCCCAGATGTCCTCACCGACGGCGACCAGGTGGAGCGACTGGGTGGAGTTTGCGGTGACATCGCCGAATAAAGCGATCCAGAAGACGCCGAAGATGTTCGGGCAATGACTTGTACCGTCGACAACGGTCACATGAATTAGAGATCTGGTGGTCAATATGAACGGCACAATTGATAAAGACCCTGTTCGAATCAGCAAAGGCAATTATCAGGCCGGCAAGGGAGTGTGCTTCGATCTTTCTGACTTCTCATCCAACCAAGAGACGTCATGATCATTTCGTCCGCCACCACAGAGATCCCTCAGACGGAAGTTGAGCAATCTGCTTCGCGGCGGTTGCAAGGAATCATGTCGTCGCGGATGGCGACTCGTTGTGGTCTAGCCTTGCTCACGTCGGCATTGTTGAGCGGGGCACTGCCACCGCTCGATTGGGGCTGGCTCGCATGGGTGGCATTGGCGCCGTTGCTGCTCGCTTGCAGCGGTCTCACGCCACTTCGGGCTGCGGCCCTCGGGCTGTTGAGCGGAGTTGCTACGGCATATGGCACGATGTATTGGATCTTTGAAGTTCCTGCTTTTGGCATTCTTCACTTCCTTCTCGGAGCTTCCTATCTCGCACTCTATCCAACGATCTGGTGTGTGGGCATCGCTTGGATGATGCGTGCCGGCGTGACACTCACCCTTCCGGCTACCGCGCTCTGGGTCGTCTTGGACTATGTCCGGTCTCATGCAGGATTCCTCGCGTTTCCCTGGGGAACGCTTGCACAGACCCAACATCAGAATCTCGCTATCCTGCAGGTCGCGACTGTAGCCGGCGAGTATGGGGTCACGTGCATTGTCGCACTGGGAAGCGCTGCCATTGCTGGAATCATCGTGCAGCGAGCGTGGCGTAGTGCCCTTTTTGCCGGAGCCATTGTGTTACTCGCCCATGCCTTCGGCTCGTTGGCGCTCTGGATTGAGCATCCTCTTCCGACCTTACGCCTCGCCGCTGTCCAACCCAACATTCCCGTCGGCGGATTGACCACCGCTGAAGGCCGCAAAATGAGCTTCGACCGTCTTGAACTATTGACGCGGACCGCAGCCGCCATGAAACCCGCTTTGATCGCCTGGCCGGAAACGGCCATGGCCGGAAGCGTTCAGGGCAATCCGTTGCTCGCCGCCGAATTACAAGCCCTCGCGCAAACTGTCGGAACCCCGATTATGCTCGGAGTCTCCGAGGTGGAGAAGTTTTCTTCCAGCGATGACCGTGGAGAAATTCGCCGGCACGCCTATAACTCCGCGTATCTCGTGTCTCCCGATCTTCCCCTTTCCAAGCCGTATCATAAGCGCGTGCTCATGCCCTTCGGGGAATACATGCCATTGGAGAGATTTGTGTCATGGCCGTCCTGGGTCGGCGGACGCGGATACGATCGGTCTTCCGGAAACCGGCCGCAATTATTTTCTCTTCCGGATGGAACGGTCTTTTCCGTCTTGATTTGTTGGGAAAGCCTCTTCAGCGGCCTGAGCCGGGAATCGGTGGACGAAGGCGCTCGTCTGTTGGTTCAACTCAACAACCCGGCCTGGTTCGGGCGGAGCGCGGCCAGTCAGCAGCAAAATCTTTCGTCTGTGCTTCGCGCCGTGGAAAACCGCGTTCCTGTCCTGGTCGCCTCCAATACCGGCCCTTCGCAAATTATCGATGCCCATGGCCGGATCGTCGTCCAGAGTACCCGTTTGTTCGAGCCGGACGTCGTGGTCGGCGAGGTCGCGCCGGGCCGGAATCCGTCGCTCTATACTCGAACCGGAGATTGGTTTGTGTGGGTGGCGGTCGTCGCGAGCATGCTGACGGTCGTCCGCGTCGGCAGAGGCCGGCTAAAAAAGTTCGCACCGGCTCCGGCTTCAGTCGTCGCGAAGTCATAAAAAGGAGGGCGTGATGAGGGGGGTGAGTCTCAGGGCCGCAGCTGCCTGCTTCACGTTCATCCTTGCGTGGGTTCACGATGCATCCGGATCGGGCGTCATCGTAGACATCCAATCGATACCCCAGGACGTCTGTCGCGATTCCACGCTGACTGCTTATTCCTTTGCTTCGACTCCGTTCACCTACCGGTTCAGCGGCAATTGTTATCTTCTCAATACCAGATATGCCTTGCCGATCACCGTTCCCTGGACCGGCGTCGGCACGTTTGATCCGGCTTCCGGCAAGGTCACCGAAGAGATCAACATTCCGGAGCCGACGGCCGCCCAGCCTTCACGCCCCTATGGCCGGTTTACGGCGTCGATGCACTGCGGCGGAAAAGACCCGTGGAGGGAAGCAACCGCCTGCGGCCAAATAGCACTCTCCGTCAATCCGCCCGTCACGGCATACGCACCGAACATATATGGCGAGTATTCGCGACAGGTGATTCAGGAGGTGTTGAACCTCTATCCGCGCGGAGGTCGGCCCGTCACTTCCAATTTATCCGCGAACGACCGCCAGGCTCTCGTCGCCTCGCTGCAGGCCTATACTCAAGCGGAGGCGGCACGCCAAAAGCAGACGCAGCGGCTCAAACAATCCGTTCAGCCGGCCCCTACCCTCCTCGCAAATCTGGCGCCCTATGTCGTCTCGCCGGCGGCCGGGTCGCTGTTCATGAGCATGACCGCCGTGCCGATCAAACTGGCTCCCCCGCCTCGGCGGATGACGGTCACCGCCTATCTCGCAAGGATTGAACGGAAGGATGCTCAGGGTAATTGGACACTCGTGACCAACCTTCCGATCAACATCGCCGACGCCTCGTCGGCCTCCGGCTATCTGGGATGGGGCGCGTCCGGTAACGGCAAGGGAGCGCCCATGATCGCCGGACCAGGAACCTATCGAATCAGCGCTCAGGTATCGACTCCGAAACCGACGGGATGGAGTGAAGCGGTCGAGTTTGTGGTGACGGCGCCGAGCAAAACGATTCAGAAGGCACCGAAGATGTTCGGACAATGAGGAAGAGCGAACGTCCTCTGAGGAGAATGGCTCATCACACTGGGTCTAGCTAGTCAGTCAATGCACTTCACCGTAGTCGATTGGGGGAGAGGCGTGGTATCTCGCGTGACTGTTCGCCCAATAGTTTGGACCAGTAAGTGTTTCCCAGATCAGGACACTGAACCAGTGATTGACAACGAACGACTTACGAGCGAAGGACCAGGATGTGGAAGGAACTCCCATGAGTGAGAAATCCCGCCATTGTGGTGGCTTCGCATCCATATATACTGTTCTCATCTTTAGTGTATTGGTTTGCTCCCCATCACCGGCTACAGGAACAGATCTGCCCATTCAAGGAGGACCAGGCGGTACCTTGTTTCGGGCCGAGTGTCCAAAGGGGGCTTATCTCACCGGCTTGGCAGGTCGAGCAGGCAAGTGGATCGACCAACTGGCTCCGATCTGTTCACCACTTGAAACTGTAAAGCGGACCTTCGGCGCCCCGCAAACAATGGGGTCACACGGGAGCAGCAGCGGAGGCTCTCCAAGAACAGCATCCTGTGCGTTGGGTGGCGCGATAGCAGGACTCGATTTTGACAATACCATAGGAGAAGGCGGTCTTCCGGACCATAAGTTCGTGAGTCGTCTCTACGCATACTGCCAAGGCATAATCCCAAACACTCTCAACTCTTTTTTTATCTTCAGCCCAGGTGGAGAAGGCGGTGGCCAGTTTGTTCCCTACGGATCAGACAGCTTCTGCCCTACGGGATTAGTGGCCGTCGGCTTTCACGGCCGAGCCGGTCTCTTTGTAGATGCCTTGGGTCTTATCTGTCAGCCCTTGATAAAGCCAGGCACCGCTCAAACAGATATCCAGAAAATGACTCAAGCATTCCCCAATGCGCCGGCCATCCTTTCTCCCAAACCAAACGGTTTCATCATAAAAGGCAACGGCGTCTTTCGGATCGCGCCTTCGCAGTTCCTCTCTGGGACGGACGCCGAGATCGAACTGAAATGGCTGAATCCATCAGCGAATCTGAGACAACAAAATGTTCAAACAGTTTATACGTACCGAGCTCCGATGAGTGTAATCGCAGGGCCGAAGGGAGTCGATGCTCCACAAATTTATCTGGCCCCTGGAACATGGGAAATCCGTGTTCGGATCGTAGTCCCGAAAGCTGGAGACTGGAGCGCTCCCGTACGTTTCACGTACTACTTGCAACATCCATCCTTTGGCACTCCGACGCAGGATGCACAGAACCAAGATCTCCAATTTGGCATAGGCGGACAACAGAAGAACATGAATCAAGCTACAGGTGTCTATCGGCCACAATCGACACCGCAGCAAGGCATGGGCAACACCAGCGTCATCCGGCCACGAGGGGTCGACGATGGCGAGACGAAAGAAGACCGACCCTCAGCTGAGCCGGCTGAAACGGAAAAGAGGCCGTGAAGAACCGGTGATCATGTCGTTTTCGTACCAACGTCGATCAGAGAAACGCCGGCACCCATAAAAGGAATCTCAAAGGAACGACCGATAAAGCACCTGCGATTCTTGGAGGAATCCAATGAAACAGACAGTATTGACGCCAGAGTGCTCGCGCTGGCAAAAACTAAATCTCAGATTAATTCTCTATGTAATCGGCAGCGTTCTCTTGGTCGGTGTTCCTGCGCCCGCGTCAGTTAAGGCATTTGGAGACCTACTATTTTGCCATGGGTGTACTTACGATACGGTGAGACTCTCTTGCCCCGGACCGGTGATGAAAAAACCGGCGACCTTTTCTTCTAACCCACCGGGCTTTGCCTCATATCCATTCGAAGAGCAGTGTCCCGTCAGTTTGCAGGCAGGTCAGTACCACAATGGTGTCATTCACCTGTTCTTTGAAGGGCGATGGAACCCGTCGGAGACGCGTCAAGATCGTCCGAATGCAGTCGAAACGCTTTTCGTCGAGAACTATGAACAATTTTTTCCGAACCGCCAAATGAAAGGACCAGGAGAGAGAAGAATCTTTGTGTATTGGACAGCCCGTTGCACTGCAGATCCCTGGCTTCAAGGCGGAACTTGCCAGCGCCTTGGCGAGTACGTGCCGGCCGACGTGAAGGCGGCCTTCCCCTCTGAGATTGACGATAAGCCATTTCCCCTCACTAAGGACTCCCTATCTGCAAAGCTGAAACAGCAACTGATCAAACAATATCAAGCCGCAAACCCGCAAGGATCGCCGCGAATGAGCAACCAACAGCGCATTCAAAGCATGATGACCGAGCCGCAACAGGCTCCGATGGTCAAACCATCTCAGTCATCGCAGGTCATGATGGCCCAGCCACCGCAGTCCCAGGTCATGACACAATCGCAGACCGCGAACGTCATGGAGGCACAGCCGCAATCCGCACTACCCAAGACCCAAGCATCGACAGGCGCCCTCGCGCGCTCGGGACTTTTCTCGCGAGGGGTCGATGAAAAGGATGGGCAGATCTTAAATCAAGAAGGAAACGAGGCCCCGGCAGAGGCCGCCGCCGAGACCTCTGATCCGGCCGTCATCGAAGAACGGACACCTGAGATGGTCGAACCGGTAGCGCTCAAGCTGGACCGCTCCTTTCACGCGACCGACGCCAAAGGTGAGGCGGTCGAACTCAAGACCGGCGCCTATGAAGTTGGGCCCATCATGGACCTTCAACTCGGACTTGCCAAAGAAGGCCAGTCAACCGTGCTGCTAAATGCCAAGCAGGACCGGCACAGCTTTCCCATTCATCGGACTCTTGCGCTGGTCATTCCCGGGCCATCGGACGACATGCATCTTCTCTACTTGACGGCTGACGGTAGGCGATTCGATGCCATCGGCTTTCCCTCCGCAGTCAAACCGAGGAGCGTCGATCACATCGCCCCACTTCCCGACAAGACAATCGAAGCCGCCGTACTGGCAGCTTCCGTCAGTCCACGGGGAGTCTCGTCTCCACCCTGTCAGCCCAATCCAGCATCGACCGGTCCGCACTGGATTCCCGTACCCTGTACCGTCCACACCCAACCTCACCAACCTTCGGGCCCATAGGGCAAGAGCCCATCCGATGGAGGCATTCATGACACCGTCATCTCGTCGCGCCATCCAGTCCATGCAGATGCTCCTCGCGATACTCCTCCCAACGATGACGTTCTTGCCGATTCAGGCGATGGCGACCGACACGCCGCGCAGACCTTCAGAAACTTCTCCATCGGACAGACGATTGGGACCCGGCACGGAACGCCATGAGACTTCGGATCAGCCCATCGAGACGGACAAGAGGCCATGACTGATCCACACTGCTCAGAAGGAAATGGTCATGAGCACAGATGAGTCCGCATATCGGAAGGAGGCATGACCATGCGTTTTCGGTCGTCATCTCGGCGAAGATTCGTCGCCATCGGCATGGCCGTTTTCTTGGCCGGCATGGTCGGATCCCCGATTCGTTCTTTCCCTTTGGGCAAAGAACTCCAGCTCACGCCAGACGAACCACCGATTCCCACGACATGCACTCCACCACGATTCACGGGACAATCACAGTTTTTCAGTAGTCCGAAGGGAACCGCGAAGTACTCGTTCGACGGGATCTGCACCAGCCCACAAAAGCCCGGCGCTCAGCTTCAATACCGGTTGGAAGCCTCATGGAGTCCCTCCGAGACCGACCCCCAAAAGCCGAATGCATCCGAGTCAATCGCCATGACAGGATACGAACCGTTCATTCCCGTCCGAGCGCCGGGCGGCCGCATTTTCATGTTCTGGACCGGGCGCTGCAAACAAGATCCGTGGTTGCAGCCCGAGGCAGCCAGCTGTCGCATCGTCGGTGTATCGATCCCGGAGGACTTGCGGGTCGTCGTTCCGGAGTTGCAGACACTCAACTTTCCCAAAACCGAGAACATGATTGCCCCTGCCGATCGGCAACGATTGCATGCGCAATATCTTCGAGTGAATTCGCCGGTTGCGGGGACTAAACGGATCCCAGGGGTCCTGGGCCCGACCGACGACATGTTCACGATTACCAATCCCGTACGGAATGCCCTCGTGCAGCAGGGCCAACTCTTCCTCAAGGCGGATGCGCCAAAAACCGGGGCAACACAGATGACGGAACTGGAATTCAGGTGGCTCGATGCGCCCGCCAACCAATCCAACGTCCCGAATGTTTTTGCCGTGGAGACGTCGAAATTGCTTCAGGGCTACCAGGTGGACCAGGCAGTCACGCGGGGAAATGCGGGACGTTGGGAGATCCGTGCGCGGGCCAGCGGCAAAGCGGTGCCGGGTCCCTGGAGTTTCCCCGTACAATTCAAATTATTTTTGACCCAACCGACACAATCCAAGAAGCAAGCATCCCCCATCCCGCAGACGGTTCCCTTACCGTCATCGGCCGTACAGGCCGCGCCGCAGGGAAGCGCCGCCCCGATGGTCCGTCCACCGGCCGTCACCGCCCCTCCGTCACAAGGATCGAGTTCGTCCTCGGGAATGATTCGTATGCGCGGCGTCGAAGGCCCCGACGAAACCGAGGACGGTCAACCGGCGGATCATTCTTTTCGACCGGAGGGCAAAACACCATGACGCTTCCACCGTCGCGGCAGACTGCGCGGCTTCCCCGTTTGCTCCGTATGTTTGTCTGTTTGTCCGTTGTCATCTGGACCGGTCTTGTCGTCTGTCTGGCCGCTGCCGTTGAGTTCCAGGTGCCGCAGCAGTATGCCACTCCCGCTGCCTATTCCATGGCAGGATCGACGGTAAGAGGCGAGCGGTCCAACCCTGCCATAGGATACTGGAACGGTGCCACCATCGTGTGGCGAGACGCCCTTGATAGGGAACCAGTTCAGGACAAGGGATTCTTAGGTACCGGTAAATATGGCTATGCGATGCGCTGGCTGTCCAATATCGACCAGCGATACGCCCGCATCGATGACAGTGAGCCGCTGGACATACGCACACGAGCCGGCTCACCAGGGACTCCCCAAGGTGCCATGCGCGGCTACGGGACATTGATCCGGTTGTCCGTCCCCTTGTCGCAGAACGAGAAACAGGTTCTCGGCCTCCGTTTTTCCGGACCGCCTCAAGACAAGGGATCAGGAAGCTGGCGACAGCAATTCAACGCGCAATCTACGTTGCGCATCTCCAAACCTGGGGCAAGGGCAGCAGAGAAGATGCGGGTTCGGGTGGTTGGTGAGATCGCCGGACAATCCTCAGGGAAGGATCTGCAGCATTCCGCACTGGAGGCGAGAATCGTCATCGATCAGGTGGCCGACCTCAGAATTTCCGGACCGAACCCTAACCCGACTCCGCGTGCGACCATCGACCCGTACGTCGACGTGCCGGTCAATACCGATCTGCGCTGGCAGATGTCATTCAGTATCTACGCGTCGGGGCAGCGAGGGACCACCGATCTTGCCGTCGCGTTGACGAAGCAGGAGATCACGCTCGAGCTTCCAGCTGCCTCCGATTCGTTCACGTCGGCTCCTCCTCCGGTCAAGCCTCTGACTGGCGCTTCAGTGCCCGTACCGAACCAGACGGGTGCGGTCGTCATTCCGGGAAGCCCCTCCGGCACGACCATGACAGGACCGCCGCCCGGATCGACGTTGAGCACGCCTCAACCAGGGAATGGCGGGCAGCCGTTGGGTACGCAACGTAATCTGGACGGGCCGGGCAGCGGCGCCGCATCTTCTCCGCCACCCGGAGCATTCGTGATCCCTCGCGGAGTGGAAGCCGCCGACGAATCGGCGGAGCAGCCAAAATGACGGGTCCCACGGAGGCCATGATGCATCTATTCCCACCATCTAGACTGATTCATGCACTCTCCCGCCTGTCACTCATGATCATCCTACTGGCCTGCCAAACATGGAACGGGCTTCTGCCGGAAGCCTCCGCAACGACGATCATCAAAACCAAACTCGCTGACGGATCCATCCGGTCGCAACTGCCGGGCGGGTCCACCGTGACGAAAAAGCCGGATGGGACGTTGATTACGAGATTGCCGGAAGGGGTGACCTACACGGTCTATCCCGATGGAACGACGCATACGCAACTGCCCCGCGGCGGCACGATCACGACGAACCCCGACGGAGGGGCGACGAATCGACTGCCAGATGGCACCAAGATCACGATCGGCCTCGAGGTTAACCTACGCATCTCGCTTCCGACGACCGGCCGGGTGACGGAGCGTCCGAACGGAATGGGACAATCCGTCACGCAACCCGATGGAACGAATACACTCATTTCTCCATCTGGGGATACCGTGACGACACTGCCGGATGGGACGGTGATCTACACCAACGGTGTCGGAGCCATCGGCCATTCGACGACCATATTCCCTTCCGGGGCCTCGCTCTCAACCCTCCTGCCAAACCAAGGGCACCCCGACTCGGGAAGCAAGGCTGCGGAAGTCCAGCTTCCGGACAAGACACGTATTCGCATTTATCCCGACGGCACCATCACGATCATCTTCCCTGACGATCGCCAGGAGGTCTATCCACCGACCGAATCCGTCCCTTCGGGTACACCTCCGTCTTTAAAGGTGCCTCCACTCCAGCAAACCCCTCGGACGAGCGGGTCCGTCGTCTCCGGAACGCCGATTCCTCAAACCAAGCCGGCCATGCCCCAGGTGCAGCCGTTGAATACGGGATCGACTAGAACACAGAACGCCATCTCGACCAGTCCTCTGGTAGTGAAGACCCCGCCCCCTTCGAGCCCGGTTCCAATTCCCTACCCCAACTCAAACTTTCAGATTCAGCTCGGTGGCTTGCCGCAGAGGACGGTGGTCAAAATCGATGTGCCGTCCACCACGCAGAAGACTGCGACCCAGCCAGCACCTACCCCGTCGCCCCAGCGCGCATTCGGCGTCGTTCCGCGCGGCGTCGAAGGAGAGGCGGAGCCGGCCGTTCCTCCGACCCTGATTCTCGACAGCCAAGCACGGTTCGTCGCAACCAAGAAAGGCACGGTGACGGTGCCGGCCGGGGAATACGCAGTGGTGGACGAGCACGATCAACTGCAACTCATCCAACCGGATGGCGGCCCTCCGAGTTTCACCGTGGCCTCCAACCCGGCCGTCTACGATGGCAGCATTACGGGAACAGCGCTTCTCTGGCTGCCATCCGAGTCGCAAAACGGTCAGCTGTTGCTGCTCCTGGAGCCCGACGGCCGGGCGCGCTATGCGATTGCGCAGACAAGTGACGTGCGCGCGCGCGGCACCTCTCCCGTTCTCGCACCCAGCCGCTTCCTGCTCCCGAACGGAGGACTCTTACGGTTGGGGCCGCAGCCGGCGCCATTCGCTCCCCACTCTGGCGGGACCAAGCAGACTTCAGTGCGACCATCCACCTCGCCGAGACCGGTTCAAACTTGCGATGAGACATCGCCGGCGACACCTTCCAAGGACGATGAGTGTCGCGACATGAATCCCGGAACGTTGCACGTGATCGTGACCAATTTTCTAGGCAAGCAATCTCAGCCGGTCGTTGAGGATCGCATGGGCGACGGTTCACCGGTTTCGGCTCCAATGGTGGCTCCTTCGCCCAGTCCTCGTCCACCCCAACCTTCATTCGGTGTCGTTACACGGTCGACGGATGAACCGATGGAGAAGATAGCGAAATGAATTCTGGCCGGACTTACTCCGCTTCCCTGGGCTTCACTAACGCGGAAGCAATAGCCAGGATGACTAATAAAGCGAGCGACACGGTGATGATCCACATGAAACACCTCCTTGGAGACCAGGCTGAACGGCTTTCATGTCCAGTATGTCGATAGGAGGGGGCTGGAAGTTCAACGTGATCGCAAAGCCAGGGAAACTCTCCCATCATCAGACTCTCAATCAACCCAATAGGAAGGAAAACAGCCATGAGAGGAGGCCGCATGATTCGCGTGGTTCATTACTTGAGCATTTTTGTTGTATCTGTCTTCATGATGGGCATCTGGGTCAGTTCATTGGTGCTTGCCGCACCTCCTGCAATCGAGCCCTGCAAGATCGTTACAATTGCCGAGGTGGAACAAATTATCGGCAAATTGAAAGAGGCGCCCAAGAGCGGCCAGGAGGGCGAAGCAGCCTGGTGCAACTATGAGTTTGCGAACGGGAAGGATGCTTTTGAAATCTGGGTGTTTCCAGCCAGCGGCATCGATCGCGCCCGCAAGTTAGCCAAAAAGCCGGTCCAGTTAAAGGGACTTGGCGATGACGCGTTCATGAATCGTGGAATGCACGGACTCGACTATGTAGATATTTTCATCAAAAAAGGTAGCGCCACAGTCAAACTGTCGCTCCATGAAACGGCGGGTGATGAAGACAAGTTAAAGGCACTGGCACAGAAGGCGGTCGGACGATTCTGAGAGTAGCGGCGGCGGATCGAATCGCCGCTGTTTTAGGTAGACATGTAACCGTTTCGTGCCGGTCACAACGCTTTTCCAGGACCATCTGGCCATTTATGCACGTGCGCTGGATGACGTTGGGGGCTCCACCGAAACGAGGAACTTCTCAACATGTGACTGTCCGAGCCTAAAGCCGGGTTCCTGCCGCCAATTCCTTGTAGCCGACACAAGCCCCCGGCAGAACCACACCGCTGAGAGACCATCATCTGCAGAGAAAAATGGCACTTATGTGCCGACTGCTCGTTACCGGTGACCAGCCCTCTCGCCACTTTGAAAAATAGCTGGTATTTGCCATTCCGTGATTGACCGGACGAGTCGTTCTCGCATATCCTGCACTCCCCGATTACGTACAGCGCTCGTTGTTCGACCGGTCGAGCGGCTCGGCGGCATGGAGGGATGCCTTGAGAGTCAGACGGTCCGACGACCCCCCAGTCCATCTCCTTCCCCACTCGTCTTTTTCCGTTGAACCTTCCGGATCGCCCATTCGACTGACCGCACAGATGCGATCGGAATCGCCGGATCAGAAAACGGAGGGATTGATGCAAGGGCTGTTGGTGGTCATGATGACCGTCGGGCTCGCGGTGGGTCCATCCGTCGCGCATGCGGCAGAGCAGAGGGTTGATGCGCCGCAATCGTCATTGCAGAATCTTTCACCCGCCTCTCCAGCCCCACCGTACACGGAAGATGCACTGAGCGGCACGATACGGCCGCAGCAGCCGGACGAGAATCCCGATTGCGACGATGCGCGTCCATCGACCGCACGCCCCCGGACCATGCTGAGCAGGTTTGCGCGGTTGTCCACGACTACGTCAGACGTACAATGTCCTATTCCAACGGTCGCCGATCCATCTACACAACAGGAGCTTCATCCATGACACAAGTGTGCGCACAGGTATCGCCGTTTTGCCGTCTCACATTGCTATTGCTTGCAGTCGCAGTCACCGGATGTACCTCCTTGAACGATTCATCCGCTGTACCCAACCCTGCCTCTCAACAGACGCTCGACAAGGCAATCGAACAATACATTCGCGCGCATCCGGAAGTGATCGAGCAGTCGCTCCAAGAATTGGAAACCAAGCGAGAGACCGCAGAGCGAGCGCGGCAAAAGGTGGCCCTCGCCAATCGGCAGAAGGAACTCCTGCATGATGCCAGTTCGCCTGTAAGCGGCAATCCCAACGGTCAGGTCACGCTCATCGAATTCTTTGACTATCGTTGCGGATTTTGCAAGCGAGCCGCCGGTGCCGTGACCCAACTCCAGAAAGAAGACCCAAGCGTGCGGGTGGTGTACAAGGACTTCCCCATCTTAGGTGAACCGTCCGAACTGGCCGCGAAAGCCGCCCTCTCCGCCAATGCGCAGGGAAAGCATCAGGCCTTTCACGAAGCGCTGCTGGCCACTAAGAATGAGATGACGAGGGATGAATTGCTGCGCGTGGCCGGCGAGGTTGGTTTGGATGCCAAGCGTCTCGATACCGATATGGCTAACCCGGAATGGCAGACGGTGATCGACCGGAACCGTGCCTTGGCGCGGGAACTCGGTATTTCGGGTACGCCAGGTTTCATTGTCGGGACGGAACTCGTGCCAGGAGCCCTGGATGTAAAAGGATTGAAGGATCTGATAGCCCGTGTGAAGGATGGGAAGTGATCTGCATGCTCGCATAACGGCTAAAAGAGCGTCATGTGAATGAAAGAGGTCATAGAGAAAGGCGAGTATCAACCGCAATAGAACCAAGAATCACAAGGAGGAGAGCGATGAGAGCGATCGTGAAAGTGTTCGTGGTCGGGACCCTGGGCCTCACCATGCTGGTGGGAACGGCAGCGGTCAGTGTCGCACTCCCTCCGGAGTTCAGTACTACCCATTGCAAGTGTTCCTGTACGGCTTCCAGTGGCAGCGCGAAGGAGCTGACTTGGGCAATGACGACAAACTGCATGTCGAATGGCAAGGACTGTAGGTTCACCGTGGATGGGGGGAAAACATTCACCCCAGGGAAATTGGCCAATTGCCAGAAATGCTTGCCGAATTACCCGTTGCCGACGTGTACTTCCGCCGCTCAGAGTCTAGGGGAGCTGCCGCAGCTGCAGCCGAAAACTCCTCCCCCCAGTCGAGTGCCCGCGCCGGCCGGAACGATTCAGCGTCGCGGAGTCGAGGGTGAGCAGCCGGATGGCGGGATGGCTAATCCATCCGGAACAGGGCCTGAGTCTAAGTAAACATCGCCTGCGCACACGTCATGAACCTATCGTGTCTTTCGTTCGACTAATGGGCAACCGGGTCTGGCAGGAAAAGAGAGGACGAACGCCTCATCAGAAAACGAGATGTCCATGCAACCGAGACTTCATAGCTTCTCAACTTTGATCGCTGCAGGAATCTTCTTGGTTCTTATCGCTCTCGCAGGAGTGGCAACGGCCGAACAACCAACGAGTATAGCTCAGACCACGGAGTCAGTCCCCTTTACGCCCGAGCAGGATGCTCCGCCCCCCACTACAGGCGAGATTCGAGAACGCGGAACTTCTTTAGATCCAGTGGTTACTCTCCAGCCTAGGAGGATCGCCGTGCGATCGATCACGATCTCAATAATAACCACGGCTTTATTGACTGGTGGTCTTGTGAGTGTGCCGCTCGCTCCGCGGCTGTTGGCGGGCGAGCTTCCCTCCCAGACTCCATCCCCTGCCAGGGACCGTGAGGCGGAGAAAGATACTGGCGCGCAAGAGACGGCGCCGGTGCCGCGAGAAGAAAAGGGCCCCATGACTGGTCCCGGAGACGTGCAAGAGCGCGCCATTCGACAAGGGACGGGCGCTCCTGGAGAGTCACCTGTATGCGCGTGTGTTAGCCCCGCGGGACAGTGTGTATTTAGCGCAGTGCATGGGTGTGTTCCCTCGCAAGGACCCGTCGGCTGCGCCGGCGGTTGTTTCGAGGAAAAGCCTCAATTAGGAAACGTCCGCCCCTCTGTTCTCCCTAAGTCAAATGCGCCGGTGCTGCAGCGTCGCGGGGTCGAGATTGAGAAACCTCTATCTTCGGAGAAGGAAGGCAGGTGACATCTGTGGGCTGGGACTGTGAGAGATAAATCTTGGCTGGCTCCCAGTCTAGGAGTGAAACCGCAAATCATGAGGGGACCTGATTGTTTTCCAGAGAACCGAAGATTTCAACAGGCCAAAGGCCAGAGAGGACGGTGCGTATGATGAGCAGATGCTGGATCCGATGCGGCGGTGTGGCGATGCTTCTGATGTATATGTGCCTGAGTCACACCATACCGGCCAAAGCGGAACCCATAAAAAATCCAGATAAATGCAAAGGGGGTGTTCCTGACGGAGCCTTCCATTGTCTGAATAAGCCTGGACAGTGGGTCGAGTGCAACGGTAGCGGAGACTACATGTGCTGCGCTCCCAATGCGCAGGGCGGAAAAGATTGTGAGCAAATCGAGAGCTTTCAGACTCCCAAGAATCCAAAAGCCAATATGGGCGCAGTTCACGGGGGCCAGCTTCAGGTCGCGCCGACAAATCCTCCTCCGCGAACAACCCCTGTCCCAAAAGCCGGGATGAACGCTCCGATCATGCGGCGGGGCGTCGAGGGTGAGGAGTCGACTGCGCCACCCCAGGAGGAAACGAATAAGTGATGATGAATGCTCAAATTGCTCGGAGACTAATGCGTAACCTTCTGGTCATGGCGATACCGATGACATTATTCGCCGGCGCGGTAGCACAAGGGGCGGATGAGCCCGTCACTCCGATCTCGCCAAGGCAAGAAGAAGTGTCGGCCCCCTCGCAACAGCTGGAGATCAGTCCTCCGCCATCGACGACAGAGGGGGCGCCCGATGATGTGCAAGAGCGAGGCCTTGGGAAGGGCGACTTCGGACAATTCAAGAAGGATTTCCAACGGAAGCAGCCGCTCCCTCCGTCCGAACCACCCGCTCAACTCTGCCATCAGGAGACCTGGATGCTCACGCAGTGCAAATGTTTCAGCCAGACGGAATGCCAGGCGCTCACGGCCTTGTTTCCCAACTCGTGCCCTCCGGGCAGCAGCCATTGTGAATTCACCCCGATGAGCCGCGGCGCTATGCCTCCCCTGCCACCGAATCTATGCAGCTATCAGGTGCCTCTCACATTCACGAAATGCGAATGCCATAACCAGCAGGAATGCCAATTGTTGACTCCATTTTGTCAGGGCTCGTGTCCTTCCGGCAGTACAAGTTGCGAGTGCACGCCGATGCAGAGACGGTAATGATTCGGAGCGTATTCGGAGGAAGCGACCGGGAGCAACTCGGTCTAACGAATGGATTTCGTCGGCGTGAGAGGAGGAGAGGGAATGAACACCAGATCGCTCGTGACCAGGTTATTGTACGGTGCCTGTCTGCTCGCGTTCGGCTGCGCCACTGCCGAACCGGTCCCCAAGGAGCGCGGACAGGCGAGCATTTCACAGATGGACGTTCCCGTCATACCAGACGAACAGCCCGCGATTACCGAGGTGCCCGCAGAGACCGGTGAGGTTCAGGAACGCGGAATAACCCGGCTCAATCCCGCCGTGCTGGAGGGCAAGACCGCCGTCCTTGGCACGCTGTCCACTGGTCTGACCAGTACGTACCCAGGTGAGTTTGCCTTCAGGACATCCAAAGGCTATTACCTCACCGCGATCAACGGCGGAGGACGGATCGGCGATCCCACCGTCATTACAGGCGCCACGTCGGCCGGCGCATGGGAGAAATTCAAGTTTGCCATCGCGTCCCCGCCTTCGCCTTACGACAAGACCTTTCAAACAGCAAACGGCAACTATGTGACTGCCGTGAACGGTGGTGGCATGACCGCAAACGCGATCCATACCGATGCCACTCAACCCAGGGATTGGGAACGTTTCCGGCTGGTGTACATGAGCGGCCATCCTCCTACCTATTATGGTATCGGGACGATCAAAGGAAACTTTCTCACGGCTGTCGGCGCCGGAGGGAAGTATCAAGATGCGTTGCACACTGACGCCAAACAGATCCAAGCTTGGGAGCAGTTTAGGATCGTGAAGTGCGGCGATCCTGGGTCCGGCTATGAATACGCGATCATGGCGGCAGACGGAGAATTCTTGGCTTCCAACAATTGGGAAGGAAAACCGGGATTCGGCCTGAGCGCGAGGCCGGCCGAAGCGGAAATGAAATTCAAGCTGTTCCGCCAGAGCGATGGCACGTACGCCCTGCAAACCGCGAATGGCCGGACCTACCTCACCGCCCTCGGCGGCGGCGGGCAGGTCGAGAAATACGATAGGAAATATTACACGCCGGACTGTGGGGGGCTTTTCGGAGGTCCTTGCGTCGGCGGCTCCGCTCCCATTTTCCACACCGACGCTACGCAGGTTCAGGCATGGGAGAAATTCCGGATCATCGATCAAGGCAATTGCACCTATGCGATTCAGACTTCGAGCGGTTTCTTTTCCGGGATATTCAAGGATTCATCCGGCGTCACCTTACTGACCACGCGTCGCGACGGGGCGCCGTCCGCCAATGAAAAATTCCAACTGGTCGTCTTCGGCCTGGCATCGCCGGCTATTATCCAGTAACTCACCAAGGAGGTGAGCGCGATACCGGAGATCCATTGGACACAGGTCATCCGTCATGAACGAAACGAACTCGGCGAATCCATTCGATCCTCACCATCGATAAGGAGCGTTATGAAACACCATCGCCTGATTCTCTCCGTCGCCACCGGCCTATTGGTCCTCGGCATCGTATTGCCGTCCGGGGTATTTGCCAAGCCCAAAAAGAGCACGCCGGAAAGTTGCACGACCAAAGACCTCAATACCAATTTCGGCGCGTCCTGCAACGATCAAATGCAACAAGACCTCATGGGCAACAAGCCGTATACGCACGTGCTCTTTTGTGGCGGAGACACGATGCTCTGCTGCACCGTCGATAATTCGACCAATCAAGTCATCAACTGCCGGAAACCGGCGGGAACGAGAGTCATGCCGGGCATGTCCGGCAATGCGATGAGTCAGGCGGGAATGGCCGGTGTTCAACGGCGCGGCGTGGAGGAAACCTCGAAAGCGGAAGACACCGCTGGGGAGCCCACTCCCGTTCCTGATTGGGTCAAGGAATTGGCTGCGCAGGGAGAAGGTGGCGGCAAGAAGCCCTGATCATCCGGCTTGCGTTCTGGGTGAGTGACATGGTGTTCGGGGCGTCAAACGACGCGCCGACGCATGGCATGCTGATCTGCTCCTGTCGGTCTGGGACCGTGAGACGCTCAGGCACTTGGGAGGTGTGTATGACGAAATCAGTTCCGTATCGTGACGCCATTTGTGCCCTGACCCTGACATGGGCGATCGTATTCTGGCTACCGCTCTGTGCCTTCGCCGAAGAACCGGCGAGCCCGGACACCGCCCCCACGATATCCGAAGAGTCGCCTCCGCCGGCGGAGGGTGCCGACATTCAGGAACGAGGACTTCTGCCGGGGCTTGTGAAGCCGGGGGGCACGCTTCAACTGGCCGATCCGAAGTTTAGCGCGCCGACGCCAAGTTTAACAGCGATCCGCAACGCGATGCGGGTCACCTCGAAGAGCATCTCCGTGAACCTCCGCATTCCCCCTAACCTGCCGGTGACGGTGCCCATCGAGGTCGAAGTCTTCTATAGCTCTCCGTTTCGATCGCAGATCCTGAAACGAACCTATAGTTCCACCAGCGGCCTGACCCTCTCGTACCGCGATGTTGAAGGGAATGGGGAGCCACGGGCGATGAAGCTCGTTATTACTGTGAGGGAACTGGTCCCCAATGGGCAAGTAACCGGGATCAACAAGGAGTTCACGATCACCCCGCTCTATGACGTCTTTGTCACGGATTTGAGATTCTACATGGTTGACCGATGCGATACCGTTGGGAAAAGCGACATCACGTTCAAGTGGCGTTCGCCTGACCGTCAGATCCATGAGCAAAAGTTCAAACTCGGTCGTGGCGAAGCAAGAGGGATCACCCAGTTCTCTTGGACCCGCAAGGAGATCAGTACGCGGGCCAATCTCATGGAGCCGTCTGTGTACTTTGACGAGCGCGATCCTCTCGGCGATTACACCCCTCCTATAGAGCAGTCGGGCAAAGCCTTGCTGCCGGGACCGACCACCAAGTATCACTTTTTCTTGAAGGAAGAGACGGGCGGGCCGCCTGGACGCCCAAGTCCTGGCGGCGGTTGCGAAGCTGAGATCACATACACGATCATCCGCGCGCTGATGCCGTTTGATCAATTCTGAGAGGAGCAGAACCCTCATCCAGGAGATTGCCATGCGTCGGCTTAATACAACTGGTTGGAGAAGGAGGCCTAACATGATCTCGATTCCGCGCAGGAACCGGAGCATCGAATCGTATCTATCCGCGGTGATCGTGATCACCGGCCTTGCGAGCGGCTGCGTTGGGCAGCCGTCTTCTTCAAGTCCATCGGCGGGTGATCCGAACGCGGTCCAAGAACGCGCGGTGAGCCGGGCACAGCTTGATACGGGGAGAGTACCGTCAAAAACGGCTCAGCCAACGGCACCGAGCGCCCCAACGCCGATCGTGTTGCCGCCTACGGGAGGAAAATTCGAACCCGACTACAGGTATCCCTGGGTCGTGAGTGTCCAGTCGAGACTCACCTGCAAAGGCGTCCTCCTCGATCCACGCTGGGTCTTGACCGCTGCGCATTGCGTGCAGATCAGCGGCGCCACCGTCACCTACACCCGGACCGATCCATACACCGGGCAGAGCCGATCAGAGACTCGCCAGGCGGGTTCCGGCTCAGGCGGAATCTACAGCCATGAGCAGTATTCATCGAGCAGCTCAGATCAACTCAACGACATCGCGCTGATTAGAGTGACTCAGCCCTTCTCGATTACCCCCTATCTTCAGACCGTCGGTTTGCCAAGAGATTCGCGCCGCCAAGGGGTCGTGGGAACCGTGGCCAACTTCAGTCACAACCTCAATACACCGGCGGGACAGTTCGCCATTTTCCGAGCACCTATCGGGCCGGACAGTTTCGCGCCGAAGTTCTATATCACTGCGGCGGCAGCCAATGCATCGTTGTGTGAAGGCGACAGCGGATCAGGATTCGTCACGGTCGAGTACGGCCGGGCGACAGTCCGGGGGATTGCCTCGCAAGGGACGGTAAGCGATTGTAAGACCCCAACCGGTGAAGCCACGTTCACGGATGTCTATAATTTCCGCGGATGGATTCTCCAGAAGATGGGAATGAATGATGCCGCACTGACGGGTAACACCCGCCTGCGCTGGAGCGGTAGCTCCGCACGCGGAACGATGGTGGTCGCCTGTTTCAACCCCAGCGGAGGAAATGTCGTGGGTCCGCTCAACGTCGTCGGTGTCGAAGAAGGCGCCGTGTGCGAACCCGGTCAGACGCAAACCGTCATGTGCGTCCTCGATAAGAACCAAACCGCGACAAAGTTTGGACCGCCCCAACTCACCGGATTCACGATGAGAACCACGACGGCGAATGGCTCACAGGTGCAGTCCCTACCTATTTCTGGCAATACCGCCAGTTTTTTTGGCCTACTCCCACCCGGTACGTCGCGTGAATTCACCTGCCAGGTCTCGTCAGGTCTTGTGGCAGCGACGGGAGCGATGACCGGCACCAACATGGCCGTGATGAGCCGGGGGGTTGAGAAAGACCAAGTAGAAGAACCTGAAATTGTGCAACCGAGTCCGTTTGATCCGACGGATGGCACCACGCCGTAGTCGATGAGCCTTTCATACGAATCCCTTGCGACTACCCATTGAGGCATGAACGCGTCCGGGCCGTGACTTATGAGATGAAGGAGGAACTGCCATGCGATTTCATCAAACCCCTTCGAGATTACGACAATTATGCATGGCTGTCGCATGGGCGACTGTCGCCTCTGGGCTGACCGTGGCAGTGAATTTCGCCGACGACCCACCCCCGGTGATTAATGAGCCAAGTCCGACGGTGGAAGCGACGCCGCCCATCGCACTCCCGAACGAACCGCCGGCCGGAGACGTGCAAGAGCGTGGGTTGGCTCCCAGAGTTCTGCAACCTGGTCTCGAGTTCAAACAGATGACTCCGAGCGTGCCGCCGAACCCGCCTGCGTTCGGCACCCTTCCGGGAGAGTTTGCCATCCGGTCGTACTTGCAGAGCACTCCCTTTACTGCGCGGGACGGGGGACACCATAGTATCGATGCCGTCATCACCGTGCCTTCAGTACTCGGACCGAATCAGAGGTTCAGGCTGGCGTCTGTTCAACCAGATTTCACGACAATTCAGACGAGCGGCGGATACTACGTGAGCGCCGTGGGCGGGCTTGGTGGACCGCCCAACGCCACGCAACCCGTGCAAACGGAATTGCAAACGCCTCAGTCGGATATTGCGCTCTTTCGAGTGGACGGCCCGAGCGCGGCTGGCACCTATACCATGAAAACCTACGATGGGCACTTTCTCACCGCCCTCGGAGGCGGCGGAAAGGCGAACGATGCTTTCCATACCGATGCGACGAAAGCTTCAACCTGGGAGTATTATTATTTCCTAAAATGCGGCGATCTGGGATCGGGCTATCAATATGCCATCCGGCCGACCGGAACCGGCATGGTCCCTGGCAAGGGGGATTTTGTCAGCTATCTCACGGCACTGGGTGGAGGTGGACGGACGAGTCAGGCCATGACGGCCTTTAGCGGGTTGCAAGTGGGATCAAGATTCAAATTGATCAAGCAGAACGACGGGACATACGCTTTGCAGACCTCCAGTGGAAATTATGTGACGGCCGTGAATGGTGGAGGGCTCGCGAGCGGCGACAACCTCCATACGGATGCACACCAAGTTCAGGCATGGGAAAAATTCAAGATCGTCGAGCAACCACCCAACTGCTCGTATACGATCCAAACAGTCAGCGGGTTCTATCTGGCCGTCGGTCCGGGATCGTCCACTATTTCCACGCGCATCAGTGATCCCAACGCCGCTCCATCGATCGGCTACAACGCCAAGTTCGAGTTGATCATGATCGGTCTATGACGTCCTCACGGGATTGGACGGCCGTTGCCACACCAGCGGTGGCCGGACCATCCGGTCACTTGCAACAGTGGGATTCGAGCGCCCATTCCGTATATACTCCCACCGCCTGATCACCACGAAACCTATACTTAGATAGCCTTGCCTACAGCATGTCATCGAGGAGAGTTGGTTGGTGAATGCAAGACTCTTCTCGTAGCTCAACACGCATTCCAGCCGACAATCGAGATCGACCGCATGGTTGAGGGGAGACCGACATGAATCGAATCATGATCACCGTCGCGATGTTGGCGGTTGCTTCCGCGTCCGCATCGGCGCTCGCGCAGGAGAGACTGCCGTTCCCACCGGTTCCGTCCGGCAGTACGGCCGGCCGCACGATCGAGCAGTCCATGTACAAGCCGCGAGCCCAGGCGCAGCGGCTGCCTAAAGACGCGCCGAATATTCTCGTTATCATGCTCGATGACGTCGGACCGGCGCTGCCAAACACGTACGGCGGCGATATCACCTCTTCGACGCTGACACGTGTGGCGAGCGCGGGCATTTCATTCAATCGCTTTCACAATGCGGCCATGTGCTCGCCGACGCGCGCCTCCCTCTTGACCGGCCGCAATCATCATCGCGTGGCCTTCGGTCAGATCGCCGAGCTTGCCAATGATTGGGACGGATATACCGGCATGTGGCCGCCCACCACCGCGTCGGTCGCCAAGGTGCTCGGCTCCTATGGCTATGCGACCTCCGCCTTCGGCAAATGGCACAACACGCCGGCAAGCCAAACCAGTTCGGTCGGGCCCTATGACCGTTGGCCGACCGGCCGGCTCGTGGGCTTCGACTACTTTTATGGCTTTCTTGCCGGTGAGTCTTCGCAGTGGGAGCCGGCCGTGGTCGAAAACACGGTGCGCCTCGCAGGATCGTCGAACCGCCACGGTTATCACTTCACCGAGGACATGACGGGCAAGGCAATCAAGTGGATGCGCCAGGAGCGCGCCTTGACGCCGGAGCGGCCGTTTCTCATGTACTGGGCGCCCGGTGCCGCCCATGGTCCGCATCACATCTTCAAGGAGTGGGCCGACAAGTACAAAGGGAAGTTCGATGACGGGTGGGATGCGATGCGTGACCGCATCTTCGCAAGGCAGAAGGAGCTCGGCTGGATTCCGGCCAATACGGAACTCACCCCGCGGCCCCCGACCCTCGCCGGCTGGACGGATATCCCGGAGGAAGAGAAGCCGTTTCAGCGTCGACTGATGGAGGTGTTCGCCGGCTATGTCGAGCATGCCGATACGCAGGCCGGCCGGCTGCTGGATGAATTGGATCATCTCGGCATTCGTGACAACACCCTCATTTTCTATGTGTGGGGGGACAACGGTTCCAGCGCCGAGGGGCAGCACGGCACCATCAGTGAGTTATTGGCACAGAACGGCATCGCCACGGAAATTGAGGACCATATCCGTGCGCTGAATGAGTTGGGCGGTCTGGACGCGCTGGGAGGCCCGAAGACTGACAATATGTACCATGCCGGCTGGGCGTGGGCGGGATCGACCCCGCACCAAGGCACCAAACTCATCGCCTCGCATTTCGGCGGCTCGCGGACGCCGCTGGCCGTTTCATGGCCGAAGTCCATCACGCCAGACAAGGCACCGCGCACCCAGTTCCACCATGTCAACGATATCGTGCCGACCATCTATGACGTCATCGGCATCAAAGCTCCACAAGCGGTGGACGGGGTGTCACAGGATCCCCTGGACGGCATCAGCATGAAATACGCGTTTGCCGCTGCGGCCGCACCGGAACGAAAGAAGAGCCAGTATTTCGAGGTCATGGGAAGTCGCGGCTTGTATCAGGATGGGTTCATCGCCTCGGCGTTCGGGCCGCGCATTCCATGGGTGCCCGGGATCGATCCCAGCATTCTCAAGTGGTCTCCGGATACGGATACCTGGGAACTCTATGACCTCCGCAGCGACTATTCGCAGGCACGCGATCTCGCCAAGCAGCAGCCAAAGAAGCTCGCCGAACTCAAGAAGGCGTTCGATGGAGCCGCGCGGGCCAACAAGGTCTATCCGATCGGCGGGGGACTGTGGTCGGCGGTCTTCCATCCGGAATACGCGCCGCAGAATCCCGCGACCGAGTTCCACTACACGCAAGACGTCACCATGGTGCCGGAGTTCGCCGCACCCAAGCTCGGGGCACGGAGCAACCGAGTCACGATCGATGTGGACCTCAAGTTGGATTCGGCGGGTGTCCTGTATGCGCTCGGCGGATTCTCAGGAGGGCTGGCGCTTTGGATCCAAGACGGCAAACTCATCTACGAATATAACTTGTTTGAGCTTGAACGGACGCGGATTGAGGCGGCCATTCCCGTCTCGTTCGGCAAAGCAACGATCGAGGTGGACTCGCGCGCTGCCGGCACCGGTCATGTCAAGACCATGGACGTGACGATCCGAATCAACGGACAGGAACTGGCAACCGGCCGCGTGCCGCGCAATGCGCCGCTCGGCTTTACGGCCAACGACGCATTCGACGTGGGCATGGACAGTTATTCCCCCGTCTCGCTGGCATATTTCGACCGGGCGCCGTTCAAGTTCAATGGCAAGATCAATTCATTCGAGGTCCGCTATCAAGACCCGGCCGGTGACCCGATCGCACGGAGGAAATAGGCCTAAGAGAACGGCGCCAATCGCGTCACGGCCTCGCGGGAGAAACGTTGATGCATTGGGAGCGAAGAATGGTTCAGGAGGCTACCGCGGCAGGTACTTGACGACGTAATCGGTCCCACGAAACGCACCTTCAAGCACCATGATCTGTGCAGGACTCATGGGATTGACCCCGGCCTGCATGAGAAGGTCGGTCCGCAAGGACTGCCACACCACCTGATCGAATTGAGTTCTGGTTTGGGGATGCAACAGGGCCTCTCGCATGCCGTTTTCGATGGCGGAGCCGAGGGTGGCCAGATACTTTTTAGACACATCGCAAATGTTGATCGGAAAGATGACGTCGAACCAAAACACGCACTTGTCCTGCGACTTCAGCTGGCCGCGGAACGCGGTCCGCGCCGACTGGTACGTCGGATAGCCTTGGTGATTCGTGACGGGGATGAGAAACACGTCGATAATGATGCCTTCACCGACCGTATCCCCTACGGCCTGATCCCCTTCGGGTGAATAGTCCTTGTAATACGTCTTGAGCTGAAGCGCAGGAAAATGAAATTCGAGGTGAAGTTCGTTTCCTTCGGGCTTCACGATGGGCGGATTCGATAACCCGTTGGTCAGGATGTAGACTTTAGCCGCATTCGAGGCATCGTGAATGTACGGCGGAAGAGTGAATCGTCCGGCGAGACTCCGCCCGATGACAAAATTCGAATCCATCTGGCCACGCAGGTTAGTCAGCTGGACGTAAGACTTGGACAGATCGCCGCCCAACAGCGTCGTGAAGGGGACGGTTTTCTGCAGCGGAGCGGGCGGCGGAGGCGGTTGATACTGTCCCGGCATGTTGCTAGCCGGCATCTGCATGTGCGGTGGTTGAGCCTGCGGCACCGGAGCCTGAGCGCCCCCGGGCTGTCCCCCCTGTCCCTGCGGCGGTGCCGGAACGGACTGAGTGTTGGACCGGGGCGGGAACACTTGCGCCAGGCTGCCTGGAATGCCGGGCCCGAAACCGGGCCACACTCCGGCCGCGAGAACGGTCAGACTCATCGAAGCGATGAGACCGCATAGTCGTCGCGTCATGTCCGTCTGCCTCGCACCAATCCGATCTATTGGTGGTTGAACCAGCGCGTCACCCGCACGTCTTCGCCCGGCTTCGTCGCCACGTATGAAAGCGGGGTCACCTGCACGGGCTGTTGCGACTCATCCTTGACCATCGTGGCTTTGGCCGCTTCGGTCTTTCCGAATCCGTTGGGAATGACCGCCGGCTCCTCGACTTTGGCCGCGGCCTGACCCGTGGGCCGTTGCTGGCCGGCCAGGTGAGCCAGACTCTCCTCGATATCGGTCCGTCGCGCCGGGGAAGCCACCAGGAAGAACGTTTCCACCCCCTTATATTGATCCAACGTGAACCAATATTGTCCCTCCGGAAATGCCTGTTCGACTTCTGGCTTGAGCGGATTGGCCACGCTGCCGTTATCCAGTGGAAAGACCGGTTGAGCCCAGCCGGATCCGTCGATTGAGATGACATAGACGAAGCATTCGCAATTCGTCCGCACGATCAACTTAAAACGATCGCCGTTCGGCCCCCCTTTGAGCGTCTCCCCGTCCTGCATCATGACCACGTGCTTGCCTTTGCCGGACGGCGTGGGGACCTGACGGACCAAGGCCACGTCCAACGCGACCGGTTCGGCAGGTCCCGCGACGGATCGCGGGTAGACTTGTCCACCATATCCCATTCCAGCCGGTTGGCCGCCATAACCATACGGCTGCGCCGCGACCGGCTGTTGATAAAGCTGCTGCTGCTGGTAGTTCTGCATCGGCTGTTGCTGATAGGGCTGTTGGTACTGCTGATACGGCTGTCCCGGCATCGTCTGCTGGTTATAGCCGCCCTGCATCCCCGCCATGGGCTGTTGCTGATACTGTTGTTGATACGGATCCATGACCGGCTGCTGATAGACCTGCCCTTGTCCCGTCATGCCTGGCTGAGCATACCCTTGCATTCCCGCCATAGGCTGCTGTTGATACTGCTGCTGGTACGGATCCATGGCCGGCTGCTGATACAGTTGCGGCTGATGCTGCGGCATGGCTTGTCCCATCTGCGGCGGATAACCCGGATTGCCCTGTGGAGGATAGGCCGGCGCCGTGGCGCCGGGAGCCGTGGCCGGATATCCCGGCTGCAGCGGCAAGCTGGGCTGAGGTTGGTAACCGGACTGAGGCAGTCCTCCCCCCATCTGCCCATACTGTGGCTGTCCGCCGTATTGCTGCCCGCCGTAAGCCTGATTCATCCCATAGGCAGGCGCCTGTACGTTGGTCCCGGGATAGGCATAGGGATTGTTGGGATCGTAAGCGCCCGGCTGTCCACCGAATTGGGATCCCTGCATGCCGTAGCCCATTCCAGGTTGTTGGCCGTAGGAGCCCTGAGCATAACCTGGATTCTGCATGCCCTGCATCTGACCGGCTTGCGCGTAGGGATCCATGCCCGGCTGCCCCGGCATCCCCTGCCCCACCATTTGATTCATACCCGGTTGCTGCATGGCCGGCGGGATGAGCGCAGACTGCGGCGTCCCCATCGGTAATCCCATCGCCACATACGGCGTACTGAGTCGCATCATCAGCCGGTTCATGTCCTCAGAATACTTGCTGCCGTAATTCTTGTTGCTGGTCATCAGCAGATTCCTGGCAAACTCGATTCCTGCCGGGATCAAGAACGGCGCTGCGGCGCAGGATGACAGGAGGAGAAAACCCAGAAGCGTCGAAAGCTCGAAGCGTCGAAAGGAGGATTGTTGGAGCGATGGCTGACTGTTCGTCACAAGAATTCCTCGCCGTCTACCCGTCAGTCGTCGGATTCGGCGGATGGTTCATGGGGATTGTAGTCTCCGACTCCCCGGTGGGTCAACTTAAGGCCTATTGAGGGCACTCAGGCTTCTGTGCTACAGCAGGAGCGATCAGCGCCGATATCCTTCAGATTGAACTCCCTTGGCCATGGACACGACTCACGACCGTGAGGATTCTGACAGTGACCTCCTTGGTGCCGTGGTAGCCGGCGAGCAGACGGCCTTTGAACGTCTCTATCGTCTGTATGAAAAACGCCTCTATCAATATGTGTACACCCTCGTCAACGACCAGACGGTTGCCGAGGACGTGGTCGGGGAAACCATGATGGCCATTTGGCGGGGTGCCGGAACCTTTTCCGGCACGTCACGCCTCTCCACGTGGATCTTCGGCATCGCGCGGCACAAGTCGCTCGACGCCCTGCGGCGCACCGGACGCCGACAACGCGAAGTCGACCTGGACAGCGCCGCTGATCTCCCAAGTTCCTGCGACGGCCCGTTGGAAGGCATTCATCGAAAACAGGTCGAATCCCTCACGAAACAAGCCCTGGCCACACTGTCACGCGAACACCAGGAGGTTCTGCGCCTGGTGTTCTATGAGGAACTGCCCTACCATGAGATCGCGACACTGTTGAGCATCCCGTCCAATACCGTCAAGACACGCGTCTTCTACGCTAAACAGCATCTCAAGCGGGCGCTGGATAGGCTGAACCAGAAGGCACCCATCGTATGAACGAACCAGAAACTCTACCGGCCGGGGTACACCAGGAAGCGGCCCTGCTTCCCTGGTACGCGAACGAGACGCTCGGGGAAGAAGACCGCCAGCGCGTCGCGCGACATTTGGAGTCCTGCCTCGAATGCCGGAGGGAATTGAGTGAATGGGCCGACTTGGGGCGGAGCATTCATGAAACGTACGCCGCCCAGCCGGGGCCGAACCCTGCACTGGCCAAAGCCGTGTTTTCCAAAGTCGCAGCGGAGATCCGGCCGGCCGGCCGGGACGCTGGTCGCGATGACCAACGCCTGACCTCCTTTGATCGCTGGCTCCGTCCGCTCTTCGATGTTCCGTGGGTGCCGTCTTTGGCGGCTGTTCTGCTCGCCGTGCAGTCCGGACTGCTGCTGTGGGTAACGATGCCATCCGATCGGCACCCGATCAGCACCAGATCGGTCGACAGCCCCGCCGCGCGATTCACCGTCCGTTTCCACGATCACGCGACCGGAGCACAGATCAGAGACGTGGTCGTACGGATCCATGGGCGCATCGTCGACGGGCCAAACGCCGAGGGTACGTATGTGCTCGAGGTAAAGGCGGCGGATGCCGCAATGTCCCGTCAGATCCTGAACATTCTCCGGTCGCAAAACGGCATCATCGCGCACGCCGATGCCGTGACCCCGTGAACCACTTCACCTGTGCGCACGACGAGCGGTCAGACGAGTTTCGCGATGGGCGGTTCCCGTGAACAGGCCTCGTGCGAAAAGGCCCGAAAGGTGATCCGATGAAGGTTCCCTCCTGCACCCGCGTCATCCTGATCGCCCTCCTATTGCTGTGGGCCGGCCCGCTTCACGATCAGGCCGTCGGCCAATCCACCGGAGGAACGGGCGGAACGAAGCGCGCACTGTTGATCGGCATCAACAAATACCGGGCCGTGCCTAAGCTGCAGGGTTCCCTGAATGATATCGACACGATGAAGCAAGTCCTCATCACCCGATGGGGATTTCCGGAAAATCACATCCGCACCCTGACGGATGAACAGGCCACGCGCGCGGGCATCCTGGCGGCGCTCAATCAGTTCGTCGGCGAAACCGGTCCCCAGGATACGGTGTATATCCACTATTCAGGACATGGTTCGCAGGTGGCCGATCTCAACGGCGACGAGCCGGAAGATAACCTCGACGAAACCCTCGTACCACAGGACGGACGAACCGGCACGATTCCCGACATCACGGACGACGAACTGGAAGCCATTTTCAAACGGCTGCCGACGGCCCGTGCGTTCATCGTGCTCGATTCCTGCCATTCAGGAACGGCCACGCGCTCGCTGGATATCCGGACCAGGTCTATACCTCAGGACACCAGACTCGACCTCTATCGGCCCGCTCCCGGATCCTCGGATGTGCGGACCAGAGGCGGAATTCAGGCGCTGCCGGCCCGCTATGTGCTCATGACGGGGGCCGCATCGCATCAGGAGGCACTCGACGGCCCAGTGGAAGGCCGGTACCACGGCTTCTTTTCCTATGCGCTCTCCCGGAGTCTCCGCTCATCGCCGTCTTCCGCATCTCCGCGGGAAGTCTTTCGCGGAGTGGAGACGGAACTCAAACGCATTCAGTTGCACTTTGGCCGTGCTTCGATGCCCGAGCCGCAACTGGAAGCGCCGCCGGACCTGCTCGAAACTCCGCTGCTGGGTCCATCGGGTGCAGCCGGATCGGCGGCCGGGAGCTCCGGTCCGCGGTTGGCTTGGCTCGAAATCAAGTCGGCCGAATCCGGATCGATGACGTTGGTCAATGGACTGTTGCTGGGCGCCGTACCAGGATCGACCTGGGCTATTTACCCGCCCGGGGACACGGCCTTTAGCCCGGGGCGCGCCATCGCGATCGCCACGGTCACCCAATTGGCAGGTCAGGACGCCAAAGCCACGTTCCAGCCGGCCGACAAGAAGATTCCCGATCATGCCCGCGCCGTGGCCTTTCTTCCCGCTCCGACCGGCGACACGATTCCCATTCAAGTTCTCGAACCGGCCGAGAGCAAGCGGAAGCACATCGAAGAGATTCTCACGAAATACATTCCCAACGTCGCGATCGTCGGACCGGAGCAGTCACCGCGCTATCTGGTCCAGGCGCATGACAAGGAAATGAAGCTGTACGCAGCCGACGGACTGCAATTGGTCGGGACGTTCGCCGGAGACGGCGACAGCTGGGGGACGGGTCTGGCCACGGTCGTGTCGCGCTCGGCCACCGCCTCGGAACTGCTCACCCTCGACAATCCGTCCTCTCAGTTGCGTATCGACGTACGGGTCGCCAGTTCGCCGGCACCGGCGAAGCCCTCCGTCGGTACTCGCGGTATTGCGGTCGTCGCCGCCAATACGCAACCGGCAAAATATCGCATCAGAAAATCTGGGAAACCGCGCACATCGGAGAACAGTCTGCAGCTGGAAATCAGAGTCAGCGCCGATTCCTATCTGACCGTGGTGGACGTGGATGCCGACGGCGGGGTGAATCTGTTGTTTCCCAACGATTACACCAAAGCAGGCTTCTATACCGATGGATATGTGAGGGCCGGCGACACGGTCTTGATTCCCGACTCGTTGCAGAACGGGAACAGAGCCGGCTTCTATTGGGACTATGCCCCGCCCAAGGGAACCGATACCGTCCGCGTCTTCAGCAGCACCGACCTCGATACGGCGCACCTGCTTCGCCAGCGCATCAAAAACCTTCAAACGGCGGTCCCTGGCAAGAATGGACCGGCGGTCGGCACTCGCGGGGTCTCCGCTGAGATCGGCGGCATTCGAGAAAGCCTGACGACCAGAGCCACACGCGGCATCGTGCCCGTCTATGATCCGACGCCTCACATACCGGGGCAGGCAACGAGTGAACCGCGACCGGATCCGCCCATGGCTTTGCCCGCCCTTGCAAACACCGAGGCTCTAGTAGCCATCGACGCGCCCGTCGCACCCGACCCGTCGCCGATGGCTCCGTCCGGTCCTCCACCAGATTGGGCTGCGACATCGATCATGATCAAGGTCGAAGGGTAACGCAATTAGGACATTGACAGAAACACCGGAAGTCCCTACACTGCGCCGCACTCTTGAGGATCCCTCATGCCTCTGACTCGTGGATCTCAGCGGCGCCTCCTCACGGTTTTGACCTTCGCATTTCTCTGTCTCTGCGTGCTGATGCAGGTCCTGGGCACGACCCTGACGCTCTGGGCTTGCGAATTCGAGTCGGACCATCCCAGCAACCTACTCTTTGAAGGATTCTCGCTTCCCGTCAGCTACCTCGAGTTGCATCCTCCAGACATCACCGGCCTGGCCACCGAGCGTCTTCCCGAGTTTCGCCAATCCGGCGACGGTCATACCCTCTTGCGCCCCCCGAACCCGGGCGTCTAAAACGTCCGCTCCCTCGTGATCTTGCTGTCGTCGGCATCATGTTCCCATGGGTCCTGACGGCGAGGCCGTGGATATCGATCCCATAGACCGAAGTGGGAGGAGATTGCGATGTCGGAAATCCATGTTGCATTCTGTTGTGAAGTCTGTCGGAAGGTGAAAGACGAACATCTGGTCGAAGTTGCGGGTCACGAGTGGTGCTCGATCTCCGAGTATGCCAAGCGCCACCTCGTTCATGCGGAAGATATTCTTCTGTCGCACACGTACTGTCCCGACTGCACGACTTCCTATGAGCGGCTGATGCTGTACGGCCGCGGGAGCATCGCCCCGTCGGCCTGACGGGATGATGTAATGGGTCCGGCAGTCATTCGATAGGCTGGGACACGCGACCCGTTACAGGAACAGCCACCACAGGTAGAGCGAACTCAGGAGCATCGATCCGATGGTGACCGGAACGCCGATCCTCGCGAATTGCCAGAAGGAAATACCGTAACCGGCTTTCCGCGCGAGATCGACGATGATGACGTTGGCGCTCGCGCCGATAATCGTGGCATTGCCTCCCAAACAAGCGCCGAGCGCCAGCGCCCACCACAGAGGCAGGATGTCCGGCTGGTGAAGCAGCGCGGGCTGATCGATCAGGGACGGGTGGCGTGACCGCGCCAGGTCCACGATCAACGGATTCATCGCCGCGACGTACGGAATATTGTCGACCACGGCCGAAAGCAGCGCCGATCCCCACAAGATCGCTATCGTTGTCCCGGCTGGATTGTCGCTCGTATAGGCAACCAATAGCTCAGCGGCCCGCCGGATGACGCCCACCTTCACCAGCGCGCCGATCAAAATGAACAATCCGATGAAGAAAAAAATGGTCTTCCATTCCACTTCCGTCAGATAGGATAACTCTTCCGCCGTCCCGCTCGATCCGCGTCTGTGCCCGAACAACATGAACAGACTGGCGCCAAGCAGGGCGATGGTCGCCGGCTCCAAACGGAGCCAACCGTGGGCGCAGAACGCCGTGTTCACGATGATCAACAGCCAGACACACCGCCGGAGCATGCCGCGGTCCTGCACCGCGTCCTCGATGCGTAAGGTCAACACCGTGTCTCTGAGACTGGAATCGACCCGCATGGACCGGCCGGCGAGCCACCACAGGCTTCCAAGAAATACGGTCAGGATGACGACGGCGATCGGACCCAACCTGACGAGAAAATCCAGATAGCCGAATCCCGCCTTGCTGGCGATCATCATGTTTGGCGGATCGCCGACCAGGGTGGCCGTCCCGCCGATGTTCGAGGCCATCGCCTCGACCAGAAGAAAGGTCACGGGATTGAGATCGAGCCGCTTCGTAATAGAGAGGGTGACCGGCGCCATCAACAGCACGGTCGTCACGTTGTCCAATGTGGCCGACAACAGCGCCGTGATGACCGCGAGCAGCAGGAGCATGCGAAACGGCTGTGCATCGGATCGTTGGGCCGTCCAGATGGCCAAGACTTCAAACAATCCTGTTTCACGGACGATATTCACGATCACCATCATGCCGATGAGGAGAAAAATCACGTTATAATCCACACCGAACTCATGGGAGTAGAAGGCCTCCTCCTGGGTGACGATACCCAAGGCGATCATGAGGGCGGCGCCGAAGAGGGCGATAATGGTCTTGTGGATACGTTCCGTGATAATGAGGAGGTATGTGAGGCCGAATATCAGGAGCGAGAGAGACACGTCGGACATGATGACGTCACCAGCCTTATCGTCTTATCGAGGATCCGCATACACCGAAGAGACGCGGCCGACCATACACCCGACGCTCTCCTTCGCCTGAGCTTTTCTCTTCCCTATCGAGGTTCGAACCACGTACCATAGCGCATAATGATGAGGTTCGTCGATCATGTCTAGTCTCTCGCGTGAACGCATCGAACAGCTGGTCCAAGGGCGGTTGTGGGATCCTCACGCACTCCTTGGTCCCCATCAGTCGACTGACGCCCCCCGAGCGGTCGTCATCCGGCGCTTCGACCCCGATGCCGAGCGGGTCTCGGTGCTTCTCGACGGAGTCGATCCTGTCTCCATGCAGAGGGTCCACAAGAGCGGTCTGTTCGAATGCGTCGTCCAGGGTCCGTTGCCGGCCAAGCCGTATCGATTGCGCGTCATCGATCGCCGCGGAACGACCTATGATCTGCACGATGCCTATGCCTTTGCGCCGTTGCTCACGGACTATCAATTGCATCTTTTCTCGGAGGGCACGTTTTATCGAGCCTATGAAACCATGGGGGCGCATCTTCGCGAGGTCCGCGGAGTGTCCGGCGTCCACTTCGTCGTATGGGCGCCGAACGCGGCACGCGTCAGCGTCGTTGGCGATTTCAATCAATGGGACGGACGGCGCCATCCCATGATGAACCGGGGTTCGACCGGACTGTGGGAACTGTTCATTCCCAACCTGGGCGCGGGAACTCTCTATAAATATGAAGTCCGCCCGCGCGGGCAGGATACGATTCTGCTCAAGGCCGATCCCTATGCGTTCGGCTCGGAGCTTCGTCCCAAGACTGCCTCGGTCGTCACCGACGTGTCGACCTACCCCTGGAACGACCAGGCGTGGATGGCCGCGCGGGCAAAATGGGATCCCCTGCGAACCCCGCTCTCGGTCTATGAAGTGCATCTCGGTTCGTGGATGAGAATTCCGGAAGAGAACAACCGATGGCTCACCTATCGGGAGCTGGCTGACCGACTGATTCCCTATGCCAAGGAGATGGGATTTACCCATCTGGAATTGTTGCCGCTTACCGAGCATCCGTTCGACGGGTCATGGGGATATCAGGCTACCGGTTATTTTGCCGCAACACGCCGCTATGGGCCGACGGAAGATTTCATGGCGTTCATCGACCGGGCGCATCAGAACGGCATTGGTATCCTGATGGATTGGGCGCCGGCTCATTTTCCCGACGATCCCCACGGACTGTCGCAGTTCGACGGCACCCATCTGTATGACCACGCCGATCCCCGCCTCGGGTACCACCCCGACTGGCACAGCCGCATCTTCAACTACGGCCGGGTCGAAGTGCGCAACTTCCTGATGAACAGCGCGTTGTTTTGGATGGATCGATACCATATCGACGGATTGCGCGTGGACGCCGTCGCCTCCATGCTGTATCTCGACTACGGAAGAAAACCCGGAGAATGGATCCCAAATCAGTTCGGCGGTCATGAGAATTTGGATGCGGTGCTGTTCTTGAAGGACCTCAACGTGCTCGTCCATCGCGATTTTCCCGGCGCGATCATGGTGGCGGAGGAATCGACCTCCTGGGCCGGAGTGTCCCGCCCCACCTACAGCGGCGGCCTGGGATTCACATTCAAATGGAACATGGGGTGGATGCACGACACCCTCGACTACTTCCATCATGAACCCGTGCACCGGATGTACCATCAGGGTCAACTGACGTTCGGCTTGCTGTACTCCTTCAACGAGAATTTTCTCCTTCCGCTCTCCCACGACGAGGTCGTCCACGGCAAGGGAGCGCTGCTCGACAAGATGCCGGGGGATAATTGGCAGCGGTTCGCCAATCTACGCGCCATGTATGGATTCATGTATGCCCATCCCGGAAAGAAAATGCTCTTTATGGGGGGAGAGTTCGGTCAGTGGCGGGAGTGGAATCATGACCGCAGTTTGGACTGGCACCTGCGGGAATTTCCTTCCCACGCAGGGCTTCAGCTGCTTGTCAGGGATCTGAACTGGCTATACCGGGATCAGCCGGCGCTGCACGAAATCGATCATGACTGGGCAGGGTTTCAGTGGATCGACTTTCACGACGCCACCCATTCCGTCATAGCCTTCCTTCGAAAGACCAAAGATTCGAACAGGCAATTGCTCTGCGTCTGCAACTTCACACCCGTTCCTCGACGGGAGTACCGTATCGGCGTCCCTCGGCCAGGCTATTATCGAGAGTTGCTCAATACGGACTCTTCCGTCTACGGCGGCAGTAATCTTGGCAACGCCGGAGGCCTCCATTCCCAGGACGTCCCGAGTCACGGATTACCGGCTTCGCTCAGTCTCACGTTGCCTCCGCTGTCCGTCTTGTACCTGATCCGGCACTCGGACTGGTAGCGGTATCACTTCTTGGGAACGGACAGGACGTCCAGGACGGTCACGTCGAACAAGAGGACTTTCCCAGCCAGAGGATGATTGAAATCCAGCGTGACCGTGTCTTCGGTCACGGCGGTCACGCGTGGAAAGAGCGACTCGCCGTCCGGTCCCTTGGCTTCGAGTTGCGCGCCGACTTTCCTGGCTGCTTCCGGAATGAGGCTTTTCTTCACCTCTTGAATGGCTTTCGGATCGACGTCTCCGTATCCCTCGGCCGGTTGCACGACGATCCGTGCAGTGTCGCCTTTGGCATGCCCTGCCAGCGATCGCTCCAGTCCCGGTACGATTTCATGGGCTCCCTGATGATAGACCATGGGAGCCTTCCCCACGTTCGACTCCAAAACAGTCTGATCGTCCAATCGAAGCGTGTATTCGAGGGAGACCTGGGCACCGTCTTTGATGACGGCCCTCTTCTGGCCCGCTTCGGCGGCCGATACGGACAAGGCGCTTCCCAGAAGCGAGACGAACAGCACGGCTGAGCCGCAGTCCCGGACGATGCGGTGAAACGAGTGCGTCACGATGTCCTCCATGGTTCGCGGAAGCCGCGCGTCCGGCTACCAGAATCGGACGGGTCCGCAATCCAGGTGCACAAAGCCGGCTCGCGGATAGAAACCGACGCCCCCGTACCGTAGCGTCCTTGCAACCTGCCGGATGGCGCGCAGAGGGGTGCCGGGAATGTAGAAATCCAGTGCTTGCCCCTCGATGTGATAACTGTGCCGCACCGCGCGGCGGCTCCTCTTCACCAGCAATGCGTTATATTCCGGCGACCGATATCCGGAGATGACATGGATCTCGCCGTTTCCCCCCAAGGTCTTCTGCACGAGATTCACATGCTCGAGCAAACGGATGTCCATTGCCGCAACTTCACCGGTGTGATGGCAACGAAGGACGTGATTGACCTCGTCCAACGCGGCCAGATCGTACTCGCCCAGTTCGTTCCGATACCGGACGTGCAGGCGTTCGTCGGTATGGACGTTGTAAAAGTCCAGTTCGCCTTCAGGCAATGTCGCGGCCTGCGAGGTCGAAGGAGAGAACACGCGTCCGCTGACGGCAAGCAGTCCGACAAGCGAGGTTTTCAGCAAGGCTCGGCGCGTCCAGAGCCAGTCCTGGTCCGACACGACAATCTCCGGGATGATAATGGGGGTGAGCGTCGCGGTGGTATGAGCGTCACAGCTTTGTAGCAAATATCGCCGAATGAGGTCAAGCGTCCGCGCTGATCGGGCTCCTCCTCATCTGCGTGTCGCGTTATCGCGCGGTCCGCTTGCACGGATGCGGCCCGTCCTCGCGCATCGGAGGTTTTGAGCGCCCGCAATCGCATTCTTCCTAGACAGCCGCCACCGACTGCGGGTAGTATTCAGTGGGCTCAAGGAGCATTGATCATCATGGCCACTATTCTTGTCATCGACGATGAAGATTCGATCCGGCATCTCCTCAAAGATGTCCTGGAGAAAGCCCAGTACCAGGTCATCGAGGCCCGGGACGGACAGGAAGGCCTGCATGCCTATCAAAAAAACCGTATCGATCTCGTCATCATGGACATCCTCATGCCCGGAACGGACGGCCTCGAGGCGACGCTGCAATTGACCCGGGAATACGTGGACGCCAAGGTGATCGCCATGACCGGAGCGCAGGGTGATCGGAATTTTCTGGACGTCGCCAAACTGTTCGGCGCCCGTCGCGTCTTTGAGAAACCCTTTGACTTGATCAAGCTGGTCGACGCCGTCAAAGAGGAACTCGCCAAGTAACGCTCGTACACGTCTTGTACGCCATTCCCGATGAACCGTCGACGCGTGTCCGCGCTCATCGCGTGCGCCGCTCCACGGCCCGCAGTGTGAACATGCCTCCCGTGATACGAATCGGGACCTCCTGAAGACATGTTCGCCCGACGAATACATCCGGACCTTCTTTTTGCGGCCGCATGGACCATCGTGATCCTGATGGTCGGCACGTTGCCGCTGAAGAATTTCGTCGGACACTCGCACTGGGAATACATCAAATGGCTTCCCACGGCGCAAGACCTTCGCTCTCCCGCCTATTTACTGGATATTGCCTCCGATCTGATCGGCAATACTCTTCTATTCTTTCCACTCGGCTACTTCCTGAGCCGACTGTTGAATTCCAGCAAGCCTGTTCGCCACATGCTGCTGGCCGGGACCGTCGGCGCGCTCCTTTCGCTGAGCATCGAGTTCTATCAGGTCTATTGTCACTCCCGGTTTCCCTCTGTCTTCGACGTGGTCACGAACGTAACGGGTACGCTGCTTGGCGTACTGATAGGTCGGTCAAGGACGAAGACAGCCATGATGGAACGAAATCGGGTGCTGACTCCCACGCCGCACAATCACACGCTCATCCCCTGAGACAGCATCGGTCCCGGATCGTCCTTTCAAGGCAGTCCTGTCATGCATGCCCATGATCATGCGCAGAAGGAGAGGAGTTTCGGCAGAGGTCGGCTCGTATTCGAACGCTAGCGTCCGGCGGTCAATTCCTTGCGCATCAGTCCGCGCATCATGGCGGGATCGTTGTAACCAATCTCGCTGAGCGCATCCATCAGGTGAAGTCCTTTCGCAGTCACCAGTTCTTTCGCTTTGACATAGTTTTTTGCGCTGAACCGCGCGACGGCCGGCTGCCCATTCACGATCTGGCAAGCCAGGACTTCTTCTCCGACTTCCAGGATCCCCCCCTCGCCGATCAGCGTCTTCGCTTGCGCTTCGGTGATCCCATGCAATTGAGCGAACTCCTGCAGCCCGCCGGTCTCCACGAGCCGGCCGTCCGGCATGATGCAGAGGCGCTTGAAATGCGGGGACCAATCCTTCCTGAAATCGATGTACTTGATGTCGCCGCCTTTGGCCACCTGTGGACTGACCGTCCGGTAGTCCAGCCCCAGATTTTTCCGTTCGAGCTTCGCCTTTAATTCATCCGGAAGGGTACGGCGGAAGACTTCCAGCGCCGCGTCCTGCAATGAACAGGACCTGGCGCGGCTCACCTGCTCAGCCTCCGCAAACTGCATGAGATCCAAGACCCACGTCTGTTTGGGCAGCCCGCCCTGCGGATCGACCACGCAGCAAAAAAGCCCTTGCGTCAGCACACCGCCGACTTGCGGATAGACATAGAGGCCGCCCTCCGTGAGCAACGATGTCATCCGATCCAGCGGAATCTGGTAACTTTCAGAAAGGATCTTGGCATGCATTGCGAGATCCTCGGCGAGGGTCATCGCGCAGACGGTGACATTGCCAGGCGCATCAAACTCCGAGTAGTCCTCAATGATGTTGTAGAGTTCAGGCGGCTTGGATTTGGCCGGTTTTTTCTTAATCTTAAACATGAATTATAATTTCCATCATGATGATTTTACTATTTTTTGGTTATCGACAATATGAAAATACGGAGGCAGGGTCAGGAGACGCCGGTCTTCGACCGGTCCGCCGATGGTGAAATGATAGAGCGATTGGAGCGTCATCGATTTCACGGCAAGAACTTCGTGAACCGGATCATCGAAGAAACAGCCGATACCGGTCGCCCGTACTCCCGCCGCTTCCGCGTCCAGATAGAGAACCTGACCCAGCAACCCCGATTCCCAGAACAATCGTGGATACCACCAGGCGCCATCTTTCCGCAAGCGCCCCTCGAATTCGGCCAACATCCCGAACGAAAAAGCGCTGTCGCCGGCGATGTCCTGATGGCAGCTGACCTGAACGGACAGTTTTTTCGCGTCTCCCTCAAGCAACCAATAGAGCGGCAGATCGTCCGGGACGCCGGGTGCCTTGCTCCACACCAACTCAGGGTTCATGGCGTTCTGGACGAATGACAATTTGGATGGGGCGCGCAGGAAGAAATACAGGCCCGGTGTCAGGCCGTCGATCCGATGTACGAACAGCATGAGATGAATCGCCGGATCATATGGCCAGACGTCCCACGGAACCGTACGGTCCAACTGGCCGCATTGCTCTCCCGGCATGACGAGCCGCAGCATGCGAAAAAATCGGGTTGAGGAAATGGACGTTCGGCCGTCGAACGCCACGGCGCTCCGTCGCTGGCGGATGATCTGCGCGGCGGGCAATGACTCCGCCTGACCAACCGTCTCGCCGCCTGAGCACCGATCAGGCGACACCGTCCGGATCGTCCGTTGATCGGCCTCGTGCTTCCATGACGCCGCGGCAGCCATGTCGATGACATCCCACTGGACTCCATGTTCGTGGCTTAGGCGATTGGCGCGGCCGTGCCACGGTCCCTCAGCCACCTCGGCAACCGCCGCGGGTTCCAGATAAAGCGGAACTGTTTCGGTTGAAGCACCTCCGCCCGTTGCGGCCGGCCAGATCACCGCCAGACAATCCGGATGTTCTGGTTCGGCATCCTGAAAATCTTCCAGACGGCTCGTCCCAAGCAAAAGTCCCGCGGTGTCCTGCGAACTCCCCTCCAACAGCACCATTCGCCATCCCAGTGTGCCCGCGGAGATTCGAGCCGCTCCGATCGCATGGCCAACGTCGTGCTGACAATAGCGAAAGGCACGTTCGCCATACTTCCAAGCCTCCCGCCAATGAACTGAGGTCAATCCCAAAATGAACGCGTGGGCCGGAAACGGCGCCAAGACACGGGCGATCTTGCCGGACGGACAGGCGGCCCTGCGTTCTAGGGCATGCTCTTTGGGCGCATAGTGATAGAGGCCGGCCCGAAGCTCGCATTCGAACATGTCCGGCAGCAGAACGTAGCCCTCGGTCGGGTGCAGATTGCCGGACGATGGATTGATCCGAAGCGCCCATTCCGATTCTCCGACCCGTTTCCAAGCCGAAAGCGCGAGCGCCAACTCGAAAAATCGGGACAAGCTGCGCAAAGAAAGCGGATGGACGATGACGTCATGGGCATTGAACAGCTCGTCGTAGGAAGGCGAAACCGGATCCTCTTCCGGACCCACCAAGGGCAGTCGGATGATTTCGGACCCTTCATAGCGCCGAAAGGGATCGGGTTGATTGGCCCAATCCAGATATCCCATCGAACGGGCGTAGCGATGAAAATGATGCTTCGTTCGATTGTGATACCAGATGACCTGGTCGACCGTGTCGGAAACCGGGGGTTCCGAAGAAGATATCGGGGAATGGCCTTCGTTCATTGGAGCGTGTCGCCAGTGTACAAAGTGCCCGTACCGAAGTAAACGTGCGGCCGACCCGCCTGCACATTGACCTGAACGGACTCTGCAAGTATGCTCGTTCGATGCAATTCGACGCCGCGCTGGCCGCCCGCGAAGCCTTTCAACGGTCCCAAATGCAACTGGGTCCGGATTGGCTCACGGCGGTGGACCTGGAAGATCGGTTTTCCTCCTCCGCCGGAGCATCGGCGCGCGAGGCATACGAACACCTGCTCCTCCTTGCGGCGGCTCATCCGAACGCCGATGCCTTCCACGCGTTCTGCATCTATATTACGTGGCAGCAGGTCACGGAAGAAACGATCCCCCGCCATTTCCGAACCGGACTCGAGCTGTGCGAATCCTACCTCGGATCGCCCGAGGGCAAAGACCCGCGCGACATCGACTACGTGACCGAACTTCTGGAATCATTTCGCGCCGGCCTCGGCCTGACCGAAGAGGACGACATCGCGGTCGAGTACAGACGAGACACGCCCAAGGGCGGAGACTGATTCCCTTACGGTCGTTCCCGCCTCTACCATGGCTGACGATCACAAACACAGGGCTCGTATTTTTCTTCATCGCGGAGATCTCCTTCATGCCCGCGAAGCGTGGGAGGTCGCGGCGGACGATGACCGCCGCAGCGGAAACCGCCGGGGATTGTCGGATTCGCTCGGCAATCTCGGCAATACCTGCGCGCTGCTCAACGACCTGACTCGGGCAGAAGAATGCTATCGGGAAGTGCTCGTCATCCAGCGCGAAGAGCGCGACGCGCACGCGATCGCGCATACGCTGGTCAACCTCGGAAACTTGCACGCCGGCACGGAGCATCCGGAGAAATCCCGCCCCTATTACCTGGAAGCCCTCGACATGCTGGTGGAGTTGAATGACCATCGGGCATTAGGCATTCTCTACAATAACCTCGCGCTGCAGGACGCCCGGGAGCAACAATGGGACCAAGCCGACGCGTCGTTCCATCTGGCCCTTGACCAGCATCGCATTGTGGGCAACGAGGAAGGGCTCGCCGTGACGTACAGCCAGATGGGCAAGACCTACCTTCAGCGCGGCGAGTTGACCGGCGCGGAACGTTGCCTGAACAACGCATCCGAGCACTACGTCCGCCTCGGTCACGAACCGGCCGAAGCCGCCGTGGTCCGTCTGCTCGCTTCGGTGTACGAGCAGCGAGGCGACCTCGTCTCGGCACGCCGTTGCCTCGAGCGTGTGATCTCCATCGATCGCCGCTACCATCTTCCGGACGAAGCGAACGACGTTCGCCGCCTGATGCAATTGAAACCGTCGTAAAACTTTTCTCCCTTCCCCCTTTTCTCCCCTTCGGGATTTTCACTGCGGGTTTCTTTCACTTTCTGGACTTCCCGAAATTCTTTGTTACTGTAGGCCTCACTGCTCACGGTGCAATCCACGCTGGATAATTTCCCTGCCGACACAGGGCCGAGATGCTGAATGACACGACTGCGACCGGGCATCATTGTGTTGCTCCTCCTGCTGACGGCGGGATTCCATCCATCGTTTGCGCGATCCGAAGAACCTGTTTCAGGACTGCGGTTTGGAATGCAGGAGGTGGGCTTCTCAGCCGGTTATCTGATATCCGTCCGTCTCACCAGCGACCACTCGACGAAACAACAGGGCCCGGCCCTCATGCCCTCGTGGAGCATGATCCTGACCGACCCGATCGGGAAAAGCTGGTACCAGGGCCAGATTCTGCTCGGGGCGGAAATCGTCTATGTCCAATTTCAGGAACCGGTGCTGACCCACGGCATCGGCTTTACGCCGAAGATCAAGTATCTCTTCAGCGGATACCATTCGCTTCGTCCCTATGTCGAATTCGCCGGAGGACCGTTTTACACGGATCTCGTCGGGTACGTTCCGGAAGAATCAGCCCGCCTCAACTTCATCCTGACCGCGGGAGTCGGCCTGTCCTGGTTCGTGACGCCGCGGATGGCTCTCAACGCCGGCTATCGTTTTCATCACATCTCCAACGCCGGCACGCGATACCCCAATGTGGGTCTCAATGCCAGCCTTCCCTACATCGGATTCGCCTTCTATTTCTAGGGGGTCATGCGTGAAGACTCTACGAAATCTACCAGCCTGTCATGCCGCACTGTTGACGCTGCTGCTGCTGTCCAGCTCAGCTTGTTCGCGCTGGATCGAATTGACTGATGACGACGCATCCCTCCAGCGTCGCGACACGACAAGGACGATCACGCAACAGGAACAGGTTCCTCTCCTGCTTGATCGCGTCCAATTGATCAGAAATGGCTCCCCGCAGAATCCTTCGCAGGATACGGACCGGCGGCTTTTGGGCTCCTTGCGGGAGATCGGACTCTTTTCACGATCGGACTCTTCCGAACATGTCGGTGCACCCACGCAGGGCAAAACCATTCGCGCGCGCCTGGTCATCGATGAGGCCGTTGATCCACATTCGGGCGCCGCAGCCTGGAAAGGCATCGTGATCGGAGCGTCGATGTTCCTCCTCACACCTGTGATTCCGTTGGAGTACGACTATGCCTCCCATATGACGCTCGAACTCGAGCGATGGGACGGACAGATCAAGCGGTACGAAGGACGGTCGGCGGGAACGAGCCGATATCATCTCTTTGGGGCGAGCCCGCTGGTGATCGATGAACTCAAGGGCGTGGTCACCGAATCTTGCCTGACCGCGCTCATGGAGCAGCTGGTGCAGGACAGCTCGTTCTACACCGCCAGCAGCGCCCCCCTTCCCGACAACCCCATCCGGTCCGTGTCCGTCAAACCCAGGCCTTCGGGCTCCGCGCCGGTCGTGCCAGTCTTCACCCCATCGAGCCGCTAGCAGGCTGTCGGCAAATCCTCCAGCCGCGTTTTCGCATCGCCTCTCACTCGCTTCGGCCTTGCTGGACGGCCTTTCTGGACAGCCTGCAGAGCATGCTGATGGCGTCCGTGGCCTCAGACGCGACTTCATTTCTCCGGTCACCACGCAATGTCCACGCACTGCTAATTTCAGCGAACTCCCCGCTTCCGCCCGCAACGGAATGTCGGTACTAGCTGCGGCTCGGCGACGATGGTATGATGCGCCGAGACGGAGAATTCCCGGAGACCTCAGGCATGGACATCGAAGCATTCCGCCAAATGGTGGCCAAGAATCCCAATGGGTTTCTGGGCCGATACGGATTGGGCAACAAAATTCTTCAAGAAAAAGGCAGTTACGAAGAAGCCGCGACACATCTGAAGGTGGCCGTGCAATTGGATCCGGTCCATGTTGCGTCACACTTTGCGCTCGGACGGGCGCTGATCGGGCTGAATAAGTCCGACGAAGCCAAATCGGCTTTAAGGGCTGGAATCGACGCGGCGCTCTCCGGACGATCCAACGGCGGCGTGGATCTCGTTCCCGAGATGCAGGCCTTGCTTCGAACGTTGCCTTGAGAGGACTTCGAGATTATGACGCTCGACGACGCCAGGAAACGGATCGAATCGGCGGTGACACAGTACGGCCAACACGCGGCTCCTGTCCTTGACCTGGTCATGAACGAGGTACGATCGGACATGGGGGCCAAGGCGTTCAACCAGTTGGTCGAGGAATTCGACCTCGAGCTGGAATACAACATCGCGCCCCTTGAATCGGATTACTCCAACAGTTGAGCGCCCGCATCCTTCGATGCCGTCACGTCTGACGTTCAGCTTTCTATTTTTCCCGTCAGCCTTGAGACTCCATCCGACACCCTCATGCCGGTAATCTGGGCAGCGATTTCAGGGCACGGGTACGGTCATGCCGCCCAAGTCGTCCCCGTGCTGAATGCGTTGGGCACCCTCATTCCCGATCTCACCGTCATTCTACGGACACTGGTACCGGCCTCGTTCTTTGCCGATCGTTTGAGGCTCCCCTGGACGTTGCAGCCGGTTCAACAGGATATCGGCTGCATCCAACAGGGTCCCATGCAGATCGACGTCGCCGCCACGTGGGAAGCTCATGCCAGATTTCATGCAGAGTGGTCGCAGCGTCTGGAGCAGGAAGTGGCCGCGATCCGGTCTGCCGGCCCCCGCGTCATCGTGGCGGATACCCCGTATTTGGCAGTCCGCGCCGGAGTGGAAGCCGGGGTGCCGACCGTTTGCCTGGCCAATCTCACCTGGCATGACATCCTGACCCCCTTCGTGGACGGAACCAGGCCGGATCAGCATGACATCCTGTCGGAGATCGGCGGACATTATGCCGTAGCCAACTCCGCTCTCCGTATCGCCCCCGGCTTACCGCTGTCTCCCATCCGCCACGTGACCAATATCGGCGCCATTGCTGAACTGGCCGTTCCGGTGCGTGACCAACTCCGGAAACGGTTGGAACTCCTCGACGATGAGCGGCTGGTGCTGGTCGGCTTCGGAGGCGTTCCGTTGACGTCTCTTCCATGGGAGGCCATGGAAAACATGGGCGGCTACCATTTCATTGTCGACGGCCCGATCACCCGACGGTCATCCCGGATTACCTCCCTCGGCTCTCTGCCGTATCATTTCCGATCGATGATTCCGTCCGCCGACGTGATCATGACGAAACCGGGCTACGGCACCGTGGTAGAAGCCGTCGCAGCCCGCGTCCCGGTGGTGTACGTTCGACGGTACATCTTCGCGGATGAACAACCGTTGGTGACGTTTCTCGAGCAGTACAGCCGCTCATCCGAACTGTCGAAGGAGGATTTCCAGATCGGAAAATGGCCGCCGGCCTTTGAAGCCGTCGAGCGCCAACGCATCACGCAGGCCGTGCCGTCCTTCACAGGCGCAGCCGATGCCGCCGGTCATCTCGCCCGCTATTTCGAATCTCACTGACGGTCCGCACGTTTCGCCAACGTTCTCGTCTACTTAAATAGAGATCTTTTTTGCCAATCCACTCGTAGATGCTATAGTGGTTGCGGGCGAGAGGTGATGTCATCTCCGGCCTACTGCCTGACTCGCACCGTATGGATACACCCACTCGACGCGCCACTTCGACGATCGACCCGGCGTTGTTCGCCCGCATCGTCAAAGGGGACCAGCAAGCATTCAGTGAACTGTACGATCTGTCATGCACCCTGCTCTATACTCTGGCGATCCGGATCCTGGGCAACCGCGAGGAGGCCGAGGAGGTCCTTCAGGACGTCTACTTGGAGGTATGGAGAAAAGTGGCTCGCTACGATGTCGGGCGAGGCACCCCGGTGGCGTGGTTGATCACGCTCACCCGAAGCCGCGCCATCGATCGTTTGCGCGCACGGTCGGCGCGGGGTTACCAGACAACGGACTCGCTGGAACGGGACGCGGCGGCACAGATCCGGGATATGAGCCCCAGCCCTTTCGAAACTCAAGCCGATCAGGAATTGCGGCTCGCCGTCGGCACGGCCATGGCGAGCCTGCCCGCCGCTCAACAGCAGGCCATCGAACTGGCGTACTACGAAGGTCTCTCACACATGGAAATTGCCGCACGTCTGAATCAACCGCTTGGAACGGTCAAAACACGCATCAAGCTGGGCATGTCCAAATTGCGTGATACGCTCCGCCATTGCTGGGATCAGGGTGAGTACGAATGACGCATGAAGAAATCGAAGACGCCGTCCCACTGTATGCCACCGGAGTGTTGGATCGCGCCGAGCGCCAGGCACTGGAGGCCCACCTCCTTTCGGGCTGCACCTCCTGCCACCATGCGTTGAAGGAATATCAGGCCGTTGCCGCCATGCTGCCGCTCGGCCTGGCCCAGACTTCACCGGCGCGCAACCTCAAGGCGCAAATCATGGCTTCGCGAAATCCCGTCGCCGCAGCCCTGGAGAACGGACAGAAGGACGAACCCAAGCCGAGTCTCGAGCCGGGTGAATGGATGAATCACCTCTTCCCGCCCATTACGCCGGCCCGGTCGGTCTCCCTGCCGTGGGCGCTCGGCATCGCCGCGGTGCTGCTCGTGACGGTTGCAGGCTATTTGGGATGGTCCTTCACGACTCGCCTGTCTTCCGATGGCGCAAAGATCGAGCAATTGGAAACCGCCTTGCAGGAGCAAACGACCAAGCTCGTGGGTCTGCAACGCGTCGTCGCGGATCGTGACCGTACCGTCGCCATACTGGAGCGCGACGGCGAGCGACGCGGGCATGACATTGCGGAGTTGAAGGAGCAACTGATCGAACGGGAGACCGAACTCGAAGGCTTGGAACAGCAGCTCACGTCACGGTCGGCCGCGGGCGCCCGGGGAAAAACTCCGCAGGACGAATTGGCGGCGCTGCTCAGACAGCCAAGCATCCGGGTCGTATCGTTGAATGGATCGGAGATGGCCAAGAACGCGTCAGGTCTTCTTCTTTATGACGCCAAAACGCAAAAAATATGGCTGTACGCCGTCAACCTTCCGGAATGCGTCAACGGCACGATGTATCAGCTATGGGCAATCGACCAGCGGCCCAAGAGTATCGGTACCTTCCATATGGACTCAGGAGAGACTGCGCATCTCATGGTCAAACGTCTTCCTGATTTCGAACGGACCAAGAAGTTCGCGGTCAGTTTAGAGCCGCCGGGCGGCCGCCCCCAGCCGACCGGGGCCCTGTATCTGGTCAGTCAGTCCTGATCTCATCCGACCCTCCTCTTGACGCTCACGGCGAACCCCGTTACAACCGGCCGTAAAACGGTTTTACCCCTGGCCTGCCGGACCATGTCGGACTCATCGGTCGATCAAGACACGTATTTTATGAGGACGGCGCTGGCCCTCGCCGCCCAGGCGACAGCCATCGGAGAAGTTCCGATCGCCGCAGTGCTGGTGCAGGGGTCCGAAGTGATTGCTTCCTCCCACAACTTCCGTGAAACGTGGCAGGATCCGACCGCACATGCGGAGTTGATCGCCATTCGGGAGGCCGCCAAACGGTGCGGGACGTGGCGACTGCTGGACACGACCCTGTACGTGACGGTCGAGCCCTGCCCGATGTGCCTGGGTGCCGTCATCCTCGCCAGAATTCCGCGGCTGGTCTTCGGTGCCCGAGATGCCAAGGCCGGTGCCTGCGGATCCGTCCTCGATTTCTCCAGAAACTCCCGCCTCAATCATCAGGTAACAGTAACCGGCTGCGTCCTCGAACAGGACAGCCAAGCCCTTCTCAAAGATTTTTTTCGAGGATTGCGCAGCGAAGGATGAGCGGCAGGAGGACAATGAGCCGGGATGTGACTCCGTTATTCCGGCATCCCTCGCAGGACCGCCGTTCCATAGAACGCCACGGCAGCAGACCATCCGAGTCCGCATGACAACCACTGGACATACCATCCCTTGTCCATGTTCGATCCGGGAAGAATACGAACCTCGATCTGCCGCTCCTGGCTGCCCAGGTCGATTTCGCATTCGCCCAAGGAAGGGATGCCTTTCCCCTGCCCCTTCAGAACGGCTTCCTTCGCCACCCAGTATTGAAAGAAGCAGAGCGTATGTTGAGCCGACGGCTGCGCCGTCAGCGCCGCATATTCATTCCGCGTGTAGAACCGCTCGGCCAGCTTGAGTGCCTCGACGTCCTCGCGCATCAGTTCCAGATCCGCCCCGACTTCTCGATGCCTGGAAACCGCCAGGAGCATCCGGCCATGCGAATGGGACAGATTGAACGCAATGGCGGCGGGGCCGGCCTCACGTGCCAGAACCGGTTTGCCTTCCCGCGACCGTCCGAATGACAACGCGGCCGGCGACGGGCCGGCATATCGGGCGAGCAGGACTCTCAGGCACCCATGGGCCAAGACGAATCGTCGTCTGTCCCTCTCGTGAACAAAACGTGAGGCGCGCGATCGTTCTTCAGCATCCAGATAGGCGGAGAGGCGATCATGACATGGATCCGCTTCGTCCAGACTGCATTGCCACACATGAATGGCGCCGTCTTCGAGTTCCAGACTGCCTCCGAGCATGTCGAGAAGACGGCTGGGGGATGTGAGGGGAATCGCCGGAAAAGGGACAGGCTGATACCCGTTCATGGCCTATGAGCCCACGGCTGGCCGAGCCCGCAGTCCGGCCGCATCGGCATCGACGATGCGGCCTTCTTCCAATTTGACCACTCGATCGCCCAGGTGGAAATAGCGATCGTCATGGGTGATGACAATGACGCTCTTGCCGCGGGCCCGCAAATCCGGCAACAGCTGCCGATAGAAGACCTCTTTATACTCGGGATCCTGGTCTGCGGCCCATTCATCGAAGACATAAATCGTCCGATTCTCCAGATAGGCGGTCACGAGCGCCAGCCGTTTGCGTTGCCCTTGCGAGAGTTCGGTCGTGGAAAACGCGCGCCCGTTGATGGTGACCTTATGGTCGATCTGCAGCCGCGCGAGGTATGAATGTGCCTGGGATTCGATCGACGATTCGTCGAGCCCGAGCAACTTGTCGAACAAATAAAAATCCGAGAATACCACGGAGTAATGATCGCGATACCAGGCTCGATTGGCATCCGTGACGAGCCGGCCGGCAAGACGAACCTCTCCTTGCAGCGGCGGATACAGTCCGGAGAGGACTTTGACGAAGGTCGATTTGCCGCTGCCGTTTCCCCCGATGACGAAAACGAGCTCTCCCGGTTCGATTGCGATGTCGATCGGTCCGAGCGAAAAATTATGCTCTCTCCTGACGTCGCTCGCATATGTGAAGACGACCCCCTTCAGTTCGACGACGGGACCCGTCTGCGGCTCCTCGGCCGCATCGACGACGTCCGTCTTGACCCATTCGTCGAGCGAGACGCCGAGTCTCTGAATATTGTCGAAGGCGACCTGTCCCTTTTCCAACGTCGGCAAGACGCCGATAATGCCCCAGATCGGCGCCATCATGTACAGCAGCACGACCACGTAGCCGATCAACGATTCGGAGGACAGTGAGAAGAGCCGGGGAAAGACGAAGAGGATGACGCCGATCATGGCGTAGAACGCCAATTGCGACCAGGCTTCTGCGAACGTGTATTGCCGGGACGCCTCGATGCTGCTGACCCGATAGCGATTGGCCGCCGCGTACAGCTCGACGTCGAGAAACTCCTTCCGGCGCCGGCGATGCATCATCAGCTCTTTGATCCCTTCGGTCAACGAGCGAAATTGCCGGAAGAGCTGCGAACGCGCCTCGCGGGACGAATAAATCGTCGCGAAGGCCATCATATGCAGCCATCGGTAGCCCCATGCACCCAGCAACGTGGCGGTGACGACGAGGAGAAACGTCGGCAGGGAAAGCCAGGCAAGATAGAGCCCGCATCCCGCGACGATGGCGCCATTCATCGCCAGATTCGGCAAACATTGAATCGACCACGCCAGCATGCTCACGTCGTCGCTGAGAGTGACCAGAATATTCGACGGTCCCTGCGCCTCGATCCGGTGGAACGGCGCCTTCAAGATTTTGTCGCACAGCGTGAGCGAGATCTCCAGCGTCATGTCTTGGGAAAATCGGGTCAGCATCAATTGCGAGGCGATTTGGGTCAGCAGCTTGCCGATGACGACGCCGACGAAGCCTGCCGCCAGGATCGCGCCTTCGTCTTGACGGTGCTGGAGCACCCGGTTGATCAAGGCCAGCACGGCCGCACTGCACAGACCCGAGAGCACCCCGACGCCCACCATGGCCAAGAGGATCGATCGGGAACGCTGTATCAGAAAGTAGATGAATCGGGGAAACCGCTTTGTTCCAAAACCGACGTTGCATATGGTTGGCCAATTCCTCCACGTACGGAGAGACGAACATGCGCCCGGAGTTTTCAGCCTGAAGATAGATGCGGCTGCTGCCGTGGCTCCCCAAGTCTTGCCAGTCATGGCGGGTATCGGCCACGCCTTCCCTAACCGTGTTCCTCGACGCAACGACGTTGACGATGTCGCCGTCCATCGGCTCCACGCGATATCGGGATACGGCGACCAGAGTCGCCTTCGTCAGCCGCTGGACCTGAAAATCCTGATCCATAATATGATCCGTGACGGATTGGTCGATCAGGCTCTTGAGGACCAAGGCCTTTCGCTTCGTGGTGGGCCACCACTCTCCCAAGGGAAGGCCGACGATCCCCATGAGATCCGACCAGATTTTTCCCATGACTACCGCCCCCATGAAGACCGGATTGAGCAGGCGGCGACGATGACTCGTATAGGAATCCGGGTGCCATGTATCGAGCATGAAAATGGTGACATCCTTCTTCTCCGCCCGCAGCTGGCGGGCCATCTCATAGGCGATCAGTCCCCCTGTGCACACTCCGGCAATCAGAAACGGCCCCTGTGGATGGACCTGCTTCATCGCCTGGACATAGTGCGTCGCCATGTCCGGGACCGACGTAAAGGGAGCTTCCATGCCGTCCAAACCGCGCGCTTGAAGGCCGTAGATCGGTTGATCGGCCCCCAGCAGTTTGGCGAGCTTGGCGAAGACCAACACATTGCCTCCGACGCCGGGCACCATGAACAGGGGCGTGGAGACGCCTTCGGCTTGAATGGCCACCAGCGATTGCCAGGGAGGCGTCCAATTGGCCTGCGTGAGCACCGCCGCCAGATCCGCGACGGTCGGTGCTTGAAACAGCGTGGCGAGCGGCAACTGCCTGCCGAATACGGCCTCCAGCTGGAAGAACAGCTGCGCCGCCTTGAACGAGTGGCCTCCCAAATCGAAAAAATTATCGTGAATGCCGATCTCCTGTACGCCCAGCACCTGCTGCCAGAGTGCGGTCAATTGCAGCTCCATGCCGTTTCTCGGAGCGATACGGGCGGCGCCTCCGGCATGACCGGAGACCTCGGGCTCGGGCAATGCCCGCACGTCGATCTTGTTATTGGCGGTGAGCGGCAGCTTGTCCAGCAGAACAAAGTATGACGGAACCATATATTCCGGCATGAAGGCCCGCGCATAAGCCCGGAGTTCATCGGCGACGGGTGCGGCCCCGTCTGCCGCCACGACGTAGGCGGCGAGCTGCTTGATTCCCTGTCGATCGGGCCTGGCCGTGACGACGGCCTGCCGAATCTTTGGATGACGGCTCAACACGGACTGGATTTCCTCCAATTCGATCCTGAACCCGCGGACCTTGACCTGGGTATCCAGCCGGCCCATGTGAATCAATCTTCCGTCTTCGCGATATCGAACCAAATCACCGGTGCGATAAATCCTGGCTTCGAGGTCGTTTGAAAACGGATGACGAATGAACCGGTCTCCGGTCAGATCCGTTCGGCGATGATACCCCTGCGCCAATCCCGCTCCGCCGATGAATAACTCTCCCGGCACCCCGACCGGCACTGGCTGCAAATGTGCATCCAGCACGTAGACTTCGGTGTTCGCAATGGGCCGACCGATGGTGATCTCAGGTTCTTCCGGCATCACCCGATCCATCGTCGACCACACGGTGGTTTCAGTCGGTCCGTACATGTTCCACAAGACTTTGACCCGTTTGAGCAGCAGAGACGCCAGATCAGGAGGCAACGCCTCGCCTCCGCAGAGGGCGGTCAGCGAAGAGCTCCCCGACCAGCCGGACTCGAGCAAGAGACGCCACGTGGCGGGAGTGGCCTGCATGATCGTCGGTTGGACCGCTTCCAGCGTCCGCGCCAATCGCCAACCGTCCATGGCCACGGCCCGGCTCACGAGTTCGACTCGTGCTCCCACCAACAGCGGCAAATAAAGCTCCAGCGCCGCGATGTCGAAGGACAACGTCGTCACGGACAACATGACGTCGCGGGAGACACACCCCGGTTGATCCTTCATCGCCCACAGGAAATTCGTCAACGAGCCGTGTCGGATCCGTACGCCCTTGGGATGTCCGGTGGAGCCGGACGTATACAGCACGTAGGCTAGGTCCCGAGCCGTCGCCACGGGGGCCGGATTGTCGTCCGGTCCTTGTCGAAGAGCGGCGGTTTCCCGGTCGAGACGGATCTGCCGGCAATTCTGTCCCGCGAATCGTTCGGCGAGTACCGAGGTGGTCAGGACGAAAGGCGCTTCCGAATCCTCGACCATGAAGCGCAGCCGGTCGCGCGGAAAGTCCGGATCCAACGGCACATAACACCCTCCTGCCTTCATGATGGCCAGCAGGGCCGCGACCATCTCGATCGAGCGATCCAGACACAGTCCGACGATGGTTCCTGGCCGGACTCCGGCATGCACCAACAGCCTCGCCAGCCGGTTCGCCTTGGCATTGAGATCGTGATAGGACAGGCTGGCACCCTCCATCGATACCGCCGTGGCATTGGGAGCGCGTTGAACCCGTGCTTCAAAGAGTTCCGGAAAACATTGCGTATGAGGGTACGGTGAAACCGTTCTGTTCCAATCGACAAGCAACTGCATCCGCTCGGCCTTGCCGAGCATGGACAGCTCCGAGATACGCGCGGCCGGTCGTTCCACGGCATCCTGCAGAAGGGACAGAAAATGCTGCAGCAGGCGAACCGCCGTCTCTCGCTTGAACAGGTCGGTATTAAAAGTCAGGTATGCCTTCTTGGCCACTTCGAGTTCGACCGTCAGGCTGAGATCGAACTGAGCGGACCCGGGATCGACTTCGAAGGGCTCCCATTTGAGGCCGTAGAGCTGAATATCCCCGATCGGGGCGTTCACCATGTTGAACAGCACCTGAATCAACGGAGCCATACTGGGATCCCGCGCCGTTTGCAATGTATCGACCAGGCGGTCGAACGGATAATCCTGATGGGTAAATGCACCCAGCGAGGCCTCCTTGACCCGTTCGACCAAGTCGACGAACGGCGGATCGCCGCCCAGATTCAATCTGATTACCAGCGTATTGACGAAGGTGCCGATCAACTGCTCCATGGCCATTTGGGTCCGATTCGCGATCGGCGAGCCGACAGCGACATCCGTCTGTCCCGAATAGCGGCTCAACAGGAGTTGGAAACACGCCAGCATCGTCATGAACGACGTGACCCGGTGCCGGGCGCCGAACTGTTTGAGCGTCTCGATCATCGAATCGGGAATGTCTATCGAGCAATAGGCACCCCTGAACGTCTGCATCGACGGCCGCGGATAGTCGGTCGGCATGTTGAGAGTAGAAAGGTCCGCCAGCGTCTTCTTCCAATAGCCCTCCTGGTCTTCCAGAACCTCGGCGGTCAGACAACGACGCTGCCACGCCGCATAGTCCGCGTATTGCACGGCAAGAGGCATTTCGGGCAACGGGAGGTCCTGGCTCAGCGCGTTATAGTAGGAAGCGAAGTCCCGGCCAAGAATCCCGAACGACCATTGGTCTCCGACGATATGATGCAGGTTGAGAATCAGAAGATGGTCGTCCTGCTCGAGTTTGACCACCGATATGCGGGCCAGAGGCCCCCGTTCCAAATCGAACGGGCGTCGTCCTTCTTCCTGTGCGATTCGACGGGCCTCGGTCTCGCGCAACTCCTTCGGTAATCGGCGCAGATCGATTTCCACGAGATGAGGAGACTGCCAGGGGGCGATGCGCTGGACCGGTCCGGTACCCGTCATGGCAAACGTGGTCCGGAACGCTTCGTGACGACGCGACAAGAGATCGACCACCTGACGCAAGATCGGCACCTTGAGCGCGCCCCGTTGCCGGGAGACGAAGAGCAGATTATAGGCGGTAGCTTCAGGCGCCAGCTGCTGAATGAACCACATCCGCTGCTGCGAATACGACAGCGGGAGCGGCTTCGCCCGCGAGACCGGAGTGATGGGCGGCAACGGCGGCCGAGCGTTGGCCCGGCTCTGCTCGGCCCGGATCCGGTCGGCCAAACCGGCGATCGTCGGATCGTCGAACAGCGCTCGAATGGGCAACTCGACGCGGAAGACCTCGCGGACGCGGGACACCACCTGGCTCGCCAACAGCGAGTGACCGCCGAGCGCGAAAAAACTTTCGTGAACATCCGGAGCTGATCGGGCCAGAATGTCGGACCACAGTTCAATGAGGCTGTATTCGATTTGATCCCGCGGCCGAGGCGAGGGAGCACCGGCCGGTTGCGGCGCTCTAGTCCATTGCTGCAACGCCTTTCGGTCGATCTTTCCGTTGGGAAGCAGCGGCAGTGCATCCAGAACTTCAACGGCCGTCGGTACCATGTAAGAAGGCATTTTCCGCCGAAGAAGGTCCAGGAGATAGGCGCCCGCCGGTGCCGGTTGTTGATCGACCGTCACGAACGCGACGAGCGTCGGCCCAACCGCCGAGGCCGACTGTACGACGGCGACCGCGTCGCGGATTCCCGGCAGCGCGCGCGCATTCGCTTCGATCTCGCCCAATTCGACCCGATAACCTCGAATCTTGACCTGCTCGTCTTCCCGGCCGATGAATTCGATATTGCCGTCCCGCCGGAACACACCAAGATCACCCGTCCTATACAGGCGGGTCCCGGGCCGGAAAGGGTTATCCATGAACCGCTCCCTGGTGGTCTCCGGCTGGTTATGATACCCGTGCGCAAGCCCGGCTCCCCCGATATACAGTTCGCCGATCATGCCGACCGGAACCGGTTGCATGGAGGAATTCAGCAGATAGACCGTTGCATTGGCGATCGGTTTTCCGATGGGTACTCGCACGCCATTCTCCGTACCGTTGGTCTTGTATACGGTCGTCCAGACCGTCGCCTCCGTGGGGCCATACTCGTTGTAGAGCGATACGTCCGGAAGGCGTTCGTAGTGCCGATGCACCACGTCCGGAAACACACTCTCGCCCGCAACGACCACTGTCTGCAACGTCCGCAGCGCCGACGGTTGGCTCTGGCACAGCAGCACTTCGTACAGCGAAGGGATGAGTACCACGTGCGTGACCGCATGCCTTGCGATCAGCGCCGCCAACTGGTCGGTGTCGCGGGCGCTGTCCTCCGATGGAACGATCAATGTGCCTCCGCACAATACGGACCAGAAGATGCTCGTGATCGATCCGTCGAACGCAAGAGGAAAGGTCAACAGGCACCGCTCCGCCCGCGATCCATAGTAATGCAACCGTGCCGCGAGAGAGTGCTGAAGAGCCCCATGCGTCACTTCGACCCCTTTGGGGCGGCCGGTCGAACCGGATGTATAAATGATGTAGGCCAGCCGATCCGGCCGTATGGTCGGCAGAGATATCGTCGAGGCCGACGACGCGGCGGCCTGCTGGAGTTCCTCCAATTCGATGATCGTGTCGTCGGCGAAGGGCAGCTGCATCCGCAGGTGGCGTTGCGTGACGACGAGACTGACGTCGGCGTCCTCCAGCACCATGCGCTGACGCTGTTCCGGAGCCCCGGGATCCACCGGGACATATGCGGCGCCGGCCTTCAGGATTCCGAACAGGCCGACCAGGCTTGAGACGGAACGTTCCACGCACAATCCCACGCGCGCGGGATCTCCCTGCGTCACTCGGCAGATGGCTCGCGCCAATACCGTCGATTGGATATCCAAGTCTCGATACGACAGGCGGCCCTCTCCGCACACGACCGCGGGATAGTCGGGCGATGTGCGGGCCTGGAATGTCAGCAGATCCGGAATGGTCGCATCGCAGGCGAGCTCGGCTTCTGTCTCGTTCCAGGTTTCCAATACCATTCGACGCTCTCCCTCGGCCAGCAGAGGCAATGCAGCGACGTGCATCGCCGGATGGGCGACCATCGCCTGCAGAAGCATCACAACCTGATCCAGCATCCGATCGACCGTCGAACCGTCGAAAATATCCTTGTCATACAACAGGACGAGTTCGAGGCGATCCTTTCTGTTCAGAATCAGCAGAGTCAGGTCGAACTCGACTGCAAAGTCGTCAATGGGCAGGTGGCTGGCCTTCATATCACGAAGCGCCAGGTCGGTGAGCGGATCATCTTCCCACACGATCATCACATTGAAGGGAACGGCGGGAGTTCCGTCACCTTGAGCGTTCAACGCCTCGATGACCCGCTCGAACGGCACGTCTTGATGGTCGTACGCGCCAGCCACAACGTTTCGCGAGCGGGTCAGGAGGTCGCGCACCGTTCGGACGTCGGTCAGATCGAGACGCAACACGACGGTGTTGGCGAAATAGCCGATCGCCTGTTCCACTCCCGACAGCCGTCGATTGGCAACGACCGTTCCCAGGGCAATGTCGTCGGTTCGTGTACAGCGCTGGAGCCAGACTGCGAATGCGGCATAGAGCAGCATGAACTTTGTCACCGCTTCCTGCCGGCAGAACGACTCGATCGCCTCAAGCAAAGAAGGATCGAGCGCGCGATATCGAGCCCCGCCGAGGTATCGCCGTACCCGCGGCCGAGTCCGATCGGTCGGAACCCGAAGTGCCGGAGGATAGTGGGCGAGAAGACGTGTCCAATAGTCCAGCTGCAGCGGCCATTCAGACGCGGTCCCCTGGAGCTGGATTTCGACGTAATCCCTATACCCTTGATCCGAGGAAGGCGGAAGCCTCAAGGCCCCGTCAGCCGCGTCATAGATGGTTCCCATCTCCTTCATCAGAACCCGCAAGGACCATCCGTCCGCGATGAGTCGATGAATGGTCAGTACTAATACATGGTCGTCCAGTCCCCGATCCAAAAGAAGAGCCCGGAGAAGAGGCGGCGTGCCCAGATCAAACGGAACGAGCGTTTCTTCCTTGATCCACCGTCGAACTTCGTCGTCCACACTCGCGGTTGGAAGATCCGCCATTGAGGCGCGGCGCATTCTGACCTCTGCCTCTGCGAGGATGTGCTCCTGAACCGCGCCGGCCGCAACGGAATAGAAAGCCCGTAGCAGCGGATGCCGACGAACGACTTCCGTCAGACTGTCCTGAAGCCTGCCGTGATCGAGCGCACCGCGAAGCCGCACCGCGAGGACGATGTGGTTGAGGGCACTCCCTGGATGTATCTGCTCGATGAACCATAGTCTCCGTTGTCCTGGGGACAGACTGCGGGGTCGCGCCGGATCGGCGTCACCACTCCCGTCCATTCGGGATGACCTGAGAACAGCGGCGATGGAACCCGACTCCTCCGACTCCTGATGAGACGACACGGCGTGCCCGGCATCCATCCTGGCGAGGTCCCCGAGCGTACAGGACCCAAAGAGCTGGGCGAACGTCACGTCGATGCCGAAATCCGACTCGAGCCGATGCTTGAGCATCGTGACCTTGAGAGAATCAAGTCCGTAGCTGACGATCGGCTTGTCCAGGCTGACTTGACCGGAGACGATGCCGGCACAGTCGGCAAATGCACGGACCAGCGCCGCTTCACGATTGTCATCTGCAAACGGCAACGGGAGCACTTCAGTCTCCCCCGGAAGATCCGACGCATCCGTGGCCTTGCACGAAGCCACCACTGCAATGGTGTTGTTCAGATAGGCCGACCGACAGGCACGACGTTGGATCTTTCCACTCGACGTTCTGGGAATCGCACCGGAACGGACAAAGACCACGTCGTGAACCGGCGCGCCGCAGTGCTGGGCAATCGCGGTGCGGACGGACATCGCCACGGCCTCGGTATCCAGATCCCGTATACGCTCGATTTCCTGGACGATTACCAACTGTTCGGTCCGTTCTCCCTCGACCGTGAAGGCCGCGCAGCCCCCTTGCCGCAGACCGGTATGACAGGCCTCTGCCACCTGTTCCAGATCCTGAGGATAGAGATTCCGGCCGTTCAGAATGATGAGATCTTTGAGTCTTCCCGCGATGAAAAGCTGGCCGTCGTGCTGAAACCCGAGATCCCCTGTGCGGAGATATCGTGACGTTCGATCCTCTTCAGCCGACGAGAACGTTGTCTCGTTGAGTTCCGTCCGGTTCCAGTACCCTTCAGAAACACTGGGACCGGATACCCATATCTCGCCCACTTCACCCGGCATACGATCAACAAGGTATGTCGGATCGACGATCCGAATCCGCACGCCCGGAAGCGGCCGCCCGCAACCAACGAGCGTGCGAATGCCGTGACCGTGGCCGGCCCTCACTTCCACGAGATGACGTTCCAGTTGGTCCGACGCCAACGATAGAATCAGCGGCGGTTCATCGGTCCGGGCGCTCGTGACAACCAGTGTCGCCTCGGCCAAGCCATAGGCCGGCATCAGCGCCGTCCGCTTGAATCCGTGAGGCGCGAAGGTCTCACAGAATCGGTCTATCGTGGAGGGTCGGATCGGCTCCGCACCGCAACTGGCTACAGTCCAACCGCTTAATTCAGCATGCCAATCAGATCGCTTGTCCGACTGTTTGGCTCGTGCTTGCACACAGGCTTCGTAGGCAAAATTGGGAGCGCCGCTGTGGGAAATATTCCAGCGACTGATGGCCTCGAGCCAGCGGAGGGGACGGCGGAGGAAAGTCACCGGGGACATGAGAAACGCAGGAATCCCGGCATAAAACGGTGCGATGATCCCGTGGACCAGACCGTAATCGTGATAATACGGCAACCAACAGAGCGATCGGCTTTCCGAACCGACCGCTGCCGAGAGCGTCAATCCATGACATTGTGCCAGCACGTTGTCATGAGAGATCATGACCCCGCGCGGTCCGGTCGTCGATCCTGAGGTGTATTGGAGATAGGCGATCGACAAATTCTTCTCCGTTTGCGGAGTTTGCCTCCGAATTTCGGATACCGGGGATTCGTAAAGCTGGTCGAGCGAAATCACGTTCGAAAGTGCAATACCGACCCCATTAGACGCATCCGCGAGTGTCGCCCGGCCCGCCGACGTGGTTATAACGAGCGAGACCGACGCATCCTCGACAATGGCCAGTAGTGCTGGCAGGCTGTTCTTTGTTCTGAGTGGGTCGGGCGGCGGCGCAGGAACCGGAATCAGGCCGGCCAGGATCGATGCCCAAAACGCACACACCATGTCGAGCCCAGGAGAAAACAGCAAAAGGACTCGAGCGCCAGGCTCAGCCTGGCGCTCGAGCTGTGCCGCCAACCGACGGACCAGTCCGGCAAGCTGCTCATAGGTATACTGTCCACCGAGCTCGAGATCGTCCCGAAGATACGTGTAGGCCGTCGCCTGCGGTTCTCGGCCGCAACGCCAGAAGAAGAGTTCATCCAATCTGTGAATGGAACTCGGCACCTGCATCAGCATGCGGCAAACATTCCAGCGTGGGTAAGATGCCTGCGGATATCCGGCTTGTGGATCATATGAGCGTTACAGGGCCTTGAATAGCCTGTACGTTTGACGAGCGTCCTGATCAGTTGATCAGTATACCCACCAGGCTATTACCTCGTAAAACCGAGCGCCAGCACACAACATAGTACACAAACTCCCAAAACCAAAGAAGAAAACCCAATTTTGGCCCGAAAATCATGGTAAAAATCCCGGGAATGAGATGGCGGGATGAACTTGGAAACCCCGAGGAGCGTCCTGCAGGAAAACCAATTGAAAAATGACGGCTTGCAGGGTAAGCTCCCGTTGCTGCTGAATTGAACGGAGGCTTGCCAGTCCCGCCGAGAGTCAGTCTCACCAGCACACGGAGAGGTGCGAGAGCGGCCGAATCGGGCAGTCTCGAAAACTGCTGTCCCGGTAACGGGACCGTGGGTTCGAATCCCACCCTCTCCGCCACATAAGAATATCGCGACCCATTCCGCGAATACCGACCTTAACCACCGGGGGTTGCTAAATCGGAGCAACCTACGGCGACGGTCGATCCTGGGTGATAATAGGCACGGAATGCTCCGTGAGACCGATAATATTTAACTATTGCCAATGGGTCGCCAGAAGGATACGCTCGTTCTTTAGGCGACCTAGGAATCTCGCTAGTCCCGTCCTGCCGGCCGGTCTGGCATGAATACGAATGTGCGGGCCATGAATATCGTTCGATTAAAGTCTTGGGCTTCCCGCCTGTTCTCGAACAGACTGGCCTTGGCCGTCGTGATTCTCTTCGGCTTCGGGTACGTATTTCTCTGGCTGACCGGCTCAACCAACAGCATACAGCTCGCCGATAACCTCATTGCCATGTACCTGGTGACCTGGGGCTTGTATGGAATGACGTCCCGAGTGTCCCGGCAAGAAGTACGCAGCAGGTTTGTCACGGTCACGGTTACGCTCTTGTTGTGTTTGGCTGCTCTGGAAATTCCGGCTGTCCTCCGCCTGGTCAACTACCAAGACCTCTTCAGCACTCCCGGCAGTCCCAATTGGTGGAACATTCCCCAGTATGTCGAGGATCCCGAACTGGTGTGGATTCATACCCCCCACTATCAGAAGAAGGGGAAATACGTTCGAGGTAACGTCGCAGAGGCCTTGTGCGCCACCATGGTGAACGATGTGCGGGAATACGATGTCCGATACGACCAGCATGGATTCCGCAATCAGACGGATTTGACATCCGCGGATATCGCCGTCGTCGGAGATTCCTTCGTTGAATCACCGCAGACCCCGTATGACTCCCTGATGACCAACGTCCTAGGAAATCTTCAGCATGCCTCCGTGGCCAACCTGGGAATTTCCGGCTACGGGCCACAGCAGGAATTGATCGTGCTAAAACGTTTTGCGCTGCCGCTGCGCCCGAAGACGATCGTCTGGGTGTTCTATGAAGGCAACGACCTCAACGACGTCCAGCGATATGAGGACAGTTTGCATTTGACGGCCGAGTCGCGACCGCCTCAAAGCGTCCTGAGCCAGATTTGGACACGCTCGTTCTTGAACAATTTGTTGTCGACGTTCGTCCGGTTACGCGACGGATGTCAATCGTCTTCGGCGGTCGGAGATTATTATGCGCTCGTGAAAGACGCACAGGGACGGGAAACGCGGCAGTATTTCATCTCCGACCTGTTCAGCACTCCCGCCAAGCATATGGAGGCGATGTCGATTACCCGGACCTCTCTATCAACCGCGCATCAATTGTCCCGTCAGCACGGCTTTCGACTGGTCGTGGTCTTCGCACCAACGGAGTATCGAGTCTATAGTGACGTGCCAAGCGTGATCGAGTTTTCCGATAAAACCAAGGATTGGCGGCCCAGCAATCTTCCCTCACGGCTTCGTTCGATGGTCGCCGACATCGATCCCAAGATCGACTTCATCGACCTGACGCCCGTCTTCAGGGATGAGGTCTCGAGATACGGCCAGCCCTTTCTTTCTGACGATACCCATTGGTCGGATGCGGGTCATGCATTGGTCGCACGAACGATCCATGACGCGCTGATCAACGGCAGCCCGGCCTACGTCGTCCAGAACGTCCCGGATCAGCAGGACGACGTTGTCGTGTTGGATCAGAACGACAGCGCCCTGATGGTCCGTGACGCCGACGGGACGATTCGGTATTGGAATAAGGGCGCGCAAGAGCTGTACGGCTTTACATCCAGTGAAGCATTGGGGAAGAGTTCACACAGTCTGTTGAAGACCCAGTTCCCGAAGCCGCTCCCGGCGATCGAACGTGAGATGATGGAGAAAAAATTCTGGTACGGCGAACTGGTCCATCGACGCCGCGACGGCTCCAAGGTATTCGTGAGGAGCCGGTGGGATCTGCAGCAGAATCCCAAAGACAAGACCATCACGGTCCTCGAGGTCAACAGCAAGAACAATTCCTGAGCGCCACCCCGTCCTATCCAAATCTCCGGTCGCCCGGTTTCGACCTGCCAGACCGTCGACGCAGCCATTCAAAGCGTTTTCGATGATGATCAATGACGAGAACCCGCCGGTTCAAGGACGGATTCAGGCGGTTTGCTTGAAGTCCCATAATCCTGATATATATTGGGCAGAGTATGTCCAAAGACGCACTTGGCTGCGCGGACAAAGGTCATGCTCTTTAATTCCCCGATTTTTCTCTTCGCATTTGCGCCGCTCTTCTTCGTCATCTATTTTTCACTGAAACCCTCGCTGCGGAATCCATTCATCGTTGCCTCCAGCATCGCCTTTTACGCATGGGGGGAACCGTCGTTTATCGGAGTGGTTCTCTTCTCCGCCTCCGGCGATTGGTTCATTGGCAATGCCCTCTATCTGGCCAACCGGGAAGAGAAAAGACGATGGCTGCTTGTTCTCGGTATCTGCCTTAACATCGGTATTCTTGCATACTTCAAGTATGCCGGATTTTTTGTCGACAATCTCAATGACCTCTTGTTCAACCTCAACCTGACTCCTTTCCCCGCCATGACCGTCGCGTTGCCGATCGGCGTGTCGTTCATCGTCTTTGAAAAGATCACCTATCTCGTCGATATTTACCGGCGCCTTGGTCCACCGGCGTCATCGATAACCTCCTACCTTTTGTACGTCCTTCTGTTTCCCAAGCTGCTGGCCGGACCGATCGTCAAGTATCACGATATCTGCAACCAGTTGCGGGCCAGAACCCCTCAACTGGAAGACGTGACCGAAGGCCTCTTACGATTTTTGATCGGCCTCGGGAAAAAGGTGCTGCTGGCAGATACCATGCAGGAAGCCGTGGACCAGGTGTTCGGCCTGTCCGCCGCCGACCTGGGGACGCTCAATGCCTGGCTCGGCACGGTGTGCTTCACGCTGCAAATCTATTTTGATTTTACCGGCTATTCCGACATGGCGATCGGTTTGGCCCGTATGATGGGGTTTCGCCTGCTCGAGAATTTCAATCGTCCGTACATCGCGACGAGCATCACCGAGTTCTGGCGGCGATGGCACATTTCCCTGTCCACATGGATCCGCGAGTATCTCTACATCCCGCTCGGAGGAAACCGTGTGCCGGCATGGAGGATGTACTGCAATCTCTGGCTGTGCTTTGTCCTCTGCGGACTATGGCATGGGGCGAGTTGGACGTTCGTCCTCTGGGGAGTGTTTCATGGCACACTGCTCATCGTCGACAAGATCTGGTGGTTGGAGGCTCAGAAGTCCTTGCCTCGCTTGCTCAACGTGCTGACGACGTTTCTCCTCGTCATGTTCGGATGGGTCGTCTTTCGCGCCGAGAGTTTCGATCAGGCCCTCTTCTACTTTCAGGCTCTTCTCGGTCTCACTTCAAGCGAAGGCACGTTCATTTACCTCGGCAATAACGTCAAAGCAGCGATGGCAGCGGGTTTGCTCATCTGTTTCTTGCCGGCGACGCCATGGCTGGAGCGATGGAAGTCGGCCGTCGTCGCCTGGCCATGGAAACAGGAATGCCAGCTGGGTCTCGCGCTGGTCCTGCTCGTAATCTCCGTGGCCAAAATTTCAATCACGACGTTTAACCCCTTCATGTATTTCCGGTTCTGATCGTTCCGGTGCGACGCATGCCATTCGCCATTCTCAAACATGCCAGGCTCCTGCTTCTCGGAGCCATACTGGTCGTGTTCTTTCTCCCGCTGATCCTGCTAATCGTATTTGCGGCGTTTCACAAATCATCGGCCTCCGATCTGGGTTCCGATCGTCTGGAGTTGTCAGGCGTCGTAAAAGCACGGCCGGAGCCGGCCGTATCGTTTTCGAATTGGCTCGATCACACCCTGCAGGGTCATTTCGACGATCAATTCAGCAAGGTCTATGGAGGGCGGGCTCTCTTCGTACGGCTCGGGAACCAGATCTACTACTCCCTCTTCGACAAATCCTATATGCAGGACCAATCCATCATCGTCGGCAAACACCATCAGCTCTACGAACGGTGGTACATCGAGGACTATTGCAAGATCCGTCGTCCGATGCGCCGGGAGACGGTCGCCGCGCGCGCGAGACAGATTCGAGAACTTCAATCGGAGCTGCAGAACCGCGGCATCCCGCTCATCGTCCTGATCACTCCCAATAAGGCATCGATTTATCCTGAGGACATCCCGGAAGGGTTCTGTGGATTCCCCAAGTTCTCGTTTCGCGACTATGACAGCTTCATGTCGGAGTTTGCAGCCCAGCACATCCAGTATGTGGACGGTCGGGCGGTCACGCTTGCAGCGAGGGCGGCAGCCGCCGTTCCGCTGTTCTGTCAAGGAGGAACGCATTGGAACGGTCTAGGCGCCTATTACACCGCCAGACAATTGACGGAACGCATTGGCAAATTGACGCAGACCTCAGTAGGTCCTCTGTTCCTCCAACGACTCACCGTCGACCATAGTCCACGCGAGATCGACCGGGACTTGGCGGCATTGCTCAATCTCGCCGTGCCGCCCTACGACTATCCGGCACCGCATGTCATGGTCGAACAACGGCCGGCGGCCGGGCAATTGGGGAAAGCCGTGTTCGTCGGAGGAAGCTTCAATTGGACCCTGCTCGATCTCCTGAACAAGGCCAAAGTGTTTCGTGAAATCGACTTCTACTACTATTATAAATTGGCCCTTGAAACCTTTCCCGTCAGGACCAGCAAACCCGTCGATCGCGCCACGATCGATTGGCAAAAGGACGTGCTGAACGCACGGGTCCTCATACTGGAAATCAACGAAAGCAACTTTCACAGCGAATACATCACGGCCTTTCTCGCCGACTTGCTCCAATTTTTCCGCAAGTCTCCCGTCGCGTGATCACGGGCCGTCACCCGGTCGGATCTTTCATGAGACTCGGAGCAACCGGAAACGAGACCTTGCGGCTCAGTGCGTGTCGCACTTGCACCAAGGCCCAGGTATCTCGCGCACAATACCGCCTCAGTGCATCCCTCGTCGCCGCCTGCTCGATCCAATCGGTCTCGACAAAGACCATATGATGGTAGGCGGCGGCGGCTTGCCCTCCGTCGCGAATCGTCAAATCGTCATAGCCCACGGACCGTGCCATCGCCGGCAACACCGACTTGAGCGAATATGACCCGCCGAAATCAGGGTGGTAATAGTTGGTCTGGATCACCGCCTGCAGGTCCCAGAGCCGCTTGAGAATCTGCCGGAAGTCCGATCGAAAATCCGGAAAATCCTCGATCATCTGCTTGATCACCGCCTGCTCGTAGGGCGAATAGACGCAGATGGTCCCGTGTTCCCCCAGTGACTCGATCAATGATTCGGCCCAGCGTCTCCTGGGCTCTGTCGGCTGATCGTGTAGGAACTCATGATGGATCACGGCTCCCGATTGGTCTTCGATATGATTCGACCATTGCATGGGGACGGCCTGGTACGGTCTCGTGAATGCAAATCGTGGAACGGCCGGCATGATGGTTTCGAAATCGAGATGGTGAACCGGATAGCGGATTGATTCGAGCGAGGCCTTGAGCTTTGGCGAGATCCACTCGACGTTATCCTTGATTCTCCTCTGGAGAGGTGTGAGCGGCGTTGCCGGAGGAATCGCATCGATCGTACTGATGCCTTGCCGGGCCAGCCCCTCCACCGCCGCCTTGGGACCCGAGAGCCGGTAAATCCATCGATCCGGTTTCTCTTTGGTGCAGTGCGCCCAGAACGGGCATGCATAGGGGCTGAGACAATGCGATCCGGGCTCGACGTCCGGCGGTTCGAGCGCGGTCAATCGCTCCTTCATGACGGTCAGAAGACCTGAGACCTCGGCACTTCGCTTCGCGACGGCTTCCGACACGTCCTCGATCGCGAAGAGTTGCTCCAGATCAAGATCTCCTCCCCCGTAGCGATACCCCGTATTGATGTGCATCAGACAGGAGCCGGCCAGCCTGATCCCTGCCTGCAGAAGGACATAACTTTGAATGGCCAGATCGGAAAGGTGAAGATCCTTGACCCTCGTCGACGACTTCACTTCGATCAGACGCCAGGACGAAGCCCCGGTTTCGGCATCCCGCTTCCGTTCGAGAATGTCGACGCGGACGAACACGCCGCCGGATTCAAACGCCCCCTCGAAAATGGCCGGCACGGCCGGATCTTCGATCAGAGTCGCCGTTCGCGCCAACGCCGCCTCACGTTGGCGGACACCGGCGGAAACGGGCACGCCGCCGGGGAAACGGCGTTGCGCCTCGAGGCCGATCTCGTGCCCCATGGCCAACAGCGCCCGCGTGGCAGCGTCCGGAGGGGTTGCGAGGAAGGGTTTGTGAATTTCCAGATAGACACGCTTGAGACATTGGAGACCGGACAGAAACTTCGACTTCGACAGCCGCGGCGGCGCGGTGGGCCCCGATGAATCGGTCTGATCCTCCATGCTGTTCATCATAGCGCTTGAACGAAGACGCTGACCGTCCGGCCCGTCGGTCTGTTAGGATAGCGCCCCATGGCAGATGGTGTCACTCAGATCCGGCGTTCCGTGCTGACATTGGCGCTTCCCGTGACCGTGAGCAGTCTGCTGCAGCGGGCCGAAGGCATCGTGGCCGTATTTCTCGTGGGCGGACTCGGCGCCGAATCCATCGCGGCGGTCGGTTTAGGTCAGTTGCTGGCGTTCATCGCGACGACGCTCGTGTCTGGAATTTCAGTCGGCGCCAACGTCATCACCGCGCAAATGTGGGGAGCGCGCCGGCATCGCGACGTCGGGCAAGCCGCCCGTCATTTTCTGTGGTTGTCGGTCGCGGTCTCGCTGGCACTGACGGGATCCGGCCTGTTGCTCAATGGTCGTGCCATGGGACTGCTTGGCGTGGAACCGGACGTCATTCGCCTCGCGCTTCCCTATTCCACGCTCATTTTCATCCTGATTCCGTTCAGCGTGTTGCTTCAAGTGCTGTCGGCGATTCTGCAGGGAACGGGGAACACGAAGACACCAATGTATGCCATGATCGGCGTCAATCTCATCCACGTGGCGATCGCCTACCCGCTGATCTACGGTCGCTGGAATTTCCCCGCGATGGGGATCAACGGCGCGGCGATCGCGGTGGGCTTCGCCGAGGCCGCCGGCACCGCCTATCTGCTCTATCGCTGCCGCCCGCTCCTGCACGGACCGACTCGAATCCGTCCGGAGCTTCTTCGGGCGCTCTGGCGGGTGGGGGCTCCGGTATCCGGCGAACGCATCGTCCAACAGACCGGCATCCTGGTCTATACGAAGATCGTGCTCCTCTACGGAACGGTCGCCTATGCGGCGCACCAGGTCGGATTGTCCATTGAGTCTTTGTCTTTTCTCCCCGGCTATGGATTTGCGGTCGCCGCGGCCACCATGGTCGGTCAGAGTATCGGCGCGGGAAAATACACGAGGGCAAAACTGGAGAACTGGGAGGCCAATCGCCTGGCGTCCCTCGTGATGGCCGTCATGGGCGCCGTCTTCTTCTTTTTCCCCTATGTGCTGCTTCGCGCGTTCACGAATGATGAGTCGGTGATCGCGCTCGGAACGGTCTTCCTGAAAATCGTGGCGCTGTTGCAAGTACCGTTGGCCCTGACCATGGTTCTGGCGGGATCGTTACGCGGGGCCGGCGATACTCACTTCATCATGGTGGCCACGACGATCGGCATGTGGGCCGTCCGCGTGCCGGTCGCCATCGTGGCCGGACTCTGGCTGCAACTCGAGGTTCTCTACGTCTGGTTGGCCATGATCGCGGACTGGACGCTGCGGATGGGACTAATGGTCTGGCGGTACCGGTCGGAGCGTTGGAAGGCCATTCAAGTCATCCGCTGAACCGGTCAGCACGGCGGAGCGCATTGGGGCGGTCGTTCGGACGGTCTCGTATCACGGCCCTTCCCTGCCCGCACCTCGATGCGGCCCAATCCTTTGACGTTTGCGCAGAGATCGCCGAGCCCTGGAGTGACCAGGCGGAACGGTCCCCCCTTCGACTCCGGGATCGGCTCGCCGTCGAGTTCGTAGAGGACGAGTCCATGTTCCCTGGCCTGGGGCAGCGTGAGCGTCGCGGCATACTTGCCGTCAAAAGCGTGAAACGTCACGTGATCCGCATCGAGTGAGAGTGCGGGCAACTCGAGCAGTCCGTTGACTCGAATCGCCCGGCCGCGCATGCCGGGCATCACCGCCCCGACGTCTTCCACCTGGTGCTCTGTGGGTAATTGGCGCAGGGCGGATCGCTCCAGCGACACGGCCTGAACGACGGCTCCGTCGATGCGGATGATTTCCGGTCCGTTTCTCGCCTTTTCGGTGACGGTCTTGATCATGGCGGTCAAGGCTTCGTTCACGGGCGTGGGAATGCCCAACATCCGCCCCTGATCGACGATATACCCGTTCAAGTTACGAATTTCCGTGCGCCGACCGGCCTTCCAATCGTCGTACATTGAGGTATGGATGTCCCGAATCTCCTGCGTCCACTTCACGACCCGATCCGCCATATCCGGCGGCAGCGGCACTTTCAACGCTGCCGAGACCGCCGCGACCTCCCCGACGATTTGGCGGATGACGCCCGTCATCTCGGGATGGTCCAATGCCTGCGCCACCTTGTCGTCGATCAACACGGTGATCGGATTGAACACGCAATTCCAACACATCTTCTCCCATTTGCTCCGGCGAATATCCTTGGACAGCTGACAAGGCACGCCGGCCGCCGCGAAGAGATCGCGAATCTGCAGCAGCCGTTCGCTTTCGTGTCCCATCAACTCCCCGATGGCGATCGCCCCCTTCTTGTAATGATCGATCACGCCCGGTTCCGCGATTTTGGAGTAGATGAAAGCGACCCCGCCGACCACACAATCCCGCTTGAGACGGGCATGAATACGGTCTTCCGTGTCGATCCCGTTTTGAAGCGTGAGTAGCACTGTACGATCATCGATGACCGGTTCGATCTGATCCATCACCTCGTCGAGGTCATAGGCCTTCACACCCAAGATGACGAGATCAGGCTTCGGAAGGTCCCGCGGATCCGACGCCGCCGCTGGGCGTACCGTCACGGTGCCGCCCGCGCTCCGCACGGTCAAACCGTGTTGCTTGACGGCGGCGAGCGTCCTGGGCCGCAAAAGGAACGATACGTCGGGATTCGCCTTGGCCAATTGGACGCCGAAGTAGCCTCCGACCGAACCGGCGCCGACCATCATGATCTGTTTCATACGTCCTCGGTGATTGCGTTCGATGCGGCGCTACTATAGCATGGTGCGCACGACGACGCAGTGCTCGCGCCCCCAAGAGCAGACTCCGTGAAATCGGACCTGGCAACCCTCAAATCCGCGCTTGCCTCAGCCCACGCCATCACCGTGCTGACTGGCGCCGGCATTTCATCGGACAGCGGGGTCCCGACATTTCGCGGCACCGACGGGTTATGGCGAAACTTTCGGGTGGAGGATCTCGCCACGCCTGAAGCCTTCGCGCGCGATCCGCGGCTGGTATGGGAATGGTACAACTGGCGAAGAGAACTCATCGCGTCCAAGCAGCCGAATCCGGCTCATCACGCGGTCGTTGAGATCGAACGACGAGCCGGCCGGTTTTGGCTCATCACGCAGAACGTCGACGGCCTCCATCGGTCGGCGGGATCCGAGAAGCTTTCGGAAATCCACGGAAACATTTGGATGGTCCGTTGTACCCTGTGCGGACGCATCGAAGACAATCGCGACGTTCCCATCACGCTGCTTCCATCATGCCGGCACTGCGGCGGTCTCCTCCGTCCGCATATCGTCTGGTTCGGCGAGCCCCTCCGCCACGAAGACCTCGCACAATCCACTCTGGCGCTCAAGCAGTGCGACGTCCTGCTCGTCATCGGAACATCCGGCGTCGTCTATCCGGCGGCCGGCTTCGCCGCGGTGGCCAAAGAGGCCGGTGCATTCGTCGCGGAGATCAACCCGGAGCCGACGCCGCAGTCCGCCGCCGTCGACCTCGTGCTACGCGGGCGCGCCAAGGAAATCCTGCCGCTTCTGCTATAAGTCGGCCAGATAGGCAAGGACTTCATCGAGCGTTCGGATCGTCGGCACGTGTACTCCCCGGTGTCGATCGCGCCGGTCGAGAAGGAGAGACTTCAAGCCCGCTTTTGCCGCACCCTCCGCATCATCCCTCAGACTGTCGCCCACGTGGAGCGCCTCGTCCGGATCCACCGCATGCTTGTCGATGGCGAGCTGAAAAATCCTGGCGGACGGTTTTGCGGCGCGAGCGAGGCTGGAAATCGTCACCGTGTCGAACGCCTGCGCGATGTCTAGTCCACGCAAAACGGCGAACAGTCGCGAGTCGAAATTGGAAATGATGCCGAGTTCGACGCCTTGGCTCCGTAATCGATCCAGCGTCGTCCGCGTCTCCGGAAACAGTTTCCAGCAGGCCGGGTCCTCGAAGACCTCGAACACCCGGTCGAAAAAGTCGTCGAACCGCTCAAAGATTCCTACGCGGTAGAAGACGCTATGGACGATATCGAACCACCACAATCGTTCGCTTTGCTTGATCTGCGCCGGATCGGCAGCCGCGAAGACCGGCGGCGGCGCTTCCCGAAACGCCCGGCCGAACGCCTGTTTGATCGCCGCCAGGGACTCCCCCGTCTCCCGGAATCCAAACTCCACGGCATGACGGAGATAGATCTCTTCCACTGCTCCGTTCACGTGGAACAGGGTATCGGCGGCATCAAAGAACACCACGCGAACCTGCGTACTCATCGGTCCATCTCAATAAGAAATGAAACAAACGACAGCATTGATCGGCCATTTTCTTGACAAAGGGTACCCCCCCTGCTAGCTTCGATATAGTTCAATGAAATTGGAGGGTTGTGTGCCATCAACCATCTACATTATCGACAGCAGCCCGGCCGTGCGTCGAATGGTCGAACAGATCTCCACGCCTGAAGGCTACGAAGTCATCGGCTTCCAGGATGGCCCGACGGCGCTGGAAGCCGCCCGGAAGCAAGGGCCCACCCTGATCATCGCTGACTACCATCTCGACAACATGACATTTTCAGGCTTCTGCAAAGAAGTGCACAAGCTGGACACCCTCTCCGAAACCCTCATCATTTCCCTGGTCGGCGCGGCCGATCGCCTTGACGAATCTCATTTGCGAGCCTTGGGAGTCAAGGCCTTCCTCAAGAAACCGTTCCAAACCGAGCACTTGCTCGACCTCATCAAGGATCTTGATCGGAGCACGCCCGCACAAGCAAACGGAGCGAAGAAGAAACGTCGCGCATGGCCGCCTGTATCCAGCGCCACCGACTCAGACGACGACGAAGCAGACACCCTGGGAGACTATGACCAGACCGGGGAAATCGAAGCCCAAGTGATACCCCCGCCCTCGCAGAAGGAGCCCGTCATGGCATCGACTGTCCCGACCAAACCGCCTGCGGCGGAACCGGAAGACGCGATCAAGGGATTGTTCGGACAACTCATGCAATCCATGACCGAAAAGGCCGAGAAAAAAATCACGGAAGTCCTGCCGGATATGATCGCCAAAGATCTGGCCGTGCAGGTCTCCAAGGCGGTCGAGGTGGAAACGCGACAACATGTGGGAGCCACCCTCACCCAGGAACGGTTGGCGGAATTCCTAGAACCCGTACTCAAAAAGGAGCTGCCCAACATCCTCGTCAGAGAGTTTCCCGCTATTGAACCGATCCTGCGCAGCGGCATCGTCGAATTCGCAACCCCGTTGATCAAGGATCAGATCGACCTGCTGGCGAAGGAGCAGGCGGAGGCGATCAAGGCCGCCGTGCCGGCGGCCGTGCGGGAGCATCTGAAATCAATCGACGACGAGATCGCCCGAGAGATACGGAAAGCCGCGACCGAAAAAGCAGAAGCATTGGCCGAGGACTTGGTGCGGACGGCGGCCAATAACCAAGTTCAGCAGACGGTGCTGGAACTGGTCCCTGGGATCGCCGAGGAGCAGGTCAAGAACGAACTCAAACGACTGACCGAAGCCGCATGACCGCCGGCACGAACCGCTAACCCCTCTTTCCCTTTTTCCCCCGCCGAGCCTGAGCCAGCGCCTTCACCCGTTTCACATTCTTGCGGTGCTTCTTCCTTGTCTTACGATCTTTTTCACGACCGGTTGCCATGGATGCTCCCCCTACTGAGCCAGTGTGTATGTTCCGACCGGGACTCCTTCCGGTCCGCTGCGCGGATGTATAGCACAGGGGCCCCGGCTCCTCAAGCGGACACGTACGCCGGAATCTTGAGAGGGCTCCATGCGCATGCTAAGATGCCCCCCGCTTATTACAACGGCATGCATGACGACCCGCCAACTCGACAAGACCTACGACCCCAAGGCGGTGGAGGCACGGTGGTACCACACATGGATCGACCGAGGCTATTTCCACGCGTCGCCTGATCATCCGGGCGTCCCCTATTCCATCGTCATTCCTCCGCCCAACGTCACGGGATCGCTGCACGTCGGGCACGCGCTGAATCATTCGTTGCAGGACATTCTGATCCGCTGGCGGCGCATGCAGGGACGCAACACCCTCTGGCTTCCCGGGACCGATCACGCCGGCATCGCCACCCAAAACGTCGTGGAAAAGCAGCTCTTGGCCGAAGGATCGTCCAGGGACAGCCTCGGGCGCGACCGCTTCATCGAACGGATCTGGCAATGGAAGGCGACGTCGGGAAACAAGATCATCAGCCAGCAGAAACAGCTCGGCGAATCCTGCGATTGGAACCGGCTCCGCTTCACGATGGATGACGGCCTCTCGAAAGCCGTGATCGAGGTGTTCGTCCGGCTGCACGAGGACGGCCTGATGTACCGAGGGGAGCGGCTCATCAACTGGTGCCCCCGCTGTCTGACCGCCCTGTCCGACATCGAAGTCGAGCACGAGGAAATCAAGGGCAAGCTCTATCACATCCGTTATCCGCTGGCCGACGATCCGACTGCGCATCTGACGGTCGCCACGACGAGACCCGAAACTCTGCTGGGCGACATGGCCGTGGCGGTCCATCCCGAGGATTCTCGCCATAACCGCTTGGTGGGGCGCCATGTCTTACTTCCGCTTACCACGCGCCGGATTCCCGTCGTCGCCGATCCGATCCTGGTCGATCTCGAATTTGGAACCGGCGCGGTCAAAATCACCCCGGCGCATGACTTCAACGACTTCGAGGCCGGCGAGCGGCATCGGCTCTCCCGGCTCTCGCTGTACGACGAGCAGGCCAAGATGGCATCGTCCGCGTTGCGGGACGCTGAAGTGGAGGAGAACCTCCGGCTGCAGCTGGAGATGAAGCCGGTGCAGAAGGCGAGGACACTGGTCGTCGCCGCATTGACCGACCGCGGACTCCTCGAGAAAACCGAGGACCACAAAATGGCCCTTGGCCATTGCTATCGCTGCAAGACGATCGTCGAACCCTATTTGTCTCCCCAATGGTTCGTGAAGATCCACCCGCTCGCGGAACCGGCTATCAAGGCCGTCGAAACGGGAGCCATCCGGATTATTCCCGAGGGCTGGAAGAACAACTATCTCGGCTGGATGAGAGAGATCAAAGACTGGTGCGTGTCACGGCAAATCTGGTGGGGTCATCAGATCCCGGCCTGGTATTGCCTCACGTGCAACGCGGACTCGGTTCTCACGCGCCATACCCAGGAATCCACCGACGAGGCCGGCAAGCGCGAGCGGATCGTCATCACCAAGAATGCCCGCCCGATCGTCGCCCGTTCCGCCCCCACCACCTGCCCGACCTGCGGCGGCACAAACCTGTTGCGCGACCCCGATGTGCTGGACACATGGTTTTCCTCCGGCCTCTGGCCGTTCTCGACGTTGGGATGGCCCGAACAGACACCCGAACTCAAGACCTACTACCCCACGTCGACGTTGGTCACCGGTCTCGACATCCTCTTTTTCTGGGTCGCCCGCATGATCATGCTGGGGTTGAAGTTCATGGGCGACGTGCCCTTCCGCGATGTGTACATCCATGCCCTCGTGCGGGATGCCGAGGGACAGAAGATGAGCAAGTCGAAGGGCAACGTGATCGATCCGCTTCATGTGATGGATCAATTCGGCACCGATGCATTGCGTTTTACGCTCGCGTCGATGGCGTCGCCCGGCCGTGACGTGCGATTGGCCGAAGAACGGATCGAAGGATACCGGAATTTCGCGAACAAGATCTGGAACGCGGCGCGCTTCGCCCATATGCATCTCGACAAACCCCGCATGTCCAAGCCCGTTTCCGAGCGATCCTTTCCCGACCGTTGGATCATCAGCCGCCTGAACCACACCGTGCGGCTCGTCAACGATGAGCTGGATGCCTACCGTTTCGACCGCGCGGCGTTAGCTCTCTACCAGTTCATGTGGCACGAGTACTGCGACTGGTACCTGGAGTTGATCAAACCCGCTCTTCAAGACACGGCGGCGGAGGGCGCGGAGACGACCAGACAGACGCTCGCCGAGACGCTCGAAATCATCATGCGCCTCCTCCATCCGTTCATGCCGTTTATTACGGAAGAGATCTGGCAGGCGTTGCCGCACGAAGGCGACAGCGTCATGACGCGGCCGTATCCGGCCGCCGTCGCCGCCTGGGCGGCACCCGATATGGAGGAGAATTTTGCGTTGCTGGAGCAGACCGTCAGCCTGCTTCGCACCGCGCGAGTCCTGCTAACCTATCCGCCGGCACAACCGATCCGATTCGCCGTGACGCACGACGACCCGGCACGCCGGCGGCAGGTCGAAGCCCTGCATCCTCATATCGCACATCTGGGCCGGGGGGTGATCGAACAGGACTCCGGTGGGTCTGCCGTCAAACGACTGCGGATGGTTACGGAAGGCCTCACCGTCGCGATCACGGTGGCCGACGATGTCGACGTGCAGAAAGCACTGGATCGGCTCCTCAAGCAGACGGATGAACAAGCCAAGGAGATCGGCCGGTTGGAAGGGAAGCTGGGCAATGCCGACTTCACCGCCAAGGCGCCGCCGGAGGTCATCGCGGACCACCAACAGCGACTTCGTACCCTTCGCGGCGACCAGACCATCCTCGCCAGCAGCGCCGCGCAGCTACGGGCCATGCTGGAAGCCTGACCATGGTGGCGCTGCCGGCCGCAGACATCAGACGGGCGGTCCGCTTGGGAATCGCCGAGGACCTTTCCCAGGGAGACGTCACGACGTCCGCCCTCTTCTCGACTCGGATTCAAGCCCGTGCTCGTATCGTCGCTCAGGAAGACCTCGTCGTCGCAGGCATGACCCCTGCTGTGCAAACCTTTTTGGCCGTCGATCCTTCCCTCAAATTGTCCGTGGTCAAGCGCGATGGCACCGCGGCCAGATCGGGCGAGGTCCTGATCACGATCACGGGCGACGGCCGCTCGATTCTCATGGCAGAACGGGTCGCACTGAACTTTCTTCAACACCTTTCCGGAATCGCCACGCTGACCCACCGGTTCTGCCGCGCCGTGCAAGGCTATCCTGCCCGCATCATGGATACGCGCAAGACGCTTCCGGGCTGGCGGGCGATCCAAAAATGGGCGGTGGCACTCGGCGGCGGCATCAATCACCGCAAATCCTTGGGGGACGGCTTACTGGTCAAGGACAATCACCTGGCCCTCCTGGGCGTAAAACGGGAGCCGGTCTTACGTGCGTGTCTCGCGGTGAAATCCGGTTCACGCGTTGCTCGACCGCTGATCGTAGAGGTGGAATCCTTGCGGGACGTCAAAGAGGCGCTCCGAGGCAACGCCGAGATCATTCTGTTGGATAATATGACCGTCACAGACGTGAGAAAGGCCGTCAGGCTGATCGACGGACGGGCGTTGGTGGAGATTTCGGGCGGGATCACCCTGAAAAACGTCCGCGCCATGGCGGCGACAGGAGCCGACCGCATCTCCATCGGGGCACTGACCCACTCGGCTCCAGCCGCGACATTGACTCTGGAACTGAAAGCCGTTTCACGACCGAAAAGGCGATCCTGACCCGTGACGTCTCCCTCGCCTCCGTTGACTCGCGACGACATCCGAAGTGTACTCGCCACCCGGGCGTTGGGCGCCAGAATCGAACTCCACCGGCAGGTCGATTCAACCAATCGGGAGGCATTCGCGCTGGCTCAGGCGGGAGCGGAGCACGGCACCGTCGTCGTCGCAGAAGAGCAGACACTCGGACGCGGTCGACTGGGACGTACCTGGTACTCCCCTCCCGGAATCAACCTCTATTGCTCTGTGATCGTCACGGCTTCGATGCCCACGACGCAGTTTTCCCAATGGCTGTCCTGGCTCCCCCTGGCGACCGCTCTCGGCGTCGCGGAGGCGGTCGAAGGAGCAGCCTCGCTCAAAACCGATCTCAAGTGGCCTAACGATCTGTTGGTCCGTGAACGCAAACTCGGCGGGATTCTCTGTGAAAGCGGTTCCACCGCCTCCTCCACTCCGTTTCAGGTCATCGGCATCGGCCTCAACGTCAACGGCACCGACGAAGACTTTCCCCAGGACCTTCGAGCCGCGTCCACCACGATTCGTCAGGAAACCGGTCGCCTCATAGACCGCAACCATCTGCTGAGCCGGCTTCTCCTGGAGATCGAGCATTGCTTGAATGAACTCACCATCGAAGGCAACGGACGGATCGCCATGGCTTATACCCGCCGGTGCATCACATTGGGCCGCCATGTGAGGGTGTCGCTTGCCGGCGGAAAAGCATTCACCGGAATCGCCCAGGCCATCGAACCGGACGGTTCCCTGCAAGTCGCCAGCCTCCCCCGGCAGAGGGGCGGACGCCCCGAGGTTTGTTCCATCCGCGCAGCAGACATCATCCACGTGCGGCCTGGAGAAATCACTGGGTAGTGCCGTACAATATGGCCATGCTCCTGGTCGTGGACATCGGCAATACCAACATCGTCTGGGGCGTGTACGACGGCCCGCGGCTCATCGCCCATTGGCGTCTGGCGACCGACTCGAAGAAAACCTCCGACGAGTACGGCATTCTGTTCACGAGCCTGCTCAGGTCAGTCGGCACTCCCCCGGAACGCATGACCGGAGCGATCATCTCGAGCGTCGTTCCAGCCCTCACCGGAACCTTTGAGGAACTGATCGGCGTATATTTCCGCCAACGGGCGCTGGTCGTCGGCACGGAGATGGACCTGGGCCTGACGCTTCGCTATGCCAATCCCAGGGAAATCGGAAGCGATCGTCTTGTGAATGCCGCCGCGGCCTATCATCAATACAGACAGGATCTCATCGTCGTCGACTTCGGAACCGCCACGACCTTTTGCGCAATCACGGCGGGAGCAGAGTATCTTGGAGGGGTCATCGCTCCTGGCCTGAGCATTTCGGCGGAGGCGCTCTTTACCAGGGCGGCAAAACTGTCCAAAGTCGAACTGACGAAGCCCAAGAGCGTCATTGGGACGGATACGACGGCCAGCATCCAAGCCGGGCTGCTGTTCGGCTATGCAGGTTTGGTCGATGCACTTGTGCGGCGCATTGAACAGGAAATCGGACGTCAGACTCTGGTCATCGCCACCGGAGGGTTGAGTGCCATCATCGCGCCCGAAACCGTTTCCATTCACAAGGTAGAACCGCTCCTGACCCTGCAGGGACTGCGCTTGCTGTACGATCGTGCACGCGGAGGTCCCCTCCCCTCCATCGAGATTTGAGCCCGAAGTCACGCCAAATCGATTCATTCAAGTAATTTTTTCAGGCTCCTGTTGACTTTAGACCCCCTGTGACTATCTGTTACCGGCAAGAGGTGCACCCGTGTCTGAAAAAGACAAAAAAATAAATATAATTGATAACTTAGACGAAGAACCCGTTGTGGATTTCTCTGAGGAATCCGGAGAGGCATTGGAGTCGGTGTTGCAAAAAGCACTGGCTGCCAAGTCCGAGGAACTCAAAGCACTCAACGATAAGTACCTGCGGCAGGCAGCCGAATTCGACAACTATAAGCGTCTAGCCCAACGGGACCAGCGGGAGCAGATCAAATTCGGCAATGAACAGCTGCTCAAGGAGCTCCTGCCGACGGTCGACAATCTGGAACGCGCCATCAAGGCGGCAAAGACCGACAAAAGTAACGAATCCCTGATTCAAGGGGTCGACCTGACCCTGAAACAAGTACTGACCGTGCTGGGAAGGTTCGGCGTCCAGGCCATAGACACAGTCGGCAAACCCTTCGATCCTTCGGCGCATCAAGCGGTGGCCTCCGTGCCGTCGGACACAGTGCCGCCCGAGCATGTGGTGGAGGAATTTCAGCGAGGCTATCGTTTGCATGACCGTATTTTGAGAGCCGCCATGGTGACCGTGTCGACGGGCCGGGCGGCGGATGACGCCAACTAAAAGAAATCACTGTGAGAGCGGAAGGAGCATACACACATGGGTAAAGTCATCGGCATCGACTTAGGTACCACCAATTCATGCGTGGCCATCATGAGCGGCGGCGATCCCGTGGTCATCGCCAATGCGGAAGGCAGCCGGACGACCCCGTCCGTTGTCGCCATTACGGACAAGGCGGAACGACTGGTCGGTCAGATCGCCAAACGGCAGGCCATCACCAATCCCGAAAATACGATTTTCTCCGTCAAGCGTCTCATGGGACGCAAGTTTCGAAGCAAAGAAGTCCAAGAGGCCATAAAGCGCCTGCCTTACAAAGTCGTGGAAGCCGACAACGGCGATGCGCACGTCGAACTTCGCGGCAAGCGCTACAGTCCGCCCGAAGTTTCCGCGATGATCCTGCAGAAAATGCGGCAGACCGCCGAGGACTATCTCGGCGAGAAAGTCACCGAGGCGGTCGTGACGGTGCCGGCGTATTTCGACGACAGCCAGCGGCAAGCGACCAAGGACGCGGGGCAGATCGCCGGGCTCAACGTGCTCAGAATCATCAACGAGCCCACCGCCGCGTCATTGGCCTATGGGCTCGACAAGAAGAAAGACGAGCGGATCGCCGTGTACGACCTCGGCGGCGGCACATTCGACGTGTCGGTGCTTGAGATCGGCGAAGGCGTCTTCGAAGTCAAATCCACGAACGGCGACACCTATTTGGGCGGCGACGACTTCGATCTCCGCGTCATGGATTGGCTGGTCGACGAATTCAAGAAGGACCAGGGCATCGATCTGCGGAAGGATCGGATGGCGTTGCAGCGTCTCAAGGAAGCGGCGGAGCGGGCAAAGATCGAACTGTCCTCGTCCCAGGAGACCGAGATCAACCTCCCGTTCATCACGGCCGATGCCAGCGGTCCCAAGCACATGGTCATCAAGTTGACCCGGGCCAAGCTTGAACAGCTGGTCGACGACCTGATCCAGCGGACGATCGAGCCCTGCAAGAAGGCATTGGCTGACGCCGGTGTGTCGCCCCGCGACATCAACGAAGTGGTGCTCGTCGGCGGGATGACCCGGATGCCCAAGGTCATTCAAGTCGTGAAGGATTTCTTCGGCAAGGAACCGCACCGCGGCGTCAATCCGGACGAAGTCGTGGCCATCGGGGCCGGCATTCAAGGCGGCGTACTCAAGGGCGACGTCAAAGACGTCCTGTTGCTGGACGTGACCCCGCTCTCGCTGGGCATCGAGACCCTGGGCGGGGTGTTCACCAAGCTCATCGAACGGAACACCACCGTTCCGACCAAGAAGAGCCAGGTGTTCTCGACCGCGGCGGACAATCAAACGGCCGTCACGATCCGGGTGTTTCAGGGCGAACGCGAAATGGCCAACGACAACAAGCTATTGGGCCAGTTCGACTTAGTGGGCATTCCACCCGCTCCACGCGGCATGCCGCAGGTCGAGGTCACGTTCGACATCGACGCCAACGGCATCGTCCACGTCTCGGCAAAGGACCTGGCGACGCAAAAGGAACAATCCATCAAGATTACGGCCTCCAGCGGGCTCAGCAAGGAGGAAGTGGACAAGCTCGTCAAGGACGCCCAGGCCCATACCGAGGACGATAAAAAGCGACGCAAGGCCGCCGAAGCGAAGAATCAGGCGGATAGCCTCCTCTATCAGACGGAGAAAAATCTCTCCGAGCACGGCGACAAGATCGCGCCGGAGGAAAAGTCCAAGATCGAGGAAGCCATCGCCAATTTGAAAAAGGCCATGGAAGGCCAGGACCCGGACGCGATCGAATCCGCCACCCAGGCGTTGACGACCGCCTCGCACAAACTGGCCGAAGAGATGTACAAGAAAGCATCGGCTACCGCGGGTGCCGGGGCCGCCGACGCGACGGGCCAGCAGAACAACGGCGCCAAGACCGACGAAAAGGTCGTAGACGCCGAGTTCGAAGAAGTGGACAAAGACAAAAAGTAAGTTAAAATACGCAGCAGTGAGACCGGGTTCCGCTCAGACGCGGGGCCCGGTTTTTCTACGCTGTCGATGATATTGAGGGGGCACTGCCTTTCCGTGGCGAAGCGCGATTTCTACGAAACATTGGGTGTCGAACGGACGGCGAGCGACGACGAGGTCAAGAAGGCCTACCGTAAGCTCGCCCGCCAATTCCACCCGGATCTCCAGACCGGCGACCAACAGAAAAAGCACGCCGAAGAGAAGTTCAAGGAAATCAACGAAGCTTACGAGCATCTCAGCGATCAGGAAAAGCGGAAACGTTACGACATGTTCGGGCACGCCGGCGCGCAGGGCGGCGCCGGATTCGAGGGCTTTGATTTCGGTCGCGGCGGCGGATTCGGTGACGTCTTCAACGACATTTTCGAGGATTTTTTCGGAGGGCAGCGCGGCGGCACGCGTCCCGAGCGCGGCAACGATCTGCAATACAACCTCGAACTGACCTTCGAAGAAGCCGTCTACGGCAAAGACGCCAAGCTGAAGATTCCCCGATGGGAGTCGTGCACCGACTGCAAAGGATCCGGCGCGAAATCAACCTCGTCGATCAAGACCTGTCCAAGTTGCAAAGGGGCAGGACAAATCCGGCTCCAGCAGGGCTTCTTCAGCGTCAGTCGGCCTTGCGGCCAATGCGACGGGGCGGGCCGTATCGTGACGGAACCCTGTCCGGCCTGCCAAGGTCGTCAGCGGATCTATCGAGAGCGGACCATCGCCGTTCATATTCCAGCCGGCATCGAAACCGGTATGCGGCTGCGTCTCGCCAACGAAGGCGAACACGGGGTCAACACCGGGCCTCCCGGAGACCTGTATGTCGCGATTACCGTCAAGTCCCATCCCGTCTTCGTAAGGAAGGGCAATGACATTCTTTGCGACGTGCCGATCAACTTCGTGACCGCCATCCTCGGCGGCAAGATCGAAGTGCCCACGCTCAAGGGCACGACCGTCCTGAAAGTCCCCACCGGCAGCCAGCCCGACAAAGTGCTGCGTCTCAAAGGTCTCGGCGTGCCGAGCCTGAAAGGCCAAGTGACCGGCGATCAACTGTTTACGCTCAAGGTGCAGGTCCCGACGAAGCTCACCGGCCGCCAGAAGGAACTGCTCATGGAGTTCGCGAAAGAGAGCGGCATGTCCATGGAGGAGGACGGCGACGGATTCTTCGACAAGATGAAGACCTTCTTCGAGTAACCGCCGCTCTTCCGTAGCTATTCCGCCCATTCATCGCTCGCCATGCCCTCATTTTTCGTGGCCCCCGACGCCGTCACCCCTCCCACGATTCGTATCACCGGCCCTCTCCTTCGTCATCTAAAGGACAGTCTTCGCCTGGCCGACGGCGACGGCCTGACGCTCACCGAAGAAGGAATCAGGCGGCATCGAGCCGAGATCATCGCCACGACCGATCGTCTGATCGAGTGCCGGATCCTGGATACGACTGCAGCCCCGCTGAGAAGCGGTCCGCGGCTCGTACTCGCCCAAGCCTTGCTTAAAGGGGAAAAGATGGATTGGGTCATCCAGAAGGCGACCGAGCTGGGCGCGGACCGGATCGTTCCCATTCAAACCAAGAATGCAGTGGTGAAACTCCATCCGGATCGGGTTGAACATCAACGAGCCAGGTGGGAACGCATCGCGGTCGAAGCCGCGCAACAGTCGGAGCGCTGGACGGTTCCGACGATCGCAGAGCCGATCGCCCTGTCCAAAGTGGCAGCCGCCTACCCGTCCGCCGTCAAATTCGTCCTGGCGGAACGGTCGACCGAGACGTCATTGACCACCGTGACGCTGCCGGCTGGAACGGATCAGACCGTCCTGCTGTCGATCGGGCCGGAAGGAGGTTGGGATGAAGATGAGCTGCGCCTCATGCGTGAACAGGCTTACAGCGCTGTCTCATTGGGATCGAGGATTCTCCGGGCGGAAACGGCAGCCATCGCAACGTTGAGCATCGTACAATCGAGGCTGGGTGAATTGGGATAACTGGGCCCTCAGTCTTCAAATTTATAGGATCTGCGTGCCGTGGTCCGCGAGCACAAGAGGCGATCGGGCCGCCTTCACCGCCCGATTTTCAACTGCACGATCGTGCCCTTTTCCCCGGTGGCCCAGGCTTGCTTGGGGTCGGGAAATGCCAAACCAAACAGCGAGACGGCGGCAATGGAACCCTGTTCACGCCAGGTGAATCCACCGTCGATCGTCCGATACAGCATTCCCCGTTCACCCACGATCCAGCCGCTTTGGGGATCGGTGAATCGCACTCGCAGCAGATCGGTCAGCTTGGTGCAGGACTGCGTCGTGCAAGGCAGAGTCCGGTCGATCCACTGCCTGCCGCCGTCAGTCGTATGAAACAACGCGCCGGCATTGCCGACCGCCCATCCAGTGGATGGGTCTGGGAAAAATACGTCGAAGAACGTCACCGACCCTTGAGGCTCTTGGACGACCCATGTCACGCCGCCGTCGTCCGTGACCACGACGGTGCCGACCGCTCCGACGGCCACACCATGCTGCTCGGAAACAAACTGCACCGAATACAGGGCCGCGTTGGTTTTGCTCGCCTGCTCCGTCCAATGAGACCCGCCGTCCTGGGTGTGGAGAATCGTCCCGTTGCCGCCCACAATCCATCCGTGGCTGTCCGAGGGAAAGCTGATCCCATAGAGCGGAGCCTGGGTGTCCACCGGTTGAGCCGTCCAGGTTTCTCCTCCGTCACCGGTACGGCGCACGGTGGCATTGGCCCCGATAATCCAACCCACTTTCTGATCTCGGAAATAGACGTTCGTGAGGAGCGCCGTCGTGCCGCTGGAGATGCGCCTCCACTTCTTTCCGCCGTCGATGGTCTTCAGTATCGTCCCGCCCGAGCCCACTGCCCATCCGAGTTGGGGATTCCGGAAGGTGAGGCCAAGCAGGGTCGCTTCCGTATGACTGGTCTGCTTGGAGACTGAAACCGTCGCATCCCCGGCAATGGACGGGTTCGCGGCGAGCAGGAAGGAACACAACAGAAAGGAGACGAACGAAGTCAGGGCGCTCATTGAGTCGTATCGGCGGCGTCAGAACGATTCGTCTCGTAATAGCTGGGATCGGGCAAACCTTTCGCCTCGATCGTGAATGTTCCGACCTCCAACGTCAGCCATTTCTTGGGGGTGCAACAGGCCCCGTCCGGAAGGAGATCCCAGGAGCCTCGGCGGATGATCAGCGGGCCGGTTGAAAGGTCGGTGTCGAACTGCCCCGGTTTCCCGACTCCGAAAAGATGCCGGCGGGGAACACGAGCCTTGATTTCCTGATCGGTCCAGGAGAGCACGATCGCGCCGATGCCGTTGAACAGAACCTCCGTCCGCGAGACGTTTTCTCCGAGTTCAATTTGGTTCCGCTTGAACGCCCCTTCGCCAAGCCCGGGCTGGGTCGCCTCCGTCGTCTTGATGAAGGCGCCGAATCCCGACCCCTTGATGGTCACGACGTCGTCCAAGCCGGCGGATTTTGGTGAAAATGACTCAATGGCCGGCACCACCACGGTGAATGCCCCGGCTTCGGTCGTCACAATCCCCGTCTCCACACAACAGGAGCCGTCCGCGCTCGGTTTGGGCGCGCCGCGTTTCACGACGACGGGGCCGCTCTTCGCACTGAACGGTACCCAGACATCGATACGGTCGTCATGCCACCGGTAGATCACCGCCGGAACGCCGCCGATTTCCACGCGGTTCTTCCCGGTATTGAAATCCATGTAGTTGTACGGCGTGGTTCCGCTTTCGGAATAGGCCCCGAAATGCTCGCCGCTGATTCTGATCAATGCGCCGATAGGGGCGCCGGCCGGAGCAACGCCGGTGGCTTTAGGCGTGTGTACCGTGAACGTCCCTACAGTCCGATCTTTCCCCCCGCGGCTCAGCACAACCGGTCCGGTCTCCGCGTTCAACGGGATATGGACGACGATCGCGCGATCCGTCCATTGCGCAACCGCGGCAGGATGTCCGCCGAACGATACGGCGTCGCCGGGTTCCCTCTCGGCGCCGAATCCCTGCCCGAACAGCACGACTTTGGTCCCCACCGGACCGCTCACCGGATCGACCCGGACGCTCGGAATCAAGGTCAGCGGCATACGGTTGCTGATCGTATGTTGTACGGGGGTGCAACAGGATCCGTCCGGCAATGGATCCGAGGAAGACAATCGTATGGCGACATCGCCGGACGTCGCATTGGCGGGGATCTCCACTTCGATTCTATCGTCTTTCCACCGGCGCGGCCGCACCACAAGCCCTCCGACCACGACGTCGTTCACGCCGAACATCGTATTTGGATCGCGCGGGCCGGCCGTGAAGCCAAAATGCTCGCCGATGAGCTCGACGCTGTGTCCCGGTTCGATTTCAGACGGCTGAATCGAGGTGATTTTTGGATAAACCAGGGTGAAGGTTCCGGCAGGGATCCGTTTCTTTCCGACGATCACCTCGACGGGACCCGAAGGAGCTTTGGACGGGACTCTGACTTCGATGGCATCTGGATCCCAGCGCTGAATGAGCGCCGCGTATCCTCCGAATGTGACCCGATTGAATTGCGTCGACTTGAACGGCCCCAACCCTTTCCCAACGATGGTGACGGTGGAGCCGGGAACGCCGGTCGCGGGTTGCACTTGCACCGAAGGGCCGGCCGCTTCCACATGAGATATGGCAACCCAGGAAAGAAGCAGGCTTCCCAGCAGACTCATCAACACGTTCATGGTCGTCGATCTCCGACTTTGCGCTTGGATAGTGGCTCAACGCATCCTGCGTGGCACGAGAACCCCACGCACCTGAGCAGGAGGGAAGTTCGGGGGTACAACGTGAATCAACGCGGTGTTCGGACTATAGCAAGCGGTTTTTTCGGGTGTCAAGCCAAGCGGTTTCGGCAGGCGTTCGAGCAGCGCTGCAGTTCGAAACGCGATCACGCGACCTGCAGAATGAGTTCGATCTCGACTGCCGCGCCGCGCGGCAACTCGGCCGCGCCGACGGCCACTCTGGCATGGCGCCCTGTATCGCCGAAAATGCTCACGAGCAGGTCCGATGCGCCATTGAGCACCTGTGGCTGATCGGTAAATCCTTCGGCGGACGCGACATGCCCCACGACCTTGACGATCCGTACGATCCGGTCCAGGGTGCCAATCTCCTGCTTCACGATGGCGAGCGCGTTGAGCAGCGCCGTTCTGGACGCTTCAACTCCCTGCTCGACGCGCAACTCACGTCCGAGTTTGCCCGACCAGGCCAACTGCCCCTGTTGCATCGGCAGCACTCCCGACACAAACAGCAAATCGCCTGTCCGCACCGCCGGCACATAGGTGGCAACCGGCTTGGGCGCGGCGGGCAATTCTAGTCCCAGTTCCTTCATTCGTACTTCAAACGACATGGTTTTGCCCTCACACATCGACATTGTAATGCAGGCGGCCACCGGAATCGCTCATCCGGCCTGAAGCGCGTCCAGAAAACTTTCTCCCACCGGCAAAGGCTCTCCCAAAAGCGCTTCCACGACGGTCTGGCCAAGATCGGCGGCGCTGGAACGTACACCCAGATTGACTCCTTGAGCCAACTTCGGCCCGGTGACGAGCAGCGGCACATATTCCCTGGTCGGCAGCCGATGTTTCTTGGCGAGATGCCGTCCGTGATCTCCGGTCACGACCAGAAGATCGCCCGCTCGTAACTGTTCGAGCACGTGGGGCAGCCGTCGGTCGAATTCGTGAAGGGACCCGGCGGCTCCGGCCGGTTCATCGTTGAATAGATCCAGCCCGGCATAGATCAGGCCGCGCGGCACCCGGTTGAGCATGCCGTCGACTTCCTCGAATGCCGCAGTCCACGATGCCGATGGCAACGTTTTAGTAAATCCTCTGCCGCTGAACAGGTCGCCGACCTTCCCGACCCCGATCAGAATCTGATTGGCACGGCCGAGAACGTCCAACATGGTTTGAGCGGGCGGCTCGATGGAGAAATCCCGTCGGCTGGGTTTGTAGTGCCAGGACCCCGGCTGCCCTGTCATGGGATGGGCCACGACCCGCCAGATTCCCCACGGATCCTTCAAAGCCCGCCGGGCCTCCCGACACAAGCGCATTAACTGGTCCGCCGCCAACACGGTGTCATGCGCGGCAACGTGGCAGGTCCGATGACCGTCGCTCCAGAGGATCGGCGCCTTCGACGACAGGTGCTGCTTTCCCAGATCCCGGATGACTGAAGGACCGAAGGCCACCTGGTTACCCAGGGTCTTTCCGAAAATCTGCTCCAACTCGGACTGAAGCTTTTCCGGATAGCCACTCGAGTAATCCGTCGCCTTTTCGGTCACGAGGCATCCGGCCAATTCCCAGTTTCCCAGGAGCGAATCGCACCCGGTGGATCGGAACGCGAGACGGCCGAAGCATCCGCTGGGCTGTGCCATGACCCGCACGCCACGGACCGCACCCAGGTGACCAAGCCCCAACGATTCCAGGGCGGGAAGGTTCACCCCGCCGGACGCCTCGGCGAGATGCGCCAAGGTGTTGGTCCCGGCGTCGGCATAGTCATCGGCATCCGGCAACGCGCCGATCCCGAATCCTCCGAGCATGAACAGAATGACGCGATTCATGATGCGCGCACTATAGCAGATGCCGGTATGGGGTGAAATGCGGGACGGCCCTTCACAAGCGTGATCGCTCCAACTTCCACTCCGCAACGATCGCGAGGCTCGCACTCGTGCCGATCCGGTCGGCTCCCGCTTCCAGCAACGCCCGCGTGGCGGCCCAATTCCTGATGCCGCCCGACGCTTTGACCTTGGCCTTCCCGCCGACCTGTTCTTTCATCAATCTCACGTCGGCCGCCGTCGCCCCGGCCGGGCCGAATCCCGTCGACGTCTTCACATAGTCCGCCCGCGCCTCCACGGCGAGACGGCAAGCCGTGATCTTTTCCTGCAACGTGAGGTAGCAGGTCTCGATGATGACCTTGTGCTCGGCGGAAGGAGTCGCCGTGACGACTTCGGCGATGTCCCGGCGGACGGCGTCCGTATCTCCGGATTTCAAGCGGCTGATGTTGATGACCATGTCGACCACGGTGGCGCCGTGTGCCACGCCCTCCGTGGCTTCCGCGACTTTGGCCGCCGTCGAATGACCGCCGAGCGGGAAGCCGACCGGAATACCCACGCGGATCGCGGCGCCGGCCAGTATCTCCGCCGCCTCCTGCACATAGCATGGAGGCACGAAGATCACCGTGAAGCCGTGCGTCCTGGCCTCCTCGCAGAGTCGCACGACGTCGTGCCTGGTGGCCTCGGGACGCAGGATCGTATGGTCGATCACTGCGGGAAGATTCCATGATCCGTCGCTCATCATCGCTCCTTTGAGATCAGTTGGTGACGAACACTCTCGACCCGGTTGGGATCAGGTACGCGGCAGCGCACTGCGCCTGAACGGACGTTTTTGGTATCGCTCGACCGCCTGATTGTGCTCGGAGAGGGTCGAGGAAAATTGGTGGGTGCCGTCGTTGCGGGACACGAAGTAGAGGGCGCGGGAATTCGAAGGGTACAATGCCGCTTCGATGGCCCGAAGGCCAGGACTGGCGATCGGGCCTGGCGGCAAGCCGACGACCCGGTAGGTGTTGTAGGGACTCGGGCTGGAGAGATCCTTCTTTCGGATGTTGCCGTCGAACCCGGTCAGACCGTAGATGACCGTCGGATCGCTCTGCAGCGGGATGTGCTTGCGTAGCCGATTGTGAAACACCGCGGAGATCTCGGCCCGTTCCGCGTCCGCACCGGTTTCCTTCTCGATGACCGAGGCCAGGGTCACGACTTCGTGTTGCGTCATCCTCAAGTCACCGGCTCTCGCCTGCAGCTCAGGCCGGTACGCCTGTCGAAAGTGCTCCACCATCGTCGCGATGACGTCCCTCGACCTGACGCCCTTGGGAAACTTGTACGTATCCGGATAGAGATAGCCTTCGAGGCTGTCCAGCTTCAGGCCCAGCGACGCGATGAACGAACCATCCCGGGCCAGTCTCAAGAAGTCGGCCCCGTCAGCGACCTCATGCTGCTCCATCAGGGAGGCGATCTGCACCATGGTCAGCCCTTCGGGTATCGTGATCGGATGCAGCACCACCTGGCCGCTGAGCAACTTTCCCAGAATCTCGGCCGGCGCCATCGCTGCGGTCAGCTCATACTCTCCGGCGCGGATTCTCCGGTCGGCGGACTGGGACCGTCCGAGCAGGACAAAGGCCGAACGACTCTTGATCAATCCTTCGTGTTCGAGCAATGTCGCAACTTGGAAAAACGTGGAACGATCGGGAATCGTCACGATTTTTGGAGGAGGATGGACTTGCTCGGAAACGACCGGCTCTTCAGCCCATTTCATCACGCGATAGGCGGCCACGCCCAGCGCGACGACCACGGACAGGAGCAGTATGAGGGTGATCCGGGATGTCATGAGCGTGTGCGAGTGATTCCCCTTCGAAATCGGATTCGTCGTCCGGTCCTGAAGGCGGCGGCGCCAGACTTGCCAGGTAGCTCTGGAGCAAAATCGCGGCGGCCACACGATCGACGGCGCCCTTGCGCTTCTTCCGGCTGACGTCGGCGGCGATCAGGAGATCTTCCGCCGCTTTCGTCGTCATCCGTTCGTCCCACAAAACCAGCGGCACCGGCAACCGCCGTTCCAGACGGTCTGAAAATTCCCGCATCGCCTGAATCGCCGGCCCTTCCCGTCCGTCCAACTGGAGCGGAAATCCGAGGACCACCCGTCCCACTTCGTGGGAACCGACCAGCGACGCGATGTGTTCGATGTCACGATCAAGGGTACGGCGCTCGAACGTCTCAAGCGGCTGCGCGGTCCACCCCAACTCGTCGCTGAGAGCGACCCCGATCCGCTTGGTTCCGTAATCGAGGGCCAAGATCCGTCGGCCTTCCATAAGTTTACCGCTGTTGCGCCCGTTCAACCAGATCAAAGACCATTTCCAGCGCGCGATCGAGTTTGGCCGGATCCTTTCCTCCCGCCTGAGCCATCTCCGGCCGTCCGCCGCCCGTTCCGCCCACTTCGGCCGCCATGACCTTGATCAGATCGCCGGCCTTGATCCTGGCGGACAAATCCTTGGTCACCACCACGAGCAACGCCACTTTGCCGTCGTCCGTCGCAGCACCCAACGCCACGACACCGCTCCGCAGCTTGTCGCGGATCTGATCGGCCAACGCTCTCAGGCCTCCCATGTCCATGCCGTCGGCCCGTTGGACATGCACGGATACCCCCGCCACAGTTTTCACGGTGGAAGCCACGGAAGAGCCGCTGGCAATCTTCAACTTCAGTTCCTCGAGCTCCCGCTCTTTATCCTTCAGTTGGGTCATCAGCTTGCGCGTCTTGGACACCAGTTCCGGTTGTCCGACCTTCAGGAGGTCGGAGAGTTCCCGCACTTCCGCCTCGAGCTTTCTCCACATGGCCATCGCCCCGCTGCCGGTCTGGGCCTCGATCCGTCTGACGCCGGCGGCGACTCCGGTTTCGGAGACGATTCGAAAGAGACCGATCTCGCCGGTGTGACGGCAATGGGTTCCCCCGCACAATTCCTTGCTGAACGATTCGACCGTCACCACCCGCACCTGCTCGCCATACTTGTCGCCGAAGAACGCCAGCGCGCCGTTCGCCACGGCGTCCTGGATGCTCATGACTTCGGTCCGCACGGCTTCGTTGTTTCTGATCTCGCCGTTGACCGTCGTTTCGATCTCGTCGATGTCTCGGGACGACAGGGGACGAAAATGCGCGAAATCGAACCGCAATCGATTGGGCGCCACCAACGACCCGTACTGCTTGACGTGGGGCCCCAGCAAATCCCGCAAGGCGGCGTGAACCAGATGGGTCGCCGTATGGTTGCGCGCGGCATCCTGCCTGATCGTGCCGTTCACCTGTACCCGAAGCGACTCGCCCTGCTTGATTCGTCCCTTGCTGACCGTTCCCTTATGAAGGATGAGGGACGGTGCCGGTCTCGTCGTATCCTTGACGTCCAGACGCCCTTCAAGTCCGAGCAGCACACCTTGATCGCCCACCTGACCGCCGCCCTCGGCGTAGAAGGGCGTGACGTCCAGGACGACTTCGACTTCGTCGCCTTCCGCCGCTTCCTTGACGATCCGGTCGTCTTTCAAGATCGCCAGCAGCACGCTGTCCGATTCCAACCGGTCGTAGCCGACGAACTTGGTCGCTCCCACCTGCCCGGCCAGGTCGGTCACCCCCGGTCGTGCCGTTTCCTGTTCGAATCCCCCTGTTTTGCGCGCGCGATTCCTCTGCTCTTCAATGGCGTGGTCGAAACCTTCCTCGTCCATCGTCAAACCCTGCTCGCGGCAGGCTTCGCCGATCAAATCCAACGGGAACCCGTAGGTATCGTACAGTTTGAAGACGTCGACCCCGGTCAGGACGGTACGGCCGGCCGCGCGCGTCTTGTCCACCATGTCGGTCAAGATCGGCAACCCCTGGTCCAGGGTGGCGATGAACCGCTCTTCTTCTCCTCTCGTCGCCTCCGTCACCGTTCCCGCCGCGCTTTTCAGCTCCGGATAGGCCTCTCCCATGTTTTCCACGACCGTGGCGGTCAACTCGTGCAGGAACGGCTCGACGATGCCGAGCAGCCGCCCGTGCCTCGCAGCCCGCCGGACGATGCGGCGCAACACGTACCCGCGCCCCTCGTTCGAAGGCAGCACGCCGTCGGTCATGAGAAACGTGACCGCTCTCAGATGGTCCGCAATGACCCGCATGGACCGGTCCGTCTCCTCTTTGCCGCCGTAGGCGATTCCGGCTCGGCGGCTGATCGCCGCGAGCAGCGGGGTGAAGAGATCGCTGTCGTAATTGCTGTAGACCCCTTGAGCCACGGCGGCCAATCGTTCCAGACCCATGCCCGTATCGATGCTCGGTTTCGGCAGCGGATGCAGCGTACCGGCGGCATCGCGGTTGTACTGCATGAACACCAGGTTCCAGATTTCAATGACCCGGTCTCCCGTTGCGTTCGGCGTGTCGTCGCCGGGAACCGCCGTGCCCTGATCGAAGTGAATTTCCGAGCAAGGCCCGCAGGGGCCGGTATCGGCCATTTGCCAGAAGTTATCTTTTTCGCCGAACCGCATGATGCGGGACGGAGACACACCGATCTTCCGCCAGAGCTCATCGGCCTCATCGTCCTCGCGGTAGATCGTGACCCACAGCCGGGAGCGATCCAGCCCCACCGACTTGGTCAAAAACTCCCAGGCGAATGAAATGGCATCGGCTTTGAAATAGTCTCCGAACGAAAAGTTGCCGAGCATCTCGAAGAAGGTATGATGCCGTCGGGTATACCCGACGTTTTCCAGATCATTGTGTTTGCCGCCCGCGCGGAGACACTTCTGGACCGTCACCGCCCGCCTGTAGGCGCGGCTTTCCTCCCCCAGGAACACCCGCTTGAATTGATTCATCCCCGCGTTGGTGAAGAGTAACGTAGGGTCCGCTTGCGGAATCAGCGGCGAGCTTGGAATGGACCGGTGCTCGTGTTGTTCGAAGTAGCGGTGAAACCCGCGCCGCAGTTCATCGGCACTATTCTTCATCGTCGACCCTCTCCGTCTCCTGCCATTCTCCCATAATACGGGAGATGACATCCTCTTCAAAACCCCGCTGACGTAGGAGGCGAAGCGTTTGCCATCGGCTCAAGGTGCCGCCGCGCCGCTGCTTCAATCCCACGGCCCGACGGGCCAGTGTGTCCTGGTCGACCTCCGCCAGCGCACGGCCCAGTGCACCGTCGGTCACGTTCTCGGAAACTCCCTTCCGGAGCAGCTCGTCCCTCAGCCGCGCCGCGCCACACGGACCTCTCGTCAGCCGGGAGGCGATCCAACGTTCGGCATAGGCCGAATCATCGAGATACCGCAGCGCCTCCAAGCGCCGCAGCGTGCGTGCCGCCTGAACCGGGGATGCACCCCTCGCCCGAAGAAACTCCTCGACCTGCTTCGCCGTCCGATCGAATCGCGCGAGATACCGCACGGCGGCCTTCAACCACGAATCGTCGGGAACGGCCTGCTTCGCCCGCGCCGTCTTTGAAATCCCCGCCTGCTCGATCCTGCGCGGCATGGGGCGCAGCCGGTCCCGTTACGCGCCGACTTTGTGAGGCCGCCGTTCTTCGCGTTTCTCTTCGGTGCGCCGCTCTTCCTTCGCCGGAGCGGCAGCTTTCTCGGTCCCCCGACCTGGCAAGGCCGCGATGTCGCGCAACTTGCCTTCGATCTCGCGCGCCAGCGGCTGATTGGTCTGGAGAAAATCACGGACGGCATCGCGGCCCTGTCCGAGACGTTCGGCTCGATAGGAGTACCAGGCGCCGGATTTCTCCAACACTTTCCGATCCACACCCAAATCGACCAGCTCTCCGCTCTTGGAAATGCCCTGAGCAAAGAGAATGTCGAATTCGGCCTGCTTGAACGGCGGCGCCATCTTATTCTTGACCACCTTGACGCGGACTCGGCTTCCGACCACGTCCTGCCCTTCCTTGAGGGATTCGATGCGTCGGATGTCGAGCCGGACCGAGGAATAGAACTTGAGGGCGTTGCCGCCGGTCGTCGTTTCCGGATTTCCGAACATGACGCCCAGCTTCATGCGGATTTGATTGATGAAAATCACCGTCGTTTGCGACTTGGCAATCGCGGCGGTCAGCTTTCGCAGCGCTTGGGACATCAAACGCGCCTGCAGTCCCATGTGCGCGTCGCCCATCTCGCCTTCGATCTCGGCCCTGGGCGTGAGCGCGGCCACCGAATCGACGACGATCAGGTCGATCGCCCCGCTTCTCACCAGCGTTTCAGCGATCTCCAGAGCCTGTTCGCCCGTATCCGGCTGCGAGACGAGCAGATCATCGGCCTGGACGCCGAGCTTCTTGGCATAGGTCAAGTCCAAGGCATGTTCTGCGTCGATAAAGGCCGCCACGCCCCCCGTCTTCTGCACTTCGGCGATTGCATGCAGCGTCAGCGTCGTTTTTCCGGATGCTTCCGGGCCGAAAATTTCGATGACCCGGCCGCGGGGAAACCCGCCCACGCCGAGCGCAATATCGAGTCCCAATGAGCCGGTGGAGATGGCCGGAATGTCCGCGTTCGCCTCCGCATCACCCAGCTTCATGATGGCCCCCTTCCCATACTGCTTCTCAATCTGGGACAGGGCCAAATCAAGCGCGCGCTTCTTGTCGTCTTTCTCGGCCATGAGCGATCCTCCTAGTCAATCCATGTGATGGGGAGAGGGCGGATTATACCGAAGTCGGTTGGGATAAGCCTAGCGAAGAATCCCGGCAGCGGCTGTTCAACAGCCCATGCGGGGGAGCACAATGGCCGTATTCCGAACCCATTCGCATGTCGCGACGCGGGATGACGTGGGCACGGAAGGTTGAATGGCAACCGACAGGAAAAAACTCAGACCGCCAAGTGCTCGGAAGGTTAGGTCAGCTAGAGGACATTGTCCGGCTGAGGCTGCCCGGGAGTGTCCGCCGGTCCGCTCGACGCACCGGGAAGAGAAAATCGAAAATGCAGCTCCTGCCGTTGGGCATCGGATGACGGTCCCAACCACCCTTCGGCGGCAAAGTACTGATCCGATTTGGATCTCCCGTCAGGATAAAACTTGAAGCGAAGCGATTGACGCCCGGAGGTTCCATTTTCTCCGGACCGGCTATCGGCTGAAATGTCGAGGTGATCCTTGAGCAGATCCAAGGCTTGGGCAGCCAGTGACTCCAAGAACAGCTTGCCGTGCAACTCATTGAACGGCTGATCAGGATCGAAGGTCTCGGACTCGCCTGCCCATACAGGCGCGGCGAGCAGAACGCCCGCGAGCGAGAGAGGCATCCACATTCGCATCACGCAATTCATGGCATTACTCTATTCGTAGATCCCTACGAGGTCAAGAGCTCAAGGCACGGATTCGCTGATTCCTTGACGAAGTCTGGGGTTCAGCTTACACGTAAAGCATGTCTTCCAGCACCGCGACCCTTTCAGCCGAGACCAAACCGACCGTCCTCATCGTCGATGACGAGGCCGCGCCCCGTGCCGCCCTGACCCAAACCCTTCGCCAGAATTTCAATATCTTGACTGCGGACAACGCACGGACCGCCATGGCCGTGCTCAACGATCACGGCGTCGACCTGGTCACCCTGGATCTACGCCTGCCCGACGGCTCCGGTGCCGACCTGCTCACCGAAATCAAGCGGGCCCACGCCGAGGTGGAAGTCATCATGGTCACCGCCTTCGGCTCGCTGCAGTCCGCCATGGATTGTATTCGCCATGGCGCGGCCGGCTTTCTGTTGAAGCCGTTCAACACCTCGGAATTGCTCACGATCAGCTTGCAAACCGCCCAGAAAAAGCAGCGGCTCGATCGGCTCCGCACTCTTCTGGCGGAGGACAGCGCGCTGTGGGGGCCGGAACCAGGCTGTTCTGCCGCCTGGCGGAAACTTGCCACGGCCTATGCGGCTCCTCACAACACCGACGGCGCAGTCCTGCAGCCGGCGCAAATCGGTGAAACCGCCTCTCTCATCCAATTGTTGTCAGACCTGCTGGAAGCTCGGGACCGTTATCTGGTGAATCATGGCAACCGCGTGAGCTTCTATGCCTCTCTGACTGCGAACCGGTTGCAACTGTCGTTGCCCGAACAAAACATCCTCTCGCTCGGCGCATTGGCTCACGATCTGGACCTGATCCAAGCGGCGGACGGCCAAGCCCTGCAGCATGAATCTCCCGGCAACGGCCACCGCACCGACTTGGGAGCCCGGATCGGCCGTGCCCTGGGTCTGCCGATCGATGCCGTACAAATCATCGCCCTTCATCACGAACGATGGGACGGTACCGGGCATCCTTTCGGATTGCAGGGCGAGCGCATCCCCCTCCTGGCCCGGATCGTCTCCCTGGCCCAGACATTTGACGAACTCACTGCGGAACGGCCCGGAGCGTCGCCCCTCACGGTCAAGGCTGCGATCGACGAGATCGAGCGCCAAGGCGGGACGGCATTCGACCCGGACCTCACCGAGTTGTTCTGCAAAATCATCCGGGAACAGCCTCCTCAGGCCTAGCCGTTCCCGGAACAGACTCTCTTAGTCCCTTCTCGACCGCATCGATGACGGCCACCTTACGCAAGCCGGACGTCCCATAGCGGTGTATAGACCGAGCCGGTGGGATGCAACTCGCTGCGCATCAAGACAACCGCTCCAACCTCGAACGCTCCCGGACGAATCGGATTGTTCAGTTCGCCGTTTCGAGTCAGTTGGCTGCCGAGATAACGGTCACCTTCTCTGACCCGTGCCAACGTCAGATGAGGGGTCAGCGCGCGTGAGTCCGGCGCAAGATCGACTGTCCTGCAGCACATCTCGATCGCCTCATGCATGGCAGCCAGCCGCCGGCTGTCCTCACTCTCCTCCCATGACGTACCGGGACCTGCCCAGAGAATTCTGGGACGCCTGGCATCGGGAAAGGCTCCCAGCCGCTCCAATGGAATCGACAGAGAGCGATGGCCGCTCATTGTTTGAATCATTGCATCATTCAGCACCGGCACCAGATCCTCGGGAATGTCACCCAGGAACTTCAACGTCAGGTGAATCGAGGCTGGCTGGACCCAGGAGAGCCGGACGGTGCGCGGGAGGTCCCTCATCAGACGCTGCTTCAGATCCTGCTGCACCAGGGCAAGACGTCTGAGCAATTCGGCATCCGGTACGACGGCAAGGAAGGCGCGGATCATGGGACTATACCGGCTCGGCCCGTTCCAAGAGCCACCGGCGGAGTAAGTCCAACGCGGCTTGAGAGGCCCGCTGCTTGACGACCATACGGTCGCCGCTGAAGCGGTATTCTCTGGTCGCCGATGGGCCACCCTCTGCGTCCAGCCCGAGATAGACCAATCCGACCGGCTTGGTCGGCGTGCCACCTCCCGGTCCTGCAATGCCGGTCACACTCAGGGCCACCGACACGCCGCTCCGCTCTCTCATCCCGCGTGCCATGGCCGCCGCCACCTCCGCGCTCACCGCGCCATGGCCTTCAATCAATGCGGGGGGCACGCCCAGCAGATCGGTCTTGGCCTGATTGCTATAGCACACGACGCCGCGATCGACATAGGCCGACGACCCTGGCACCTGTGTCAGCCGATGGCCGATCAGCCCTCCGGTGCAGGACTCCGCCACGGCGACGGTTTTGTGCTGCGCCGTCAACAGCCGGCCGACGACTTCCTCCATAGTCTCGAGCCCCTCTGCATAGAGCTGGTCTCGTAGACGCGACCGCACGCCGTCAGCCAATCGTTGCAGCCTTGGTCCGCTCAAAACCGGCCGCGGCCTGGTCGTCAGCGAGACCAGGACGCCGGTCGGCGAGGCCAGGAGTCCCAAGTCCACCGGCATCGAAGGCTTGACGAGTCCTTTGATCTTGGCGTCCACCTCAGCCTCCGGGAGTCCGAACGTGTGAAAGACGAGGCGTGTGATGGGAGACGGCCTTAGGCGCGCCCGCGTCAGTTCCGAGCTCAAGACCGGTGCGACGGAATCCCGCAGCATCGCCTCCATCTCCCACGGAACTCCCGGCAATGAGATCAGCAACGCCCCCTTCCATTTCATCCAGAAACCGGGAGCTGAGCCGACCGGATTGGCAATCACCGTCGCTCCGTCCGGGATCAGGGCTTGCCGTCGCTGTCCGGCGTTGGGGACTCTCCCCCATTCAGCGAGGCGCGTCTTGAGCGCTTCGAAGGCGTCTTTTCGGAGGGCCAGCCGACGACCAGTCGCATCCGAGATCGCTTCCCGGGTGCAATCGTCCACGGTCGGCCCGAGGCCTCCGGTCAGGACAATGACGCCAACTCGGCCGGCGGCCGTTGCCACGGCGGTTCGAATGTCCTGGCGGTCGTCTCCGACGATCGATTTGAAGCGGACGCCGATGCCGAGGCGGCCGAATTCCTCCGCGATCCTCAGCGAATTGGAGTCGGTCCGTCCGCCGACCAGAAGTTCCGATCCGATGGCGATGGTTTCGGCGAGAAGAAGGGAGCGAACGGGACGTCTTGGCGGCATGGCATCGATCCGGCGGCCCGCCGGTTAGGGAAACTGTGAAAAATCGAGGGCAAAGCTCACTTCACCGCCGTTGGCCGGAAACACGGTCAGCGTCGTGGGGGCTTTGGGATCGAAATCCGCGTAATTGAAGGATGCGATCACTTTGGCCTTGAATCGAGGGCTTTCCGGCCATGCCGCACTGCGGCTGCCCTGGCCGTCGAATCGCACGGTCGCCGGCTTGATCGTGTGCCCGCCTTGATCGAACACCATATAACTGTCGGCGGCAAACGTCGGGACATTCCCGAAGATGACCGTGCTGACCAACATGGTCTTGGTCTCCAGCACCTGGAGGATGTCCGCGTCGCTGGGTTCGAGTCCTCGGAGTGCCATATGGGTCGCCATCACGGATAGTGAGCCCAGCTTGGTAATCAAGAACCCGCTCGGGTGAAGCGCGTCCGTCGAGCCGAACCGCACATAAAAACTATCGGGCGGCTCATGCTGCTGGGCCGCGTCTTTTCCGCGATCCAGCGCCGCGCGAATCTGCTCGTTAGTCGGCGCAACGTCGATGGCCGGCGCCGGCGTCCCGAAGCCGCCCAGCACCACGAGCACCGTCGCGATCACCAGCCGCGTCGCCTCACATCGAAACCGATCTATTAAACTATGGCGACACATGCGCCTCTCCGGTCGGCTGCCGCCTTCAAATCCAAATTCCATTCCCATGGTTTCGGATTTCGGACTTTGATATTTGTGATTTGAGTTTAGGTATTTGGATTCCGCCCCCCTATGCTGCCAGTAACAGATCGCCGAAGTCCTGTCAACGAGCCTCCGGTGCGCCCAAGCCCCGTTGACAAAGCAAAAGTCGAAGTGATAAACACTGCAGTCCGCTCGCTAATCCGCCTCATTAAGACGTTATCGTTACACGGAGGAGTCCATGGCAGCCCCGGAGCAACAAGCACCACAGCAGACCCCCAAGCGCCAATTCGTAAATTTCGTGTTCTACAAGATTGACCCGGCGTGGCGGCGGCTTCCGGAAGACGAACGTACGAAGGGCAAGCAGGAGTTCCTGCGCGCAGTCGAAGACTATACCGGCAAGGTGCTCGTGATCGCGTATTCGGCCGTCGGCATCCGCGGTGATTGCGACATCATGTTGTGGCGGATCAGCTATGAACTCGAACTCTTCCAGGAAATGAGCACCAAGATCATGGCGTCCGGCTTGGGCAAGTACCTCTCGACTCCCTATTCATACTTGTCCATGACGAAGCGCTCGATCTACGTAGACAACCATACGCACGAAGGCCAGGAGAGCAAGCGGCTCACCGTCGTGCCCGGCAAGAGCAAGTACATCTTCGTCTATCCGTTCCTGAAAACCCGTGAATGGTTCCTCCTGACGAAGGCGGCCCGCCAAGGCATGATGGACGAGCACATCGAAGTCGGACACCGGTTCCCGTCCGTCAAGCTCAACACGACCTACTCGTTTGGCCTGGACGATCAGGAATGGGTAGTGGCGTTCGAGAGCGACAAGCCGGAGGATTTCCTGGACCTGGTCATGGCGCTCAGAGAAACGGAAGGGTCCCGCTACACGCTGCGCGACACCCCGATCTTCACCTGCATCCGCCGGAGCCTCAAGGAGACCCTCGACACTCTCGGCGGCTGAACCCTAGACTCCTGTTATTGGGACACGAAGGCCTTCGATCAGTCGATCGAAGGCCTTCGCATTTTCCGCATGGACGACCACGCTGACTACCGCGCCGCCCTGCTGTCGGCAATTCTCCCCGGCGGCGGCCACGTGTTTCGGCAACGGATCGGCGCCGGCCTCGTCAGCTTCTCGGTCACCGTTCTGCTCATCGGCATCAGCCTGGCGCTGGGGCGTGTGTCGGGACGCGCGGCCGAAGTCTTCTTCTTTATGCTCTTAGCCCTGCCCTGGTGGGCGTTCCAAAGTTATGATGCCTTCCTGGGGCCAAGTCTCCATTCGTCCAACTGGCTCCGCACATGGCGCCAGGTCTGGGCAAGAGGGCACGATATCCGGTTGCTTGGACTCCTCCTGGTGATCAGCGCGGTCAACGACACCTGGATCATCCTCAAGAATCTCGATTACCTGCTTCCCTTCTACTGCACCAAGCTGGACGGTCTTCCCGGATTCCTGACCAAAGCGATTTCACCCGCCCTTCATCTGGGCGTCGGGGTGGGATTCATGAAGCTCGCGCGCTGGTCACTGTTTCTGTATCTGATTTACGCGGCGTACGGTTTCACCAACGGCCTGGTGAATCTCACCTGTTTCGGTCCGGGACGCATCCGAAACACGCTCCTTGTCGCCATCGTCGTCTCGACCGTCTACGTGGTCTGGAGAAGACGGATTCTGCTTGAGAAATGAATAGGTTGGACGCCAGTCCCATCTTTGACAGTATGCTCGCCCATGTGTTACCTGTAGATCAATTTCCAACATCTTCAGGGACTTCACGACGCACCATGGCCGATAACAATGCGATCTATGCCATTCGCCACAACGATGGGTCCATCAGCCTGTATATCGACGAGGATTATGCCAGGGACCGCGGCATCGATCCGGCCACGTTGACCCGCGTGGAAATCCCCAGGGAGCTGTACGTCAGCGGTTCGATCCAGCAAGTTCGGGAATACGTCGCCACCTACTTGGAAGCGCAAATCACAGGAACCGCCTAACACCATGTCCACCGCCACCTCGCCGCTCACACCGTCGCTGATCGAATCCGTCATTGATGCGATGCCGATTCAGGGCCGCATCATGCTTCATCTGATTCTCCTGCAGCATTTCGACGTCTCAGACGAAGAGATCAACTACATGACGATGGATCGGCCGGATCCGCGCTGCGTGGCCGGGTCGAAGCCGACCTACAACATTTTGACCCAGGAAGCGGTAAAAGCGGTCCGCGACAAGCGCGACCAATATCTCCGTCAAGTACGGTTGAAACGCGAACGGACATGGCTGCAATGCGAATGTCTCACCACGTTGTCGCGATTGCGCGAATTGATGGCCGAGCGAGCCGCTCATTTGCTGACGACACGGTTCAACCTTCCGTCAGAGGCCTTGGAAGCCCTGCAAGCACAGGCTCGCACCACCGTCAATAGACCGGCCATCCGCATGTTGGATCAGCGATGGGAGGCGCAGGAGATCCAACTCGAGGACTATCAGCAGCAGAGACTCGGCATCGAAATGCAGGTGCAACTTCGTCTTGCCGAGCGCTATCGGAAACGGTTGGCACTGGCGGCTCGGGAACGCCAAACGGCCGACTACCAGCCGCTTCAGGATCATGAAATCGCCCACATCTGGGGCATTCCCGCCGGCAGCCTGGCGGCGCGCAAGGTCAAACACATGACGGCGTACCTGCAGGGACTCCAGGCAGCATTGCAGGGATCGGCCGCCAAGACCGGACAGACTTCGCCGCCGCTCGATCTGTGGAGAGAGACGTTTACGGTGCTGGCTATTCGACCGGTCCAGCGCTCGGTTTCCACCTATGACGGACTGGAACGCACGGAAGCCAACCTCATCGAGAAGCTCGTCTCATTGACCTCGGGAGTTGTCGGCGAGGACGTGGAAACCAAGTTCTGGCTCTCGCTCGTCCACGGCGCCAGCTCGAACGCCGTGTTGTCGGAAGTCACCAGAAATCTCTTCGGCTTACAGCGACTTGCCGCCATCTTGGGCGACACGGATGCCTCCCCGGAATCCATCGACGACATGTTGTTGGCCCGCGTGACTCCCAAACCCCGCGATGAGGAAGAAGAAGCCAAGCTGCTCGAAAAGAAACCCACTGATCCGGCCAACGATATGAGAGAGCACGTGCTCAAGAGCATGTTCGGGGAACAACATACCGACCTGTACGGCGGGGGAAAGTGGTAGCCTCGCTAACCCGTTGAACGCCTCGCGCCAGTTCTCGCCGACCTGAGCCGGGCTGTAGCTGCCGGCGCTTGTCAGGAAGATGCCACAACAACAAATTGGATGCTTTTCAAACCGGGAAGGCCACGGTATAGTAGCCCTATTCTTAGGAGGCACTATGCGATTCATCAAGCACCATTCGCCGTGTTTCGCCGGCTCTCTGAACGCTGGACTCTGGTGCGCCGTCTTCATGTGTGCCATTCTTGCCGCCCCACTGACGGCTTCCGCGTCCGGGCTGCTGGACTTGGCGGATTTGATCTCCCATCCCGAACAATATGACCGTCAGGAAGTCGTGGTGAGCGGGGAAGTGACCAATGTCCAGCTGGCGACGAACCGTCAAGGCCAGCCCGCTTACGGATTTCTCCTCAAGGACCACGCGGGAACGGTCAAGGTCATCGGTCTCGGTCAGGCGGAAGTGCGCGAAGGCGATCAGGTGATCGTCGAAGGCATCTTTACACGACTGCGTCAGGCCGGCCGCACGATTATCTATAACGAGATCAAGGCCCTGTCCATTCGCTCCTTGAACCGCCTGAATCCCGATCTCGTCGGCTAATCCGGATTCAAGTTCCTCGTTTCACGTTTCGAGCTTTGTGATTCGCGTTTCGTATTTTGACTTTCCCATTTCGAATTTCGACATTCGAATTTCGTATTTTCTCCTCCCTCTTCTTCTATTTGCTGTTCCACGCCGGTAGCGCCAAGACCTTTGTGAGAATCCAATCCTGCACCCGGTCTGGAAACCACCGGAGCATCACCGCCCGGACTTTCGCATCGGAGCCAACCAGATACCTCGTCTTGGGTTTCGCCGCAGTCAGCGCATGGAGGACCGTTTGCGCCACGACGTCAGCTGGAATCGCCCGATTTGCCGCCTGAGCGATCCTGTCCTTCACGCGCGACACTAAATCTGCATAGAGGGCCACCGCCGCAGGGCCAGCCGCTGCCGCGATCTCATTGCCGGTCTCTGTTGATTTCTCCCAGATCGGTGTCGCAATCGCACCCGGTTCGACGATCGAAACATGGAGTCCCCAGGGCTGAAGCTCCAATCGCAGCGCATCCGTCAACGCTTCCAAGGCATGTTTCGAGGCCGAATACGGCCCCATCACCGGGATCGTTCCGCGTCCCGCGATGGAGCCCATATTGACGATCCGGCCTCGTGCGAGCCGGAGCAACGGCAGGAATGCCTGCGTGACCAGGATCTGTCCGATGACATTCACTTCGAGTTGTCTGCGCAAGGCCTCGATCGGGATGACTTCCAACGGACTCCCGACGGCGATGCCGGCGTTGTTGACCAGACCATTCACCCCGGTCAATCCCACCGTTTCGCGCACGACCCGCTCCGCTTGCCGGATGGATTCGGAGTCGGTGACATCCAACCGGATCGGGATGAGTCGCTCCCCACCCCGCTGACGCAAGGCCTCTCCAGCCTCGTCAGTCCGCACTCCGGCAAAGACGGTCATGCCCTGGGCCACACACATCAGCGCGCAGGCCGCCCCGATGCCGGTTGAGGCACCGGTGATCACCACCACGCGAGTCGAAGCCGGTACTCCCATCATCAACCTCCTCAAAGTGATGAATATTCCTCATGAATTCTTCAGATCCTGGCCTTGACAGGCCCCCCGTCATTCTTTATCGTCGCTCTCGGCGTTACCGGTTCTATACAGGGGCTTGCACAGGCCTTTCAACTCCAACCTATTGATTTTATTTGACTGATTCATGACCAAGCTCGCCGTCATCGATATCGGCACCAATTCCATCCATATGGTATTGGCCGAAGTCCAGCCCGACGGCAACTACAAGATCGTCGACCGTTTCAAGAACATGGCCCGGTTGGGCGATGGAACGTTCGAATCGCAGCGCCTGTCCGACGAGGCCATTGCCCGAGGGCTGGAAGTGCTGCGCCAACTCGTTACCCTCGCCCGAAACAAGGGTTACGACCGCATCGTCGCGGTCGCGACCAGCGCCGTGCGCGAAGCCAAAAACGGCGGCGATTTCATCGATCTCGTGGCGGAACAACTCCGTCTCACCGTCAGAGTCGTGTCCGGTAATGAAGAGGCCCGCCTCATCTTCCTGGCCGTAAAGAACAGCGTGCCTATGGGCGACCAGCCTGTGCTGGCGGTCGACGTGGGCGGCGGCTCGGTGGAACTCATGGTCGGCAACCGCGATCAACTCCTGCACGTGAAAAGCCTCAAGCTCGGTGCCATCAGACTCGCCGACCAATTTCTCAAACGCACCCCACCCTCCGACGGCATGTTGCGCTCGCTCGAAGATCTTGTCACCGAACGTTTGAAGGGCGCGCTGGATTCCTTCAAGACCAAGCGAATCGACTCTCTCATCGCCACCTCCGGCATGGCCGGCAATCTGGCCGAAGTCATTTATCTCAAAAAGAACGGGCGGCCGTTGCCTCAGCTCAATCTCGCCACGGTCAGTCTCAAGGACGTCAAGGAGATCGAACAGGATCTTCGGCGCTCGACCATCAAGGAGCGATTGGTCATTCCGGGCCTGGACAGCAAGCGCGTGGATACGCTGTTTCCCGCCACCATCGTATTGCGACGCTTGATGGAACTCGCGGAACGCGATGAAATGGTACTCTGCGACAAGGCGATCCGCGAAGGCGTCATCTACGATTTCGTCGTTCGCCACAAAGAGCGGCTCAAAGCCGAAGCGGAAATTCCCGATCTGCGCCGCCGCAACGTCGTGGCGTTTGCGCGCCGCTGCCAAACTCCCGAAGTGCACAGCCTGCACGTCGCCGGTCTGGCGTTGCGTCTGTTCGACCAGACCAAGCGGCTGCACGGACTCGGCCAGGCCGAGAGGGACTGCCTTGAATACGCCGCCATCCTGCACGACGTGGGCTACCTCATCAACGAACGCCAGCACCATAAGCATGCCTATTATCTGATCACCCATAGCGACTTGGGCGGTCTCTCGGCCGACGAATTGCAAATCGTCGCCAATGTGGCGCGCTATCATCGTCGCGCCCTGCCGCAGAGCAAACACGAAGGATACGAGGCACTGCCGGCAAAGCGCCAGCGCACGGTGCGGATTCTGGCCTCGCTGCTCCGGATCGCCGACGCGCTCGACCGCACCAGGTTTTCCGTCGTGCGCTCTCTGGATGTCCGGCTCGGCCGCACCGTGACCATCACCGCCCATGTGACCGGCGACGCGGAATTGGAAGCCTGGGCGGCGCGAGGCCGCGCCGACCTGTTCGAACGGGTGTTCCGCCGCCGGGTTCGCTTCATTCTATCGGCACAAGAGGACAATGTATGACCGAACAGACCCCCGCGCCTTCCAACGCCCCCCATCCCTATCCCGGCAAACTCATCATCGTCGAGGGGATTGACGGATCCGGCAAGAGCACGCAGCTGCTGCTGCTCCACAAGTGGCTCGAATCGAAAGGACACAAAGTCTTTTTTACCGAGTGGAATTCCTCGGAACTGGTCAAGGACACGACCAAACGCGGGAAGAAAAACAAAAGCCTCACGCCAACCACCTTCAGTCTGCTGCACGCGACCGATTTCGCGAGCCGCCTCTACCACGAAATCCTTCCGCCGCTCAAAGCCGGCATGCTGGTCCTGGCCGACCGCTATATGTACACGGCGTTCGCGCGCGACGTCGTGCGCGGCGTTTCCCCCGAATGGGTCCGGAAGCTCTACAGCTTCGCCATACGGCCGGACATGGCCTTCTATTTCAAAGTCCCGATCGAGGTCGCCATTTCACGCCTGCTCGGCGGAACCCGAGGCCAGTTCAAGTACTACGAGGCCGGCATGGACATGAACCTGAGCCAGGACGTGACCGAGAGCTTCCGAATCTTCCAATCACGGATCCTCTCGCAGTACGACAAGATCGTGGACGAATACCAGCTCATCACGATGGACGCGACAAAGGACATCGCCGCCCAGCAGGACGGCATGCGCAGTCTGGTGGACGAAGCCTTGAAAGACTACAAACCGAGACGGGGGACCCATGGGAGACGCTCACTATTTTGGCGACGGTTTGACGTACCTAAATCCGAGTGACCTCAAAGGCAAGCTGATCGCCATCGAGGGCACGGACGGCGTCGGCCGCTCCACGCACATCGAGATGCTGCAGGAGTGGCTCGAAGTGCAGGGGTACGGGGTCATCACCACCGGGTGGACGAGATCGAATCTGATGTCCAAGACGATCGAAGTCGCCAAGGAAGGGAACATCATCGACCGCTGGTCGTTGAGCCTGCTCTACGCGACCGACTTCGCGGACCGACTGGAGCACCAGATCATCCCGGCGCTCCGATCCGGCTTTATCGTTCTTGCGGACCGCTACATCTTTACGGCGTTCGCGCGCGACTTCGTCCGCAGCAGCGACCGCAAATGGATCCGCGACGTCTTTGGTTTCGCCCTCGTGCCGGATCTCGTGTGCTATCTCCGTATCGACGTGGAAACGCTGGTGCTGCGGGTGATCGAAACCAAGGCGATGAACTACTGGGAATCGGGCATGGATCTCAGGCTGGGTGCCGATCTCTACGACAGCTTCAAGAAGTACCAGTCGCTCCTCATCGAAGAATTCGACAAGATGGCCGAAGAATTCAAATTCGAAGTAGTGGACGCCCGCAAGTCTCCGGAAGAAATTCAGGATGAGCTACGGAGCAAGATCCAGCAACTCCTGACGCAGGGAGGACTGGCGCGCACCATGACCGCTCCTCCAGTAGTCGAAGGGGCCGCCAATCCTACTGTCTAAGCCTTGAGCGGCAGCTTTTCGCTTTTCAACTTCTTTCTGCCTAGTGCGCGCAGCTGACTCGGCCCCATCCACCAGTGCAGGAGGCCCCGGCCTGGCTTGAGCGGCATCGCAATCTCGATAAGACAGGCGCCGGCCTTTTTGAACGGGAATCCCATCGCGGGTTTGCCGGCCAGCATCAGCGACGCCGCCAGACCAAGATGGGGCTCATGGCCCACACAGAACACGCAGGATTCAGGCGGCAGCTCGGACAACCGGGTGAGCAGACGGTCGGGAGACGCGTCCGGAAGCAACTCGTCGACGATCTGGACGACAGACCGGACCCGATGAGCTTCCTGGAGAATCTTCGCCGTTTCGATGGCCCGCAGCAGCGGGCTGGAGAATACATGGGTCGGCTGCAGCTCCAGCCACTTGAGCCCTTCCGACACCTGAGCCACCCGCTTCGCCCCACGGTCCGTCAGCGGACGATCCTCTTCCGCCCCTTCCCAATCCTCACGATCGACCGCAATGCCGTGGCGAAACAACACACAGTGCATGCCGCTCTCCTTATCTCAATACTGCATTGAATAGTCCGATGTTCGTAAACCGTTCTTCGATCGAATCCAAAATGAGCCGTTTGAGGTCAATGCGATAGGGAGCCAACTGCTCGCCTTCGAGATAGCGATCGACGGTCGGCGGCAACCGGCGCCACCAGGCCTGCGCCGATTTTCTGGCCTCCGTGGCGCCTCGCCCTTCTTGCGCCAAGACCTTCCGGACTTCATCCTCGAAAAATCCCACATGCACCGTTTCATCGTCGAGGATCGACTGCAACTCCGGCTGCACCTGCACCAGGAGCTTCGCAAATTCCAATCCGAGCGTCTCATACCCATAGAGATGGATCACCAGCGCCCACCATTGACTTGGAACGCGCGGAAGCTTCTCCCGTGTGTGCGAGATCACTCCGAGCCTGGCCTCGAATTCCCGGAGATGTTCCGCCTCCTCTTCCTCGTGCCGACGCAAAAACGCTAACACGCCGGGTGGAACGTCTCTGACCTGTGCCGCGCGCACGGACCAGAGCGCCATGGCTTCCGCTTTGAGGAACCGCTCCAACAGAGCGGGCTCACATGAGGATGGGAGAGTTACCATCGGAGCCGTAGTGTAACGGAACGAGCCGCACCATTCCACCGGACACGCGACCCGCTAGGGGCATCACTTTTTTGCTATTTCCCGCGAAAGCGGGAATCCAGGCGAGGTCTTCTTTCCGCAGACGACTCGGTTATCGCCGTATTGTTTGATGCGCACATTCGCCAGATGAGATCCTGAACAGTTTGTAGGCAGAATCACTCATTTCCATCCGCTGAATTGCTTCCGATGCGTTGCTGAAACCAAAGGGATTCAGCGCTTGTTGTCCTTCAGGGCAACGAGGCAGATGGTCAAATACCATGCCGATTTCGAATGTGCGCTGCAGGTGCGGGGATCACATTCATCAGCTCGTTTCTGCCCAAGATAGGAAGCCAATGGCATGTCAATTGCTTTTCCCGATGGCAAGGGTCACGCGTACACCTAGGACGAAAGGAAACGCATCATGGACTTCGCAGTGATCCTCATCCTCAGCAATACATTGATGGCCGTCCTCATCTACATCGTGATCACGAAGATCTGGCAGGACTAGCGAAGGGCGAAGGCATGGCGTGGAACGAGTCTTGTCACAAAGCTGATCCATCGAATGGCAGGAGGATACCCGAACCCCTATCGTGATGATGAGAGTCCAACCGGCGCAGAGCCGACCATCGGACGTTCGACTGCCAAGCGACAATCGACGCCCATGCAGGCTCTGGTCCTGACCCTTCCAGAGTCAGCTGGTCGCCTCTGCGCTACAAAGGCCGCGCTTCCACCATCACTGGCAGCGCGGCCTTCCTTTTGAGGACGACCGCCCTTCTGAGTAGGCCATTGTCCCCTTCCATCCGCGCCCCTCCCCTCTACCATTCTTTCCGGTAAGTTCGCCTCTGAGATACACTCACGCCATGCGTGACGAGGCTCGATTTACTCCTATCGGAAGACCCCTTCGCTTATTGCCAGCCTATCTCGGCATAAATTCTATTGGTGAAGCCATTAAAACCGAACGCAGACGACGGATCCTGTGGCTGGAGATCCTCGTCAATGATCAACTCGATCTCTCACCTTGGAAGTCCGATCCGGCAGTCGAAGCAGCCTATACAACTGCCTGTCGTTGGTACACGCAATACCGTCGCTTAATTACATATCTCCTACACAGAACACCGCTCCCCTCAGATACTGGTCCTATCGACTTCTGCGACTATCGGGCATTCGCCGAGGCTCTCTCCTTTGTCTGCCCTAACCGTTGATTACATTATCGGTCTCCTGAAAACGTACGCCGCCCAAACAGGCGATTCGGTAGATGTCTTACTGGTAGGAGCTATGGCTCTTCAGGCATATGGCTATCAGGCTCCAGACTGACTCGCCTCTGAATCACTTTTGATCCAGCACGAATTCTTTTAGGTCCCATAGGACCTGATCACAGTAGATCCACCCATCTCTATTTTTGTCTGCGGGAAGAATGCGGATTTCCTTGTTCGCATTAGCAAATAGCCACGTTTCACACTCTCGCTTTGAGCAAGGTTCTCTAGTGGCCTACTCATTGCAATTTCGCCATCGCAGCAGCGCAACGAATCGGCAGCGGAGGTTCCCATGGATATCAGCATGATCTTCTTCCTGGCCAATGCGCTGATGGCAGGACTGATCTATATCGTCGTCGGGATCATCTGGCAGGATTAGCTAGAGAGGCCATCGACCCTAGACGAAAGGGTTATTGAGATTCCTGCAATAGAAGGAATAGCAAGATGTCGATGGAAACATCGCATATCTGACAAGAAGCACCGAGTAGCCTCATCCCATCTGTTGCTCAAGGAGGGCAGTCATGAAATGGAGATGGTCTTCGCTCGTCATTACATCGTTAGTGTTAAGTGCCTGCAGTGCACCACCGGTTTGTCCTGATCCTGGTGGAATAGCGACAAGGGAAACTTGTTACTACTATGAAACCGTCGCTAATAAGAAGGAAGCAGGAAATCAAGTCATCGGTGTGGTAGCAAAGGCGGTAATCGAAGAGGACTCCAAAAGTCTGTTCAATTTCTATGATTTAAAGGACTATCGATTTAACCACCATATTTTCGAAGTAGACCAAGCCACTTTCACAGATCTAGTTCCAGGCTCCAGCTATATGTTCATCGCTTCACCAGGAGATCCAGTCTTAAAACTATGCAGGACTCAAGAATGCAAACTGGCAGTAGACAAATTGAACGAAGCTAAATAATGGGATGCTCATGGCATCCAATTGAACATCGCCATGGAGGTTCGGGATGCGAAACTTCATTGTTCACTTTTCGATAATTCTGATTGTGTTCGCTGGTGGTGTCCTCTTTATGACAGGAACTCCAGCGATAGCAGGTTGTTGCATGTGCGGAACGTGCAAACCCCTACTTTGTACGTGCAGAGGTACGACTCTAGGCTGCCCATATTGTTCGTTACCCGATACGCTTAACATGAGACAAGTGCGAGAGTCTGGTTCCAATCTCGACGTGAGCCACATTACGACGGAAAGATGGCGAAAGCTCGTGCTTGAGCAGCGATGCCAGCAAGAAACTCATTGGTCACAGCTGCTTGAGAACCGTGAGCCGTTCTTGGTTAATGTGACAGATCGCGCTTCTCAGACATTACATGATGCGATGGTGATGGCCCCATCCTTCTCTGGTAGCGCACAGTAGACGCTTCAACCTTGGCTCTGACCTGATGGTGAAGAGTAGTGTCATGAGAAACCTCCATCTATTCCTGCAAGGGATCCATAACTGGTCGGAAGCACGCTTCGCATGTGCTCTGGGAGTTTGTGTTCTCTGTCTGAATTTCGCCCCATCTAATTCTTATGGCCAAGCCCCTATCACTTCTTCCGGTTTGAACACAGTCATCACACCGAATGGAAATGCTTACAACATCACCGGTGGCACTCGTCCAGGCGGAGGGACGAATCTATTTCACAGTTTCGGCAACTTCAGCGTGCCGAACAACAACATCGCCAACTTCCTCAACGAGTCAGCCCTCCCCACGACCAATATTCTAGGACGCGTGACCGGCGGAAACATTTCGAACATCTTCGGAACGATTCAGACAAACGGATCAGGCGGATTTGGCAATGCCAATCTATTCTTGATCAACCCAGCAGGTTTCCTGTTTGGACCAAATGCCACGGTGAACGTCGGCGGAATGGTAGCTTTCACATCCGCGGACTATCTTCGTCTCAACGATGGAAGATTATTCAATTCGTCCCCAAATGCCGCAGCAGATGCGCTTCTGAGTGCGGCCCCAGTCGCGGCATTTGGATTTCTGGGCTCAACTCCAGGGGCTATTACAGTTCAGGGAAGCCAAATAGCTGTTGCTCCTGGTCAAAGCATCTCTCTGGCCGGAGGAAACATTACGATCCAGGCCGGTTCCCTGGAAGATGGAACGACAACGCAACCGGCTCACCTCTCCGCGCACGGAGGGCAGATTAATCTTGCCAGTGTAACCTCACCTGGAGAGTTACTATTGAAGACATTGTCCCAGGCCCCCAACATCAATGGTCAGTCTTTCATTACTCTCGGTGCGATTCAGGTGTCTGAACAATCTACACTCGACGTGAGTGGCTACGGTGGAGGTACGGTGCTCATTCGAGGAGGGCAATTTGTCCTGGACAATTCCGTAATTCTCGCCAATGTCACGGGGCCTGGTCCGACCATAAATGGCACTGAATCCATCGGACACGGTGTCGACATCGCTATGAGTCAGAATGTGGTCATAAAAAACGCTGCCATGATTGATACCTCAGTCACCGGGACTGCTAGCGCGGGCGTCACATATGGCGGGATTACTATAATGGCCGATCATGTGGAAGTCGGTGGCATATTAGATCTTGAGACAGGAAATATTGTTCCCACTATCCTTCAGTCAAATGTATTGCCAGAAAGTGCTGGGGGAAACAGCGGCGATATCCGTGTGAACGCAAACTCTATCATCGTGACAAACCTTGGTTTTATTGACGCGGAAACCGGGGGAATAGGCAATTCAGGCAGTATCCTTCTAACAAGTACAGGCAACCTTGAGGTATCCAGCGGGTCGTTGGTTTTTGCTGGAACGACAACCTCCAATCCCCCGTTTGGGAATGCAGGCAGCATCGTATTGACGAGCACTCAAGGCGACGTCCTTCTCACGAATGGTCCTAGCATATCGGCGTCAAGCCAGTCGTTGAGTGGAGCTCCCGATAGCGGGGACGCGGGCAATATAGTGGTCAATGCGAGGAACGGAAATATCGTACTCACAGGGAGTCCTGATTTAGGACCAGCCACTCTATTTAGTAGCCTTGGAGCGGGACTTCACCCAGGGACGGGCGGGCTTCAACTAAACGCTCGAAATCTCACCATCGAGAACTCCGGCATTCAAATTGACAACTTCACTCCGTTTCAACCTGGAAACTTGACTGTCAACCTGACAGGCACACTCAAGATGAGCGGTGCCGACATATTTCCATCAACTCTACTCACGACCACGCGTCGAAACGCACGATCAGCTGACCTAACGATCAACGCTCAGGATATTTTACTCACAGACGGAAGTACGGTTTCGACCGAAACATTTCGAAATGGAGACGGCGGCACTCTGAACATTTCGACGAACAATCTCCAGATCATGAACGGAGCTCAGATTAGGAGCAGTACTAGGTTCAATCCATTTCCTCCACCTGACGCACCGCTCGAAACTCCGTCCGGATCTGGTGGAGCCATAACCATTGGAGGATTGGCAAGCCCAGCTGGGTCGATCCTAATTGATGGTCAAGGAAGCGGCATTCTCACCAACACTGAAGGCACGGGTGCGGGTGGGCACATAGCTGTCTTTACAAACTCGCTCACACTTCAGAATGGTGGATTACTCTCGGCAACGACATCAGGCACTACACCATCCGCCACCGGCGGAACAGTCACAGTGAATGCGAATACGGTAAACCTCGTCTCGGGTGGAACCATAAACGCTTCCTCCACCGGTCCTGGCAACGCCGGGAATATTATGGTGAGGGCTGACTCACAAATCGCTCTATTTAATAACGGATCGATCACGAGTAACACCGATGTCGATGGAGCAGGAGGGACGGTGAGCCTGATAGCTCCACTCATCGAAATGCAGGGAGGTTCCAACATCGGCACTAACACCGCTGGTTCCGGTCACGCAGGCAGCATTGAACTGCGGGCTAGTCACGTAGACCTCACCGAAAGTGTTCTCAGCGCTCGTACGCAGGCCGAAGGTCACGGGGGGAATATCATTATTCGAGGACTGGCCGGTCCAGGGAGCAACGCGAGCGTTGTTACACTCGCTCAGAACAGTCAACTCGTGACTGAGACAAGCGGGGATGGTGTCACTATTCAGGGGAACGCCGGAAACATTCTAGTCGATGCGGCTCGCTTGAGTCTTAGTGGCGACAGTCTGCTTAACAGCGCGTCTCGTGGCAGCACCGGAGCAGCCGGCAACATCACTGTGAACGCGACCGATTCGCTAACGATCTCCGGTTCCGGCACACAACTCACCAGCGCGAGTAGAGAGTTTTCATTTGGAGATGCAGGAAACATTGTTATCACTTCTCCCGCCGTAGTGATCGATAATGGCGGCAGCATTTCAACCTCAACGGGTCTCGAGGGGAAAGCTGGCACCATCACAGTCAATGCAAACAATTTCCAATTGCTGTCCGGAGGCCACATCACGAGCGGCAGCCTGCTAGAGTTTCCAGACTTTCCGCCAACTGGGGCGGCTGGAATAGTTGCAGTTCAAGGTCTTGCCAGTCCGGCACAATCGGTCCTCATCGATGGAGCAGGTAGCGGCATCTTCACTTTGACCCAAGGAAGCGGAGCTGGCGGAGATATATCGATCTCAGCTCAATCCGTTGCAGTTCAAAATAACGGTCACATTTCGAGTAGCAGCACCGGCTCAGGAGCAGCTGGCAATATCAACTTGAACGCGGGCAGTCAACTCGTAATGACGAACGGCCTCCTTACAACAGAGGCGACGAAATCTAGCGGAGGCACAATAAAGATCACGACAAATCCAAGCGGCAGAGTAGATCTCTCGAACAGCACGATCAGTGCCTCGGTCCTCGATGGGACAGGCGGAGGAGGGAGCATAAGTATCGATCCACAGTTTGTCATTCTGCAGAACAGTCAAATTAGAGCGAATGCTGACCAAGGCCCTGGAGGGAACGTACTTATCTCGATTACAAATGGTGGTCTGTTCTTACCAGACGCCAATAGCCAGGTTACCGCAAGATCGGGGAACCCAGCACTTGATGGTACAGTAACGATTCAGCAGCCCATCGCTCCGGCTGGTGGGAAGATTCAGCCGCTAGGCAAAGCGCCGATTCAAGTCACCGCCCTCCTGAGTCAGCGGTGTGCCGCAATCGCTCGGGGCGAGGTCAGCAGTTTCATCGTGGCGGGACGGGACACGCTACCGACCGAGCCGGGTGGCTGGTTGACGAGTCCGCTGGTCGCTATGCCGGTTGCCAATGGCGCGGTCATAGAAGCCGGTGAAACAGGACTTTCTTCCAGATCTGATGACTCGTCTTTCCTATCACTGCGCCGGCTTCCCAGTCCCTGGCTTCTGGGAATGCAGACTTTTGACGAAGACTGGTTCGTAGGTTGCTGATCATAGTGTATGGCCGACTGCTGCATGGCTGGGCCAAAACCTTAAACACAGGAAGGAGTACAAATCATGCCACCAATTGTCTTGGACCCACCCAATAATGGGGCTACCTACGGTAACTCCTATTATTTTGTCCCCACTAATGCACATGCAAACCATCCTCTAACCTTGGTTGCGCAGTGGAAGATCACAGTCACAACGGCACAAAATAATGGAGGGAGCCTGGTTACACAAACGAACTGGAGCAATACACCAATCGGGACATGCTTGCTAAGTAACCTCCCGGCTAACAACGGTTTTTACTACACCCAAATCGTGTATCAACCACCGACTGGCGGGACGTTTGTGTCTAATAGCAATAAATTTCGGTCTCAACGGTGAAACTGCCCAACAGTGGGGTAGTGCTTTCACTTCTCTCCAATTCTCACTGACGAATGCATTGAACACGGGAGGTTCAATATGACCAGCGGAGAGCATAACAGGATCACTGGCCAAACTCAGGAGGGATTTAACATTAGTCTCGATGCACAAGCAGATCAGGTTAAGCAGGCATGGGTGCGCTTTGGAACTATTGATCCAGCAGGCAACCACAAGTGGGAAGCATCTATAGCACTGAAGGGTAGTTCAGTTAGCAAGGGCCAGAAGAAAATCATAGCAAGCGTGTATGACGATCAGCTTCCTGCCAAGCCACAGGATTGCTTTTATCAAATTCTTTGCGAAGTCGAGGGACCACATGGCGATCCTGTGACTCTCATAACGGAGCCAACTCCGCTCGCATGAGCTCACGGCAGAGGACAGGCTAGCGCTCGAATTCTTCAAATAGTTCTGGCCTGTCCATGCTCAAGTCAGAATCAGATAGTCCGCTCATCGTTTGACTGCGCGACTCCCCCCTCCAGTACATTGGCACAGCTGCTCGGAGAAGATTGGCTCACGGACTGTGCGTCTTGAGTCCAAGAGTTCCCGGCACCCTCAGAGGTTATTGCCTGGTGACGCCATCCACCTGAATCTCTTTTGATCCACCAAGAATGCTTTTGGGTTCCACTGAGTTACGCATCTACTACCCCTCTAACTTCCTTCTACAAATCTTCAACACGCGGATTTGCTCATCAAAATTAGGATAATTCCCCGCATTTGAGCAACATTCCAATCGCTACGTAATGGCCACGAGCATTCCAGCTTCCAAGGCCTGCCCATTGCATTTTCCTCATTTCGCTGATCGGTACATTCGGCTCTACCAGCGAAGACCCACTTGAGATTCTCTCGCTAGAGATGGAAACAGCGGCCGTTCGCAGAGCCACATCGACAGAGCCACTTGACCCTAGCCCAAGGAGTTATTGCGACCTTTCAACGAAGAGATTAGCTAGGCGGAGAACGGATTTCAGGCGGGTATCTATGCGACGACGCAGAATATTATCGGCCTTATCGTCCTTACCTGACCTTCCGGCGGGCCGTGGATCATGACGGCACGAGCGATGGGAGTGTCGCAGGAAGCACCTCCGTCCTCGTATCGTCACATCGGATGGGGAAGTCTCGTGGGATCATTATTGGCCGTATCGATCGCGCAGGCGCAGATCGCTCCGCCCATCTTCGACCCCAGCGGTCGGTCGTCTTGCCGCCCCCTCCCCTGCCGCCCGAGGAACCGGCCGAGCAGCGACTGGGCCAGATCAGGGTGTTCGTGAAGGACATCCAAGTGGTCGGTAGCACGGTCTTCACTCAAGCACAACTCGACGAAGTGACGGCGCCATTTGAGAACCGCACCCTGACGACCGAGGATCTCGAACGGTTGCGTCTGACCCTGTCAGCCAAATACATCAATTCGGGATACCAGACCTCTGGTGCGGTTATTCCTGACCAGGATGTCAAAGACGGGATCATCACCGTGCAGATCATCGAAGGCAAGCTGACGCGCATCAATGTGGTCGGCAACAAATATTTCGCCGATTCCTATCTTCGCAACCGGATTGAGAAAGGAGCTAGTCCTCCCATCAGCATGGACAGGATGCAGGAACAGTTACAACTCCTTCAGCAGGATAGGCGGATTGAACGCATTAACGCAGAACTGCGGCCTGGCGATGCACTGGGAGAAAGTCAGCTCGATGTCAAGGTCAAGGATCGCAACCCGTTTCATGCCTACATCGAAGGGAATAACTATCAAGTTCCATTGGTCGGTGAGTTCCGCGGCTTGGGCACGGTGGTCTATGACAACGTGACGGGCCACGGCGATCCATTCAGCCTGACGTTCGGCGGCTCGGCCGGCGCGTTTCCGATCATCGATACCTCTTATGCGATTCCTCTGAATCGCTATGATACGACCTTTTCGCCCTACTACCGTCGCACGGACTATACCCTGATCGAGCAGCCATTCAAGCCGTTGGACATCAAGACCAACACGGAAATCATCGGCCTGAGTCTCCGCCAACCGGTGTACCGCACCATAACGGATGAAGTGGTCTTGTCGATCATCGGCGAACATCTGTTTACCCAAAGCTTCATCTTCTCGGATGTGCCGTTCAATCTCTTTCCGGGATTCCAGAACGGCGCTGCGACCGTGTCGGCCCTGCGTTTTGCGCAGGAATGGACTCATCGCTCGACGGACACCGTGGTGGCCGGCCGTTCCCGATTCAGCGTTGGGCTCAATGTATTGGGCGCCACCATCAATTCGGGGACGACGCCGGGCGGCGGGAACCTCCCAAGCGGCGAATTCTTCTCTTGGTTGGGTCAGGTACAGGGCATCAAACAATTCGGCGAAAATTTATTCGGCATGCAACTTTTCGGTCGCATGGATCTGCAGGTGACCAATTCGCCGCTATTTCCACTTGAACAAGTGTCGGTCGGAGGCCGGTACAGCGTGCGAGGATATCGCGAGGTCACGCTGCTGCGCGACAACGCCTTCATCGCCTCGCTTGAATCGCGTTTTCCTCTCTGGCGTCGGATCAGCGGAGAACCGATCTTACAGCTCGCGCCATTCGCCGACGTGGGGAACGGCTGGAGTCTGGGCGCGAATAAGTCTTTGAGCGAGGCAGGCGGGAACCCGAATACACTCGCCAGCGTCGGCGCCGGTCTTCGTTGGAGCATCCTTCCCAACGATCGCGCAAACTATGAGGTCTATTGGGGATACAAACTCGTGCGTGATCCGCCGAATCGTGTGGGCAATACGTTGCAGGACTATGGGGTCCACATGGGTCTGGTGATCAATCTATTTTAGGGACAGGCTCCGCCGTCCGCGGCGGTGCCTCTCCCTTTCGAACAGGGAAGAGTCATTGATGAGGGGGACAGCCGCCAATGGGAAGGGCGCCAGTCCCCCAACAGTGCCCCGCTGGGCACGACACTTGATAGTGAGAACGATGTGAACGTCCAAACCATCCGTCACAGATTTTGCCCGCTCCGATGGCCCGCGTCCGCGGTACTCATATGCCTGGTTCTGATCCCGCCGCTTCTGTTCGCCGACACGGTGAAGCAGGGTACGGCCGAGTCGCTCATGCAGCAAGGCGCGCAAGCCTATCAGCGCGGCGCGTTCGAGGAAGCCTTGAACAACTGGCGGGCGGCGGCCTCCCGATATCACGAGACAGGTTCAACCGACGGCGAAAGCCGGGCACTCGTGTCCGCGGCCCAAGCTACCCAAGCCTTGGGACAGAGCACGCAGGCGATTCAATATCTGGAACTCGCTCTTGCCCTGGCGCAGAAGGGATCCGACCATGCCTGGCATGCCACGGTATTGGATCAAATCGGCCGCGCCTACCTCACAGCCAGACAACTGGATCCGGCCGCGCAGTACCTTGCCCAGGCCGAGGAAGTCGCTCGCCGGCAACCATCCGCAGCCGTGTCCGCCGCCATCCTGAACGACCTCGGTGTGCTCCATGCGCTCAAACGAGAAGACAAGGAAGCGCTGGAGGCCTTCACCGATTGTGTCGCGGTCTCCCGTGAGGCCGGCCTTCAGATGCTGGCCGTGAACAGCCGGGTGAATGCCGCCAGGATTTCCCTGCGGCTCGGCAACCCGAATGCAAGCCGACAATGGCTCGACGAGGCCCTCGACCAGCTGAAGGACCTCCCCGTTTCACGGGACAAGGCCGTGGGCTTCGTCAATATCGGATTGGTCTACGAGAGTCTCTTGCCGGCCCTTCCGGAGATCCGCAAACCATTGCTCCTCCGGTCGGCCGGCGCCCTGCAGGAAGCCATCGGCATCTCCGAACAATTGAAGGATTCCCGAACCCTCTCCTATGCGCTCGGCTACATGGGACACCTGTACGAGCTCGAAGCCAGAACAGAGGATGCCCTTCTGTTGACCAGGCGAGCCATTTTTGCCGCGCAGTCGGTGGATGCACCGGAATCCCTATACCGCTGGCAGTGGCAGTTGGCCCGTCTATTGGCTTCGATGGATCAGATCGACGAATCCCTTGCCGCCTATCGGCAGGCAGCGGCCACCTTGCAACCGATCCGATTCGAAGTGAGCCAGGCGGCGGCCGAGGCTTCCCTGTCGAATCAGGAATCGATCAAGCCGTTGTTCTTCGAGTTCGCCGATTTGCTCTTGCAGCGAGCGTCACGCACGGAAGACCAGAAGATTGCCGAAGGCTATTTGCTCGCCGCCCGTGATGCCGTCGAAGCCTTCAAGGCGGCCGAACTGCGGGACTACTTCAAAGACGGCTGCGTCGATGCGATCCGGTCGCGCCTGACGACCTTCGATCGCTTGTCGCCGGATACTGCGGTCATCTATCCGATCCTCTTTCCCAAACGGATCGAACTGTTGGTCACACTGCCGTCCGGCTTCTACCGCACGGCGGTGCCGATCGCAATCGAGACGGTCACCCAGGAGGTCCGTGATTTCCGCCGCCGCGTAGAAAAACGGACGACGCGCGAGTACCTCCCCCATGCGAAGCAGTTATATGACTGGTTGATCAGGCCGATCGAAGGGCAACTGAAGCAGGAACACATCACCACGCTGGTCGTGGTACCGGACGGTGTCCTCCGGACGATCCCCATGGCTGCGCTTCACGACGGGGAATCATTTGTGATTCAGAAATTCGCCGTCGCGATCACCCCTGGAATCACGTTGACGGACCCGAAACCGCTGAACCGTGAGAAGGTCCGATTCCTTGCAACCGGCCTCACCAAGAGCGTACAAGGATTTCCGGCCTTGCCCTACGTGGCCGAAGAGGTCGATTCGATCCATAACCTCTATGGCGGCGATCAACTGCTTGACCAGGACTTTCTCGCTCCCCGCCTGGAACAGGAATTGCGTGAAGGTCGATATGGCATCCTGCATATCGCGACGCATGGAAAGTTCTCAACGGACGTAAATGACTCATTCTTACTGACCTTCGACGGTAAGTTGACCATGAGCAAGTTGGACCAACTCATCGGGCTTTTCCGGTTCAGGGAAGATCCGCTCGAGCTCCTGGCCTTGAGCGCGTGTCAGACCGGCGTCGGCGACGATCGGGCGGCGCTGGGTCTGGCCGGCGTCGCGATCAAGGCCGGTGCGCGCAGCGCGTTGGCGACACTCTGGTTCATCAATGACGAAGCCTCGTCGGCCTTGATCTCAGAGTTTTACCGGCAGCTCCGCAATCCGTCGGTATCGAAGGCCGTTGCCATGCAACGGGCTCAAATCAAACTTCTGGGTGACCGCGTCTACCAACATCCGGCATACTGGTCGCCTTTTCTCCTGCTGAACAACTGGCTCTAGCATCATGCGCTGCGCGTCACGTCATTCTGCAGTCTCGCTGACGGTCACCAGTCCATTCGGCCTCGGCAGGCAAGGGCTGATCGGACTCATCCTCCTCACCCTGATGGCCCAGGCTGTTCCAGTGTTCTCGGCGCCGTCGGCCGATTCGAGTCAATCGAATGAACCGCGGATCCTCTATATACCTCCCAAGAAATTCATGCCTCGCGCCAGGCTCGGCGGCACTGTGCGCGGATCGGACGGTCTCGAGCCGATCGTGCAGCCGCTCGTGCCGGATCACGTCGGGTTCACCTCCCAGGAGACGCCCGTTCTCAACTGGTATCTCTCCAAGCCGACGCCGCATGAAGTGCGATTTACCCTCATCGACGACAAATCGGTAAAGCCGATCTTCGAGGCACCGATCCCTGCTCCCAAAGAAGCGGGAATCTTTTCGATTCGCACAAGAGACTTGGATCTGACCCTGCAGCCCGGCGTCCAGTACCGTTGGTACGTGTCCATCGTGCAGCCGGCCCCCTTCTCTGAGATCGTCACCGGCGGCATCATCGAACGCTGCGAGCTCAGCGATTGTTTGATCGTCATGGACGCCCGCATGACCTGCTCCGTTCAGTCGGTGACGGAGAACGCGCGCGCCGGAATGTGGTATGACGCCATGGGCTGTCTCTGCGCCTTGATCGATGCGGATCCTGAGAATGTCTCGCTGAGGCGGCTCCGCGCATCCCTATTGTCCCAAGTCGGCCTTCATCTCGTGGCTGAGTGGGACCTGCGGGCCGTCCCGGCAGCCGGCCGATAGCGTCACGTCGTCAACCGTTGATGCCGAGAGGATTGTTTTCTGCAACTTGAGCCGCACATCTAACGTGAGGGCTGCCGCCATGAATGCCACACATCCCCATGCTTTTCTCCGTACACGAGCTGCCAGATCTTCCGGAACCGTGCTGATGGGTGTCATGCTCGCGACGATCAGTGTGATCGGTTCGGACATGCCACCTGGTTTTGCTGAACAGGTTACAACCCAGGCCAACGGCACCTCGCGTGACCAGATTCCACTCTACCAGCCGCCGAAAAAGTTCACCCCCCGCGCCCGCGTCGGCGGAGAACTGCGCGGCACGGAAGGCATGGATCCGGAAGTCCAGGCTCTCGTACCCGATCACGTGGGATTCACGTCGAGTCAGACTCCAGTCCTCAACTGGTATCTCTCCAAGCCCACGCCGCACGAAGTGCGATTCACGCTGATCGACAATCAATCGGTGAGACCGGTCTATGAAGCCCCCATTCCAACTCCGAAACAACCGGGCATCTTTTCTATTGCCATCAAGGATCTCGGTCTCGCACTCGATCCGAACATTCAATACCGATGGTACGTGTCGGTCGTGCGCGACCCTTCCTCCCCGTCCAAGGATATCGTGGGCGGCGGTGTCATCGAGCGTTGCGAAATGAGCGACTGCCTCATTACCTTCGACGCGAAGATCACCTGTTCGGTGCAAACGGTCACGGACAACGCCCGCGCAGGCTTCTGGTACGACGCCATGGGCTGCCTCTGCACCTTGATCGACGCCAATCCGACCGATGCTTCCCTGAGAAGGCTGCGCGCCGGCCTGCTGAAGCAGGTGGGACTCAACGGCGTGGCCGAATGGGATTTGCGATCGGTCCAAACGCAGCAACGATAGCGGTTCTTCTCGCGCATCAGATCGTTCTCGGGCGACGTCCCGCTCCGAGCCTCTGCTGATTCCCTCCGCTCGTCAGGCCATCGACATGGATCCCGTGAAGCGGACATCGATCTCTCATCAGGACTTAATCCTAAGGAGAACGCGTCGCCTTGATTTCCGCTTCCGCGGGAATGCCTACCTTACGGGGTCGTGTGCTGCTCGTGATAATACATTTTGATTCAGCTGAGAATCCTTTTTGATTCACAAGGAAAACGAAGCAGTCGCACCTGCAGGATTTGGCTTCGAAGAAACAGGCGGAATCTCCATATCAGTTGCGTTGAGGATGCGGCCAGAGAATGGCACAAGGATTGCTGAGTACACAGACTAGCAACTCTGTCAGGCCGCCGGCTCTCCGAGCCTGCAGAAAGGACCAGGCCATGACACAGGATCTCGTCGTTGGAGTATTACTGACCGGAATGGTGGGACTGATCTGGGCTATGGCCGTCACGGTACTGTGGAATGACCAAGGCGATCACGCGAGTTCCGCCGCTGACACGCCTTCCGATCGAGACGGCGTCGACGAAACCGGTTCTACACGCCGGACGATGGCAGCATGAACGGTCACGCTCAACCACAGATGCTTCCCCAGACGACCCCGATGCCGTCTGATGACGGGGCTCCGCTTCGGCTGAACGGATTAGCAGGACGCCCCGCCACCGGACGGCGTCGCAAGCAGCGTGTGACGATCACGCTTCCTGTCGATTTGCTCGAACGACTGCGCAATGCGGTCTACTGGACCGGTCACGGCACCCTGGCCCGGCTCATCGCCGACGCGCTCGACGACTCCGTGTCGCAGATCGAGCGGAGCAACGGGGGGCCGTTTCCCCAACGACTGGCCCCGTTGAAACGCGGACGGCCTCGGCTTCCGGTCCATCCCTCCAGTTCCACCGCCACCGACGCGAAATAACGGAGCTCCAGCCCGCTCAATCTGTTTCGCGCCGGCCGTCTTGCTTCCATCCTCATCCGCGGCCGACAATTGCGCACAAGCACAAGAATTGCTTTTCTCATTGGGACCTCCGAAGTCCCTCTGAACAAGATCGCATGAGCCTCGCCTGGAAGATTTGCCGCTTCCGTCCGGCGAGGTGAGGACGACATGGAAGAAGCAGGTCCTTATCGAATCCTGGTGGTTGAAGACAACCCGGATATCGTGATCGGGTTACAGGACTTGCTTCAGCACGACGGCTACCATGTCACCGTGGCCGATTGCTGCGCAGCCGCATTCGCCCAAGTCCGCGAGCAACGCTTCAACGCCGTCCTCTTGGACCTTGGCCTGCCCGATGGAGACGGTGCCGACGTGCTCAAGGAGACGCAGCGGTTGGACCCGTCCGTCCCAGTCATCATTCTCACGGCCCACATCGCCAAAGAACGCACCGTCGGGTCGCTGATCGAGGGAGCGTTCACCTATATCACCAAACCCTACAACCGGGAGGAACTCCGCCAGACGCTGCGCCGTGCGATCGGGATCAAAGAACTCGCGGTGAAGATGCGGCGGGTGGAACATCTCCTCAGTGAAAGCGAGATCCGGTTTCGGTCGCTGGTGGAATCCGCCTCCGACGCCATCGTCCTGGCCAACCGACATGGAACGATCGTGTCCTGGAACCGGGCTGCCTCCGTCCTGTTCGGTTATCCGCCGGAAGACGCCGTCGGCCGCCCCTTGACCATCCTCATGCCCGTTCGCTACCGCGAGGCGCACGAACAGGGCCTCGCGCGCATGGAGGCGACGGGCCAGAGCCGGGTCATCGGCTCCGTCATCGAGATGCACGGGCTCAGAAAAGACGGCACTGAATTCCCCATCGAGCTGTCGCTGGCGACGTGGCAAACGGAGAACGGCAACTACTACAGCGGCATCATCCGCGATATCTCGAGTCGAAAGCGAACCGAGCAGACGCTCGATCAGCTGCGCCGCAGGCAAACCTTAATTCTCACCCAAGCGGGAGAAGGGATCTACGGACTCGATCTCGACGGCCGCACGACGTTCGTCAATCCAAGCGCAGCAGCCATGTTGGGCTACCGGGTCGAGGAATTGATCGGCCGGCACATGCATCACATTCTTCATCACACGAGGTCGGACGGCACTCCCTATCCGGTGGACCAGTGTCCCGTCTATGCCGCCATGAAGGACGGGACCCCCCGCCGCGTCATCGACGAGGTGTTCTGGAAAAAGGACGGCACCGCCCTTCCGGTGGAATATGTGAGCACTCCCATCAAAGAAGGCAACGAGGTGATCGGTTCCGTCATCGTATTTCAGGACGTCACGGAGCGGATCGCTGCGCAACGGGCGTTGCGCGCGAGTGAAGAACGGCTCGAATTGGTGATTCGCGGCTCCAGCGACGGGTTCTGGGACGGGCAACCCACGCCCGGGCGGCATTGGACGGCCCCGCAGAACAGGCTCTGGTATTCTCCGCGTTTCAAGGAGATGCTGGGTTATACGGATCAGGACTTCCCCGATATTCTCGAGAGCTGGGCCACCAAGCTGTATCCCGACGATCGCGAGCGTGTCTTTGCCGCGCTGGCGGCGCACATCGACCATCGCGCGCCCTACGATATCGAATACCGTCTGCTGACCAAACACGACGGCTATCATTGGTTTCGCGCCAAAGGCCAGGCGGTATGGGACGCCGACGGGACCATGGTCCGCATGGCCGGCTCGCTGCAATCCCTCATGGACCGCCGGAAGCAGGAGGAAGCCATCCGGCGAAGCGATCAATTGCTCCGGCACGTGGCCGACAATACGACGGCGGTTATCTACGTGAAGGACACGGAGGGCCGCTATCTGCTGTCCAACCGGCGCTTCGAGCACCTCTTCAACGTGTCCACCGATCAGGTCATCGGTCATACGGATCACGAGATCTTCCCGCTCGCCTTCGCCGACACGTTCCGGGCCAACGATCTCGAAGTCCTCAGACGCAACGCGATCATGGAGTATGAAGAGACGGCGCCCCATCCCGATGGCCCGCGCACCTACATTTCGATCAAGCTGCCGCTTCAGGACGAAACCGGTCGTCCCTATGCCCTCTGCGGTATCTCCACCGACATCACGGAGCGCAAACGGATGGAAGAGACATTGAAAGCCCAAGACGCGCTGCTGCGGCTCGCCTTGCGGATGATCGACATCGGCGTCTGGAACTGGGACCTGGTGACCGGGCGGATCTGCTGGTCGCCGCAGGTCAACCGGTTCTTCAGCGGCACAGCCGAGGCCAGAATGCTCACGACGCTCGACTGGCTGGCGATGGTCTTTCCCGACGACCGCGCGTCTTTCTCCGCCTCGCTTATCGGGGTTCCGGACCAGCAGGGCGACGAACTTCTTCTGGAGCATCGGATCCGCAAGCAGCAAGGCGGCACCCAACGCATCATCTGGACGGGGCGCATGATCCGGGACCGGGACCACAGACCGATCCATGTACTGGGCACGGTGGGCGGCATTACCGATACGGAGGAGCAGGGGCACGACGCGAATCGGGAATCGACTGCACGATAGCGACAACGGTCGCGCAAAGGGTCAGCCATCGATGAAATCGCAGGATGCGTATATCGAACGCTTCGTTTCGTCTCCCGTTTATTTTGCCGCATGGACTCTCGCGACGATCTGCACCTTGCCGATGGTCCTTCTGGGACTCCTCGGCTTCATTGAATGGATCGGCACCGCCGACGCGCAGGCGGCGGACATCGCCATCCTGAAGTCCTCGAGCATCGCCGCCTACGACCAGGCCATCGACGGATTCAAAGCCACCGCTCCGTCGGACGCCGTCTACATGGAATTCGACCTGCAGGGTGACCTGGAGATGGGACGAAAGCTCGCGCGAAAAATCCGGGCGTCCGACCCCGCGTTGGTCGTCGCGGTCGGGCTCAAGGCTGCTCAAGCGGCCAAGATGGAAATCCTCGATACGCCGATCGTCTATATGATGGTATTGGATCCCCAACGCCACAATCTGGCCTCGCCGAACCTCACGGGAACCTTGTTGGAGATCCCCGTTGAACGCCAACTGAAGCTCATCCGCACCTTCCTGCCGGGCAAACGGCGATTTGGCACGCTGTACGATCCGCGCAAGAGCACCACCAAGGTGCGGGAGGCCGAACAGCAGGCCGCCGCCCTTTCCTTCGAACTCAAGAGCCTGCCAGTCGAAAGCGAAAAGGACGTGCCGCAACAGTTGCGCACGCTGCTGACCTTCAACGAGACGTTGTGGCTGATGCCCGACTCCACCGTGCTGACGAACGAGTCGATCGGCTTCATCCTTGAATCGGCCCAGGCGCGCGGCATTCCGGTGGTCGGATTCTCCCCCGAGCTGACCAGACTCGGCGCGCTCCTGAGCTTTTCGGTGACGTACGGGGAGGTGGGACGGGAAACCGGCCTGCTCGCCAAACGGATCCTGGACGGCGACAAACGGCTCCCGCTGAAACCGGTTCCGATCGAACGGCTCAAGATTACCGTCAACATGAAGATCGCCCGTTTCCTCGGGATTGAATTTCCCCGTGATGTCAGTCACCTTATAGACGAAGCCTATTGAGGAGCCATGCCATGAGCACACCTCAATTGCCCCAGGCCGTCGATATTTCAGTCCAGCCGCCAGGCTTCAGGTTTGTCAGTCTTCGCAACAAATTCGTCGCCTTCTTCAGCCTCATCCTGATCGTCGCCTGTTCGACGCTGACCTGGTACTTCATCGAAACCAGACGGACGTCGATGATCGAGGACCTCAAGCAACTCGGCACGATTCTCCTCACCAGCGTCGTCAACAACGGTCAGTTCCGCTATGGCGGCTTGATCGCGGAAGACCGCGCGACGCTCCGCCAATTCACGGAAAGCCTGATGGCGGTCGAGGACGTGGTCTATGTAGTCATCCGCGGATCGGACCACATGATCCTGGCTCAACAGAACAAGCTGGTGAAGGAATCTTCGGGTAGTCTCACCTTTTCGCAGGAGCGGCGGTATTATCCGGAAGAGCAGATGGCGCTGGAGGTGGCCAAGAGCCAGAGCACGGTCCCTCACATGACCCCGGTGGAACTCTCCAAGGAAGAAATGACGCTCGTTCCGTCCACCGACGCCGACAGATTCTGGATCCTGTCTCCGTTCACGCAGCATCTCTATGATTTCTCGCTTCCCGTGTTCCGCCGGCCGCTCAGCGATCCTTCGCTCTCGCCGCTGCCGCACCAGTTCGAGGAGGGCCAACCGGACGACAAGGGCCGCACCAAGCCGGCCTACCTTGGAATGGTCCAGATCGGCGTGAGCGATGCCCAGGTCCGCAACACGCTGGCCGGCATGGTCCGCAACGTGCTGATCCTGACCGCGGCGCTGATCGGAGCCGGTATTCTGGGAGCCCAACTGCTGGTGCAGCGCGTGACCATTCCGCTGAGAAGCCTCGCCGGAGTCGCGCGGCAACTCGCGGAAGGCCGCGCGCCCTCGACGCTCATCCCTTCGACCGGCGACGAGGTCGGCCAGTTGACCCAGACGTTCAATCTGATGACCCGGGCCCTCCACGAACGCAATCTCGCCATCACGACGAACATGGACACGATCCGGAGCCAGATCAGCCAGTTGACCACCGTCCACCAAACCAGCGCGGCCATCGCCAGCACCCTGGACCTGCACGAGTTGCTCGACACCGTCCTGCAGCTGCTGATGTCGAACCTCAGGTTCTCCCGAATGGTCCTGATGCTCAGGCACGAAGACCGCGACACCGCCTACGTGGCGCAGGTGGCCGGCGTCACGGACGAAGTCGCCGAGGCGGCCAGATTTCTCACGGTGCCGATCAAGGAGGACGGCACGTTGATGGCCGAGTTGATGCTGCATGCCAAGCCGGTGCTGGTGCACGACATCGAAACGGTGCGCGAACGTATGCATCCTTCGATTCTGGAGCTTGCGGCACGCGTCGGCGTTACCTCCTTCGCCTGCGTCCCGCTCCAGAGCCACAACCAGACGCTCGGGTTCCTCGCAGGCGACCGTGGCTCCCAGCCCTGTTCGCGCGAAGATCTCGAGATTCTCCTGACGATCGCGGGCCACGTGGCCTCCGCCATCGACAACGCCAGAACTTATGCGCACCTGGCCCAATTGACCCAACACCTGGAATACCGGATCGAAGCCAGAACGAAAGAACTCTCGGCCGCCAATCAGCTCCTCCAGGATCACGACCACCGCCGGTCGGTCTTCTTCTCGGTGGCCTCGCACGAATTGCGCACCCCCATGACGGCCATCCGCAGCTTCGCCGACAACATGCTCGACGGCGTCGCCGGTCCCCTGACGGAACGGCAAACCACCTACTTGAACCGGATCGGCCATAACCTCGACCGGTTGACCCGCATCATCAATCAGCTGCTGGATTGGTCGCGCATCGACCTCAAACGGGAAATGCTGAACATGGAGCCCCTCTGCATCCGCCAGATCGCCGCCCTGGTGGTTGAGAGCAACCGGACCGTCGCCGCCGAAAAGGGGATCACGTTGGGGTTGACCTTCGCGGAGCAGCTGCCGAAGATGCACTGCGACCGCGACAAGATGGAACAGATCTTCTGGAACTTGGTCGGGAACGCGATCAAATTCACGCCGCGCGACGGCAGCGTGACGGTCGGCGTCGCGCACGAGGAGGGAGGAGGCGTTCGGGTCTGTGTGGCAGACACCGGTTGCGGCATCGCCCCGGAACATCTGCCCAGGGTGTTCGAGGAATTTTCACGCATCCCCTCGTCCCTCCCGTCTTCCCAGGGGACACAACTGGGGCTGTTCATCACCAAAAATCTCGTGGCAATGCACGGCGGCTCCATCTGGGTGGAAAGCACGCTCGGGCAGGGTACGCGCTTTTACATTACTCTGCCGCCGACGGCTCCGGAGCCGGAACGTACGGAGATACCGCCCGAGGCGCAGTAGCGGCGATCATGGCAGGAATCACAGTGGACGTTCGACCATACAAATGAGGCTGCACGATGCGAGCACGCATTCTCGTCGTGGATGACGATCAGGACATTCTTCTCGGCTTGGAGAATCGTCTGACCTGGATGGGACACGAGCCGCTGACCGCCGACAACGGGGACGACGGGTTGCGCATCATCCACCGGGACGAGCCGGATCTGGTCCTGCTCGACATCCAACTGCCGGGACTCTCGGGATTCGACATCCTCCAGCAGTTGCGCGACAAAACGGACAAGGAGCGGGCGGGCAACGATCCCGCCGCCGTGGGGATAGGACCGACCGATCCTCCCATTATCATGCTCACCGCGTTCGGAACGATCGAACGGGCCGTGCAGGCCATGCAGCTGGGTGCCGTGGACTTCGTGACGAAGCCCTTCACGGGCGAGCATCTGACCGTCGTGATCAACAAAGCCTTGTCCGCCATTTCGCTCCGGCGGCAACTCCACCAGCTCAAACAGGAAGTGGCGGAGAAGCATGGCTCCCTCATCGGAGAGAACACCAAGCTGCAGGCCCAACTGAAGGTGGCGAAGCAAGCGGCCCCCTCCAACGTCACCGTCCTGGTCCTCGGAGAAACCGGCACGGGCAAGGAGGTCGTGGCGCGCGCGATTCACGATTGGAGCCCGCGAAAGGACAAGCCCTTCGTGGCCGTCAACTGTGCGGCCATTCCCAAGGATCTGCTCGAAAACGAGTTATTCGGTCACGAAAAAGGGGCGTTCACCGGAGCGGTGAAGCGCGAAGCCGGAAAAATCGAGATCGCGGAAGGAGGAACGCTCTTCCTCGACGAGATCGGAGACATGTCGTTGTCCATGCAAAGCCACCTGCTGCGGGTCTTGGGAGACCAGACCTTTTACCGGGTCGGGGGCACCCAATCGGTCAAAGCGGACGTGCGGTTCCTCGCCGCCACGAACAAGGACCTGAAGCAAGCGATCAAGCAGGGAACGTTCCGGGAGGATCTCTTCTACCGTCTCGAAGTGATCACCGTGAACCTGCCGCCGCTTCGCGAGCGGATGGACGATCTGCCGGCCCTGGCGCAATATTTTCTCGCCCGCGCCTCCGGACGACTCGGCATCCAGAAACGCGCGTCGCTGAACGACTCGGCGCTCCGTCTCTTGAGCGACTATCGCTGGCCCGGCAACATCCGTGAGCTGGAGAACGTGCTGACGAGGGCTTATATTCTTTCCCCGGAAGAACGCATCGAGCCCGAACACCTGCACCTGTCCGTCTCGGCGCCCTCCACTTCACCGGACGGCGCCCCGGTCCCGTCCTCGCGCCACTATCACGACATGACGGAAGCCTACAGCCGGTGGGTGATCGAGGAGGCGCTGAAACGGAACGACTGGAACCAGACGAGGGCTTCGGCGGAGCTGGGCCTGCAACGCACCTATTTCACCAAGCTGCTGCGGCAGAAACAGATCTGCGGCCGACCGCCGAAGCAGGATGCAGATTGAGCCTCGGCTGTCCTGCCGCGCGGACAGGGCCCCTGCCTGCTTAGGGAATCGGCGTCAGCTCCGAACTATACGTCATGCCGTCCGACGCAATCCCCTCGGCCTTGAGCATCCGCTTCCCGTCCGCTTCAAAGAGACCGGCGTTGATCGTACCCCGATCCGAGCTGAACGTCAGTTTCCCGTCCTTGATCGCGAAGGTGCCTTCTCCGCTCAGGATGCCGATCGTCCGGACGCTGGTGAAGCGAAACTGCCCGTCCGGCTCGATGATGAGAGCCACCAAATCGTTGCGCTTGTTCTGAGGCGTTCGACGGAGGATCCCCTCCCATTTCCCTGCCACCTTGGCCGCATCCGTAATCTCCACCGCCGTCCACTGCGGCGGCCGTGCGTGAGGCGTCGTGTCGCACCCGAGCGAGAGAGCAATCCAGATGAGCGCCAGCACGGCAGACGGCCATCGAACGAGTCGTCGCATGAATGTCTCCTTCTTCGTCAGACTGCTGCATGAAATCGCGTCGATCATTGCATCTTCTCCAGTGGCGTATCGTCGGTCACTGGAACCGGCCGTTCGACCAGGCTGTTGAGCAGCGTATCCACCGGCGTGTACATCGAATCCGTCCTGTCCCGGACGAAATCCTCAACCATGCTGCCGAGCGTGACACGGGCGATGTCTTTGAAATATACAGGATCCTGGGTCATGGCTTCACTCTGCATCGTGCCTTCGGCGACTGAATTCCAGAGGAGTGCACCGGTATCCGTGTCCCACAGCTGCAAGGCGAGGCGCACAGTCGTGGCGCGGGTCTGGGACACCCGGACTCCAAAGACGGGAAATACCCATCGATCGGTCAACACTTGCGTGAACAGCATCAATCGCGGTTGGAACACATAGCGAGCCCCGGCCGCCTTTCCCAGCGCTCGCAGCGGTTCCCGCGCCAGAATATTGCTTTGCAGGGCCGCATCCCGCATCCTCGCATAGTCTTCCGCCAAACCGGCCTGGTTGATACGGGTCACCGTTTCTCTTGGACCGACCACTTTGATGCCGGGCGCCACCCGGTTCAGGATCGTTTCGAGAAACGATTCTACTCCAACCTCGTTGCCTTGAATGGGGATGAGCCCCAGCGCCCCGAACAGCGCCACCGGTTCACGTTCGAGCGCCCGATAGTCGAACGACGGCAGATGAGGAGTCGAATTCGTCCGCACGTGCCATCCCAAGACCGAACTCGAACACCCGGTCCATCCCCCGGCGGCCACCGCCAGACACAGGCAGAGCAGGCTCCTCCATGGCGATGGGCCGATTCTGCGCACCGCGCGTGCTACTCCTTGATCGCCGGAAGCTCTTTGGCGAGTTGCGCGTCGACATACAGTTGCAAGCGACGCTCGATCTGCAGCCATCGGACGACCGTCTTGGCCGGAAGCGATTTCTGCAGCGTCCCGAAGCACTTCACCCGCAGATCGAGCGTCTGCTGGTCCACCTGGAAGACGCTCTCGGCCAATTGCTTGGCTTGCGCATCGGTCATCGTTTCATGGTGGCTGAGATAATCCTTCAGGAGGGCGATTTTCTTGTCGAGGATTCCGGCCAATTCCACCTCATACTGACGGTAGACCGGCCAGAAGACGGCGGCTTCCTGATCCGAAAACTTCATTTGCTGGGCGATGAGCGTCGCTTTCTTCGTTCGAATGTCCGATCTGAGCAATTCATAGTCGGACGGCGACATCTCCTGGTCTTCCGCCCATCCGTTTGCAGGCACGGCCAGATAACAGGCCGCTGCCGTCACGACCGCCAGCGTGATGGCCGCTGCACGCGAAACTCCCGTCATGTTCCCCTCCTTGGTGAAGTCTGATCGAACGGTGCCACGGTCTTCGTCTGCTTGTGCGCTCCCACTTGGGCGTCTTTCACCAGGCGAAAACCCAAGTGTGACGTGCCGGTGTCCGGCTCCCCTTTTCCACGGCCTCCCGGCCTGTAGCGCGCACAGTATTGATCGGTACAGAGATAGGAACCGCCTTTATGAACCTTCTTCTGGACGCCTGGTTCGCTGGGATCGAAGCTGTTCCGGGGCCCCTGAGGATTGCGCGCCACGCCGGCCGACGCGAGTGTCTGAAAATAGTCGTGCCGGTACCAATCGCTCGTCCATTCCCAGACATTGCCGGCCATATCGTACAGACCGAACCCGTTGGGGGGAAACGAGCTGGCTGGCGCCGTCGTGATGAAGCCGTCATGGGCATCGTTGTGATCCGGGAAATGCCCCTGGAATGAATTGGCCATCGTTTTTCCGTCCGGCTCGAACTCGTCGCCCCACGTGTACGCCTTCTTGACCAGCCCCCCACGCGCCGCGTACTCCCATTCCGCCTCGGTCGGCAGGCGTTTCCCAGCCCAGGTGGCAAAGGCCGTTGCATCTTCGTAGGCCACGTGCACGACCGGATGATTCATCTTGTCGTCGATAGTGCTCTCTTTCCCTTCAGGATGACGCCAACTGGCGCCGGTCACGTAACTCCACCATTGAAAATGATTGTCCAGCGGAACCGGGCTCGGCGGCGCGGTAAACACGACCGACCCGGCGACCAGATTCTCCGGTGGAGCGCCGGGATAGTCCTCCGCGCGGGGAACCCGCTCGGCGACCGTCACATAGCCCGTGGCTTTTACGAACTGTTCGAACTGTTCGTTGGTCACCTCGGTCCGATCCATGAAAAACCCATCCACCTCGACTTGATGCACAGGCTGGGCATCGCGAAACATGGGATCGTCACTCCCCATCCAGAACGTGCCGCCGGGAATCCATGCCATGCCGTCCGGAATTGGAGCCGGCGGTTGGCCTTCGAGCCAAACATATCCTGCCGCCATACCCACCAAGGCGATTCCGGCCAGGGCCGGCCACAGGAAAGGCCGTCTGCGTCGCTCCATTCTCTTTGCCATCAGCTTCCCCTACCGCCTCCGATATCCGGGGGGCCAAGCCTATCACGCCGGTTGCTCGAGGGGCTATATACGCAACCTCGATCCTTGTCCGAACCGGTTCCCTCCGCGGATGCGCCTTTTGACTCGGTTCCCTCATCTGTGACGGCGCCTGGCCCGGTTCTGACGTGGACAAACAGGACCAACCGGCCTGTCTCAGTCCCCTGCTAGAAGACCGCCGCCACCCCGAACGCCACGTTGGTATTCTTGATGGCGTCGGGCTCGAAACTCTGCTTGCGATTCGACCGTTGAAAGCCCGCCATCGCCCGGATCGACTCGGTCAGCTGTTGGATGAGCATCACTTCGCCCTGGATGACGTCCTCATGGGCGCCATTGCGAATGTCGCCGACGATGCCGCTCGTCCAGTCGTTCCGTTCATAATGAAAGGCCGCCGACAAGCTCAGCCGCTCCATCAACTCGACGTCCACATCGGCGCTGACATAGTTGTTGACGTAGGACACGTCATCCCGCAATTGCGGCTCATTGCGTCCTTCCGCCAGACCCCGCTCGTAGTGATAACTGAGTCCGAGCTTGACCCGTTCGGAGACCCGCCATTCCACATGCGGACCGATCGTCCAAAAGTTCGTGTCGCGTTGGGCAAACGCATCGTTGTAACGGCGAATTCCGACTCTGCCCAATAACCGGACCTCGACGTCCTTGGTGAGCCGCTGCTCGATTCTGGCGCTGGCGATCTGGCTCGTCACCACCTCGTTCACGAGCCCCTCGCCGCCGGGCCGGCGGTCTTCGTTCTCACCGAGGAAGAGGTTCGGGGCATAGTAATATCGAAGAAGCAGGTGGGTATCTGGCGTGAAAGCCTGGAGGGCCTGAACTTTCAATGTCCCGTGATTGTATCGCGGGTTTTCCGCGTAGATGAATCCTTGTCCTCTGATGCTCAAGTGCGTGGTACCCCACCGGTTGTCCACGGACGTCCGGGCAATGGCATCGGGTTCGAAAACCACATCCGATCCTTGGTTCGTCAGGATGGAGTCGAGCGCAGGCTGGGTCGGATCTTCGTCCCTGGTCAACCGGCGCGTGGCAGAAAAGATCCCCACGTCGTCGGTGTAAAAGAGCAACGCGCGGCCTTCGAAATTCGTTTCGGCTGATGCCGCGCCGGTCTGCGCCACGAAAAGAACCGCCGTCACCCACCCTGCACCCGCCAACCGCGCCATTATTCTGCTCGACATGAACGGGTCGGCCTCGGGTCATTTGTCGAACGGGAAGACCCGTGTCCAGTCACGCCTCATATCGACGACCGACCATTCCTTTGCCGTTGCTTCGTCGAGCGCTTTGTCAAGCTTGCCGATGTGAGAAGCACGGTCATAGGCCCACTCACGCTCGGCATCCGTGTGGTGGACCAAGCCCATGAACCGCGCACCGGAACCGGCGGCCGTCCATTGCAACATCTGGTGGTCTCCGTCCGAATTGCCGAATGCCAGAATCGGCCGACGCCCGATGAACTTTTGAATGCCCACGGGCTTACCCTGGCCGTCGTCGACGAAATCTACGGCCGGCAATTTGACCAGCACCGGCCTGCCGTCGCGCAGCTCGAACTTCTCCTTGCCAACGCTGCCGACCACCTGTTCGGGGGGAATCCCGTACACCGGCTCGACCCAGGCCCGCATGAATTCCACGCCGCCGCCGGACACGATAAACGGCTTGAATCCATTCGCGCGCAGATACGCCAGCAACTCGAGCATCGGCTGATAGACCATCTCATTGTATCGGCGGCCGAACCTGGGATGTTTTGCCGTCGCGATCCACTCCTTGACGGTCGCGTCGAACTCCTCAGTTGTCATGCCCGAGTGAGACACGGCCATCACCTCGAGCAGCGCCTTCTCTCCGCCGGCTAGAAACGCCTTCTTGTCTTCCTCGATCAAGGCCTTGAAAGGCTGCGTGTCTTTCCACTCAGGATGCTTCGGCGCCAGCGCGGTGATCCGGTCGAAGGCAAATTGCAGCTGAAAGTAGATGGGCTGTTCCGCCCATAGCGTGCCGTCGTTGTCGAACACGGCAATGCGCTCGGCCAGTGGCACGAATTCAGGACCTCCCACTGTCGTGACCCGCGAGACGAAATCCGTCAGCGACTTCTTCACCGGTCCTTCGTTCCAGGAGGCCAGCGGATCCCCCTGGGCCGGGACCGGTCCCGCCGAAACGAAAACAATCAGCACGATCATGAATGCCCGCAACCTCATGAGAACCTCCGCATGCTTCATCGGATCTTTTTCCGGATCGTCATATAGCCTTTTTCTGGCAGGAGCAACCAGTTCGTCACGGCCTTCACCCCTTCGACTCCCGCTGCTGCGGTCTCGGCATGGTGACGTTCCGGCTCCCCGGACACGACGCCGAGCAACACGACATGTCCGTCCAACACCTCCACATGCACGCGGCTTTTGACGACTTTGGGCTCGATCGCGAGCGCCGAAATCACTTGGGCCTTCAGGGATACATCCGAAGTTTTGTCCGACATGGTGTTTCCATCGGCGCTCGGTGCGGTCACGGGCAAGTAGCCCTCCACCGATCGAATGCCCTGCACGTGCCGGGCCGTCTTCAAGACTGCTTCGCCTTGTTCCCTGTTATCCACGTGGCCGACAAGATAGGCTCTTTCCATAAACACATTGATCGACAGAGTCAGGCTGGACAGTCCCTGCTCCGCGACCATGGCCTCATGGATATGGACCTTATGGAGATCGTCCTGCGCGATCGCTGCAGGGCTTAACTCACTCTGAGCCGCTTCGAGCATCGCCTTGTATTTGGCTCCCACGCAACCAGCGGTCCCAACAAGCGCCACGACCAGACCGGCCGAGCAGGACCACTGCATGACGCAGCTCGCACACCGCAGAAACCGTGCATCCCCTAACATGTCCGGCTCGCCTCCCCCGTCATCAGCAGCACAGCGCCCAACCGGCGCGAATCGCATCCCCCGTCCTATCTGACGACAGGCTTCTCGTCACGTAACTGAAAGCCCACCTTAATCTTGTCTCCGAGCAAGTGCTCCGCAAGGATTCGAGCCCACAGGCGCCGCGCGATTTCATGCACCGGGATGGTCGGCGTATCCTCGATCAGCTCGCTGGTCACCGTCGCTTCACCGGTCGCTTCCCAGAGAATTTCACCGGTCCGCATGTCCCACAAGCGCATCCACAGCCGAAGCGTGGCCGCGCGCATCTTCACCACTCTCCAGCCGGCCAACATGAGACGGTCGCCGATCGCCTCACTGAAATCCGCCAGTCCAGGCTGAAGCACATATCTCACGCCGAGCGCCGCCCCGATCTTCTCCAAACGTTGGCGATCGAAGATGCCGCTGCGGGAAAACCCGGCGGCCATTTCTTCATAGTCGGCAACCAACCCGTTGCTGCTAATTCGATTGAGTGTCTCGATCGGAGGGATCTCGTGAAAGGACGGTGTCGAAGCGGCCAACGCTTCGGACAGCGCGTGAGAGACGACTGGACGATAGCCCTGCAGGGCCGCGGGAGCGGCGGCGGGAAAGGTCATGAGCGGCTGCGCGGTCAATACGGAGGCGTCCAGGGACGCCGGCTTGGGCGTGGATACGCTGTACATATCCGACAGATGGAACGGCGTGCAGCCTGCAAGCATTGCTATTCCAGCCGCAACGCACGCACATTTCATCCACTGATGAGTTCGAATTTCGTCTCTCTCTTCGTATGGCGTGAATGAAGCGACTCTTCTTGACTCTCCGTCTGCGCAGGACGAGCTTACAACACTCCACGAACCAAAATCATTCGCCGCGGGCCTCATCAGCATCGAATTCCCCATGGCAAGCTGACCCCAGAGCCGGTTTGCTTTCCTGTCATTTTTGACAGTATCATCCCCCGGAAAACGCTCTTATACTGCGCGCGCCTGACGCGTTGAACACTCGTGATCGAGTATTCGTCTCAGACAAGATCCCAAGGAAAGGACCGATGACCATGACGACACAATTCTCTGAAAGGCTCCGTGGAATTCGGCTCGTCGTCGTACTGGCACTGCCGTTATTGTTCTTGACCGGATCGCTCGCCAGTCCTGCCTGGGCCGCCTCGGCCAGAGAACTTGACGCCCGTGTGGCCGACACTCTTGAGAGATTCGAAAAGGAAGTCCCAGGCGGCAAGGGTCTACTCGAGAGCAGCCAAGGCGTGCTGGCATTTCCCAGAGTCCTCAAGGGAGGAGCCGGTTTCGGAGGAGAATATGGAGAAGGCGCGCTCAGAATCGGGGACAATACCGTCGATTACTACAACATGTTTCAGGGTTCATTCGGATTACAGCTCGGCGGGGAAATCAAGACGGTAGTCATCATATTCCTGCAGGAGGAAGCCCTGAAACGCTTCAGGGAAAGCGAAGGGTGGAAAGCCGGAGTAGATGGCTCAGTCTCACTGGTGACGTTGGGGGCCGGCGGTGCCATCGATACCCACAATCTGAAGGACCCTATCGTCGGCTTCGTCTTGGGCCAAAAGGGGCTGATGTACAACTTGTCGTTCGAAGGGACGAAATTCACCAAGCTCAATAAATAAGCTTGCTCGCAGGTTGACCTCCGGCGGTCTCGGCTCCAGGCACTCTCCGATTGCCGACGCAGCCGAGCATTGCACCTCACTGACGCGCTCTACCGTGGCCGCACGATCTCACCGATCACTCTTCCGCAATAGAACGGTGTCCATTGGCCGGCGCGGATCCAGGCCGGTGGTGAGGTGCGGGCGCCACGCCATGACGTCATCCCCATGGCTTCGATCATTTTGGACGGGCGCCTGCCGAAGGCGGCGGCGGCAGGACATTCCAATCCGACCAGTATCCTCTAAAATGGGTGCCGGCACGATCGGTGGGCTCCGGATCTACAATACCGCTCCGGAAGAAGACAGCGCCGTACATGATCTGCCTGTACCGATCCTGCCGTAGGATTGATGGATATTGATGCGAACGTTGAGATGAAAGGGGAAGGCAGATCATGAATTCCGAGCAATCGAGCCCGATCGGATGGAAGCATAAAATCATCGAGGAAGTGATCGAGTATTGGATCATATTCGGCTACATCGCCCTTGTTCTGGTCGCGTTCACGTGGTATCGCCGCTTGATACTGGCTCAATACCATATCGAGTATACGGAATACTGGTTCCCTCTCATCGAGGCCGCCGTCCTGGCGAAGGTAATTATGGTGGGAGATTGGCTGGGTTTGGGTCGTGGACTGCAGCACAAGCCATTGGTCCTCAGCACACTGTATAAAACATTCGTCTTCACACTCTGGGTGGCCTTATTCACGCTGATAGAGAAGACAGTCCGGGGATTGATCCATGGACACGGCGTGATGGGTGGAATTGACGAGATGGCGAGCAAGGGCCCTTATGAATTGTTGTCCTGGTGCATCGTGGCGTTTTTAACCTTCATTCCATTCTTCGGGTTCAGGGAACTCGGCCGCGTACTGGGAATGAAAAGAATCAGAGCCCTCTTTTGGAAACAATCGATTTCCGCTCAGGCACCCCTGTAAGTCAAGACGATTGGCAGACCACCTGCCACGCTGCCGCCATTTCCGAACCGACTTATCTCCCCTCTCAGCTTCTTATCGCCACTCGACCGTGCCGAATCCGGTTTCTCCGAGGAACACGTACATCAAGCTGACCGTTCCCACGGATTGATCCTTGAACTCGATCGCCGGATAGCTGGCGTTTCGATGGGAATGAGAGTACCGCACGGCCAATCCATGCCGGTCATATACTCTGACGGTCAGGGACGAGTCCCCGCGCATGATATGTTCCCATCCCTCCTCCGACGCAAAGGTGTTGCTCACATAATATTCACGTCCGCTGAGATCCACCATCACCCGGTCGCCGAACATGAAGCGGAGCGAGAGCAAGGCGTGAGGGGTCAACCCATAGTGATAGTCCCGCTCGCCTGTCTGCTCGATGTTGCCGGCCGCTCCGTAACCGGCGCCGGCGAGCGCCGTCCCCTGCATCGCCACGTTTTGCGACAACCAACTCTGCCACGTCGTGCCAAGCGATAGAGCCGTGTTCGAGACGCGAAAGACTTGCGGGGAAATATAGTCGTAATTTCCATACAGTCCCCATATTCCCCGAGTGGAATTCCCGGCCGAGTAGTCTGTTCCCAGGAGCAATCCTCTGATGTTTAGACTCTCCAGAACGTTGGCCGTGACGGCGGTGACGTGGAAGTCGAAATAGTCGAATGGCCGCTTGTAGGTGTACCCGGGTTTGCCGGGCAAACCGTAGCTAAACGTGAAGTCGGCAATTGCGCCCGTCTCTTCCACGGATGACGACACATTCCTGCTGCTCGATGAAATCGTGCCTCCCGCCTGCAGGCGCATGAACGTGGCGGGCTTGTGACTGGGAAAGACGGCGTCGAACTTGTCGCCGAAGACCAGGCGGTTGAATCCCATCGGAGGTGAAATGACGGCGGCGCCCAGTTCACGCCAGAACCCGGGTTTTCCGTCGCTGTCCTCCAACAACAGACTGGCCATCCGAAAGAATGACTCGCCGAGAAACGTCCCGCCGATCGGCGTGGCAATCATGTCGTTGATCGAGGGATTAGTCGTCTCACCGGCGATTTCCCAGACGAAGCTCCCCGCGACGCTGTAGAGAAACGATTCCCAGAAATTCAACCCGGTCGATCGGGCCAAGCCGTAGTAGATGCTTCCCCCGTAAGGGTGAAGAAACTGATTGACTGAGAACTGGTCATTGTCGATGACCCATTTGCCGTCGCTCAGATGATTCCAGATCGTATTCCAGTCGGTTTGATAGTCGGATTTGGGCTCGACGAAATTTCTGTCGAACAGGTTCAGAAAAAACTCATAGGCGAGGATTTCACCGGCAGGGAGGACATAACTGCGGCCAGCGCCCGTCTCCCAGACGAGTTTGTCGTTCCACCAATCGCGAGTGGTGCGAATGACCTTGTCGGCAGGTTGATGCGGCACATGCGCGGGCGGAGGCTCAAAGGGTGAGGGAGGGCCCTGAATCGGGCTGGAATCGACAGTCGGATCCTGAGCCAAACTCGAATGAATCGGCGCGAACGTTAGCGCCACGACCCCGATGAGGAACAGGAGCCATCGAACTGCCTTCCGTTTCATTCCCGCCTGCGGCACACGACGGTCACTTTATTTCTTCAAAATCCTCAGGCTTCCAGGACCCATCGAAAGCCGGGCCCACCGGACCGTACAGTCGGAGGTAGACGAACCAACCCTTGCCGGGGATGGTCTTGATCCACCGGCCTTCCTGTCCGGCCGGTGCCTTGGGACCAAAATAGAGATCGGTGACACCGGTCTGCGGCACGTCCTTCAATTCGACGAGCGAACGCAGCGCGGCCTTGTCCTGGGTCGTCTGAATCATCGAGCGCGTCTGATTGTCGTAGACCGTCACCGACCAAAACAGCTTTTGCGGCACAGGCTGGGGGATCGACAGTTTATAGGTCTTACCGCCGTCGAGGTAGTTGCCCTTCTTGTCGCGCAGCCCGAGCCAGTAGAGCGACCCGGCTCCTTCCACTCGCAGTACCATCTTTGGCGACATGCCGACGGCCTGCGAGAACCAGCGATCGCGCGCTTCGAGATCGATGCCTGTCGGCAATTCGAAATCGCCGTTCTCCCAGCGCAGCGTCGAATATTCCCACTGACGATCCTTCCAGACGAACCGGTCCGGGCGGTTGCTGGCAAATCCTGCCGCCAGCATATGCGCGCGTCCGTCTTTTGCCGCACGTAGCAGGATCTTCTTCATCCGTTCATCTGGTTGAAAGGGCTTGTCCTTCTCGATGCCGAGCATGGCAAGCATGCCGTACATGGGGCGGAACTCTTCGATCGCCGGTTCTTCCTGGAGCACTTTGTGCAGTCTCTCCCAGAACTTCAGATTACTTTCCCAGCGCAACAGCGTCACGTCGATCTTGTCTCTCGTGCGGTCCACGAACTCATAGGCGGGTGGGTTATCGGCCTGCGAGAGCGGGTAGATCTTCACCTGTCGTTGAGCCTCGAGACCGGCATTCATGTCGCCGCCGGGCGGCAACGCGCGGGCGCCCACCAATATGAAATGAGTCTTTGAACGGCCGGCATAATATCCGGCAGGCACTTCGCCCTGATAATCCGGCGGCAGGATCAGATGCTTACCCCCTCGGCCGGCGTCGTCGCCCGGCAATCCGATATCGTGAATCCATCCGAAGTGATGGTCGTTGACGATGCCGAGATATCCTCCAGGCGGCAGCTCGATCACCAATGACCCGGTTTCTTTGAGATTGAACACGCCGCCCATATACGGAGTATCGGCATTGCCGGTGAACAACACGTGCCGCGGACCTCCGGAGAGAATCATGGCGCTCTTATTGTCCACGGCTCCGGCGTCGCGCGTCCCCTGAAATGTGGCCTCCATCGAGACAGTCGGATAGAAGAACCGGTAGGTTTGGATCGCCCGCTGATAGTCCTGTTCGTCCTGCACCCGTTGCGCGGCCTTCGGCGTCGGAAATCCGTTCGTGAACGCATACTCTTCAGCCCATGCCGATGTGGAGACCAAGATGGCAGCAAGACTCAATCCGGCAAGTTTCTCAATCATGGCCGCTCCTTTCCGTATCTGCAAAAGATTCCATGATTCCTTCACTCGCCATCTCCCTGTAGGCAAGGCTTATATAGCGTTTCTGCTGAGTGGGATCGATGCCCAATCCCCAGCTATCCGTGCCGCCCTCACGGCAACCTGGGCATAACATGTTTGAACACGTAACGGAACTGGCAAAATTGCAGGCTGAGTATCCATTCCGTTGCGGACATTTTGTCCTTGTTCACCTCTCTGTCATAACTGACAGTAGCGGAGCCAGGCCGCCTATGCTAAGAGGGTCAGAGGTTTGGGCTGCAATGGCAAAGTAATTCCGGGTATGGAAGGAGGTCTCCGTGGGACTTCTCAGCACGATCCTTGAAAAACTTGGATTGGGTCATTCGACTGCGCAGGCCGGTCAGCAGACCGCACCGCAAACATCGTCAGCCTCATCCGTACCGCCCAAGACCGTGCCCCCCAAGTCCATGACGGTCGTGGACATCGTCGCAAAACTGGAAGGCATGGCGGCCACGCACAAGGAAAAGCTCAACTGGAAGACCTCGATCGTGGACCTGCTGAAGCTGCTCGGCATCGACAGCAGTCTCACGGCGCGCAAGGAGCTGGCGACGGAACTGGGATGCCCTCAAGAAAAGATGGGCGACTCCGCGCAGATGAACATGTGGCTGCACAAGACCGTGCTCAAGAAACTCGCGGACAACGGCGGCAACATTCCGAAAGAGCTGCTGAGTTAGTTGGAATGAGCCACACTTGGAGGGCGTCGTATGGACACCACAGGTCTCATCATCAATCTGATTAGCGGAGCAGTGGGAGGCAATGCGGCTGGGGCTGCCATGCCGGACAAGAGCCTCGGCACCTTGGGCAATTCCTTGGCCGGTCTACTCGGTGGAGGAGTTGGAGGGGCCATCATCGAAGCACTGGCTCCTGCCTTGTCCCAAGGCGGCGATTTGGGGTCGATCATCGGCAACATTGCCGGAGGCGGAGTCGGCGGCGGGTTGCTCATGATTGTCGCGTCTCTCGTGAAGAACGCCTTCGCGAAGGCGTGATATTAACCTCAATACGACTGAGGCTGGTTAGCTGACAGTATATCCCCGTCCGGTCATGCAAGCGGTGAACGCCCGCTTGTATCCCGCGACGCTGGCCTCGTATTTCTGTTCAGCTTGCTGCTGGGCCATTTCAGTCTCTCTCGCCTGGCGGCGTCTCCTCATCGCTCCGCCGGTGCCTCCGACTGCCGCACCTATGGCGGCTCCCTTTCCCGCATCGCCGGCGATGGCTCCGCCGACCGCACCGAGAGCGGCGCCTCTCGCTGCACCGTGCACGACCTGCCCGTGCTGTTGGGGCGGAGCAGCCTGCTGCACCGTTTGAGTGGGATCGAACCCCGTCTGCTCCTTGCTCCACTTGTAGCAGGCGAATTCATCCTGCTCCTGCTGGTCTTTCGATTGTCCCTTGCTCGGATAGACGAAGACGTCCAACCCGGCCGATGCCTCCCCTGCCAGTAGAGCAACAACCATCATAACGATGACCGAAAATGTATACAGCATCTGATCCTCCTACAAATTATCCAGCATGTCAGCGTTCATCAGCCATCACCGTTCACGGTTGCGGAGCGGCCGGACTCGACTGCTCCGATGGACCCGGCTGTCGCTCACCCGTCTGAGGAGAGGATTCCGGTTCGGCCACAGCCTCCGCGGTTCCAGTGATCAGGGGCACGTTGCCCAAAATCGAGAGCCGGACGACCATGCCGACCACGTCGTCGAGTTGGACGAATCTGGCGGCTGCGACAGGATTCAATTTCTTACTCAATATCTTGAAGTACTTCTGGCGCAGAGCGAGGTCCGCTTGTTGGTTTTTCCTTGAGGCGTCGACCAGCTTCGTGGCTTCCTCGTTGCTCATCGTTCCATGCTTGTTGATGAAGGTCCCGAGCAGGCGCAGCCGTTTGGCGTCCAATTTCTGCCTTTCCTTTTCGTATTCGTCATACACCCGCCAGAACTTGTCCCACTGCTTCTCATTCAAAACCATGCCGCGCTCGAACACCTGCTCTCGTTCATGTGAAAGGATGTACCGAATCTGATCCATATCCAGTGCCGGAGTGACCCGCACCACGGTGATATCCTTGTCGGCAGCGTAGCCGGCACAAGACATGAACAGGATCAGTCCGATGATCGCCGTCCAGAATTGGAATTTCATAGGGCTCCCTTCTCGATCTCATCGATCGGCTGCATCCGACGGGATAGATTGACCTACATCATTCGACCATTCGTCACACGGGATTGAGCGGCGGCAGACTGTTGTCGCTTTGCCGCCGGAACATTGCATGATCTTCACTCAGCCGTGTTCTCACTCGCGTGAGGGCACGTTCGAGGTCGCGAATCGAGTGGTCCGGCGAAGGTGGTGTGGATCCGAAACGTCTGTCGAATAACGTCTCGGTTGCCAACCGGTATTGATCATCGCCTGCCAGGTCGATCGCTCGTTCGGCCAGCGCCGGCTTGCCCACCGGCTCGCATCGGTCCAGCCAGCGATAGAGCGATCTCACCGTGCCCTCGTCGTCGTTCCCTTCCGCTGCGCTGGAGAGTCTTGCAAACGCCGCGGCTTCGGACGATTCGTAGATTCGCCGCTGTATTGCTCGATGCTCTGCCCACTGTGCGCCATATCGTTTGAGGCGCGGCCAAAGCCATCCGAGTACCATGAGCAGGCCGACGAGGCCGACCATCCAGACCCGCGACGGCTTGAGTGCTTCCTCCGCTCGCGTCGCGCCAGCGGCAGCCACCTCCTCCGGAATGGCGATCTCAGGCCGGTAGCCGGAAATTGCCGCGACGTCGAACGTGACAGAGGGAATGGTCTCGCCGCGCACCTTCTTTCCGACCGAATCCCACCACTGAACCGTCACCTCGGGCAGGCGGTAGTGCCCGGCACGTTGGATCGTATAGGTCGCCGACTCGGTCCGGCGTCCCGCGACAAAACCCTGGCGGTCTTTGGAGAGGTTTTCCACGACCGGAGCCTTCGAGTACACAGCCAATCCATCCACCTCGGCAAACGAGAGCGGAGGAAGAAACATTCCCGGCATCCCATCAGCCGTCAGCGTCAGGGTTCTGGTAAAGGCATCCCCGACCCGCAATCCGTCCAACCGACGATCGAACCGCTGGCTCACGTCGAGATGCGTCGTCGCGAAGAACTGCGCCATGCCCTCCGCACCGGGGGGCACCCGGGCATGAAGCTTTCGCGCCGGCGTCCAGAGGCGCACGGGTTTCTCGACCAGACCGGGATGCACGAGGATCTGCAACCGAGGAATCGCGTACTCGCGAGGCTCCATAGGAGTAATCCGATAAATACGGGAAATTCCAAACCATCTCGTGCCCTGAATATCCTCGGTCAAGTGAGCCGGTTGGTCATCTGAAAGCGTCGCCAGCGCCCCGGGTACGTCCAAGGCGGGAAACTGCGGAGCACCGGCAAACCAGGTGGTGACCAGGACGTCCACCACCAGCTGCACCGGTTGTCCCACGACGACCGGTCCGGACGGTTCGAGCCTGGCCCGCACCATCCACTGCGCGCCATCGCCGGCGAACACATACCCCGGAAGCAGACACACAAGCAGCATCAGCGGCAGCATCATGACGAACCTCGTGTGGCTTTCGTCTTGCCTTCCGCTTCGATGCGGAATTTCTCCCTCAGAAAGTCGGCCGGCGAAATGGTGAGATTGCGCATCCACATCTCGGCCATCTGCTCCGGTTTGACCTTGAACTGCGGAACCTTTCCAGCCTTGCCTTTCTTGCCTTTCTCGTCGAACTTGATATCGTCGGGATCCAGATTCGGGTCTGCTTCGCCTTCTTCGGGATCCTTGGGCTTCTTCGGAATGAGCCCCGCCACGAGCTTTTGATTCTCCGTTGCCTCGGAAAACACCTGGCGCCCCTTCAGGGCATTGTCATAGGCGCCGACTGCCGCGGGATAGTCCTTCATGCGCGCATAACAGTTCCCCATGAGAAACATCGCCTCCGCGCTGTCCAACCTGGCAAACTGCGCGAGCGCCGCGGCATAGTCGCCGGCTCGATAGTAGGACAGTCCCTTCCACATCGGATCGCGATACCGTCCGGCAGCGGTGACATAGTCGCCATGCTCGAAATACCACCGACCCTGCTGGTCTGGCGTCATGAACCAACTCGCCATAATCTCGAATATTGAAGCACGAAACCCGAAACTGGAAGATTGATCAGAAGACACTGTTGCGTATGGCTCATCTGAATGTAGACTCGTGCCTTTTTCAATGTTTCGCATTTCGAGATTCTGATTTCGAATTTGTTTCGCATTTCGTGCTTCGGATTTCGATTGTGCCAATTCTCCCTGTGTTGTTTTCTCAGAGCTAGCAAGCTGTTTCGAATTTCGATATTCGAATTTCGAATTTTCACTGTGCGGCTCAGCTCGCAACTCGAATGGCCAGACTATCCCCGTGATTACCATCAATAGCAATACCATGAGCCAACTGACCGTCCATCCTTTACGGAACCAGAAGGCAGCGAGCAATAGAATCGGGAACGTGCCGTAGTAGCCGAATTCCTTCCAATGGACTTCGGCCGTCTTCTCCTGCATGACCTGCATGTGGTGCATGGCCCGCCGCTGGACCCATTCGACGTCGCTTTCATCCAGCGTGACGCTTGCGACGGGAACTCCCGCTTCCGAACTCAATCGCGAGAAGACCTCACGATCCAGCCGGGCCTGAATCGGTTTTCCCTGCCGATCCACGGCCATTCGTCCTTTGTCGCCCCTGATCGGCCCTCCCTCGGCCGTCCCGGCAGCCAGCACGATCACCTGATGCGGCGACGTTTGTCCATGCTCTGCAAATGTTCCGATCTCGGATGGATTGAATCCGTCCGTCATGAACAGGACGGTGCCTGGCACGGATTCCACGGCCAGGATCCGGTCCGCCACAGCGAGAGCGTCGGCGGCATGTCGGCCGGCGACCGGCATGAGCTTCGTGTCCAGTGCCTCCAGGAACAGAGCGAGCAGCGCCGGGTCTTCACTGGGTGGCAACACCAGATGAGCCGTGCCGGAGTACACGACCAAACCGGTTCGCGATCCGGAGCGAAGGGCCGCCACGTCATGGATCTTCTGTTTCGCACGCTCGAGTCTGGTCGGCGGGAGATCGATTGCGTCCATACTAGGCGACAGATCGAGCGCCACGACCATCGGCGCGCGGTCTTCCAGAAACGGCGGCGGTTCCTTCTCCCAGGTCGGCCCGGCTGCCGCAACGCCGGCCAGCACCAACGAGACGGCCACCCAATGAATGGGCGTGAATCGGACACCGGACGGTTCACCGACGAGAAGGTGGTCGAGCAAGGCCGGTTGGATGATACCGCGCCACCGTGCCTTCGGATCGGCCTGCTTGCCCCAGAGCCAGGCGATGGCGAGACCGGCAGGAGCCAGGAGTAGGAACCAAGGACGCAAGAAGTGAAAGAGCTCAAGCATGGGAATACAAACTCGAAATTCGAATATCGAAATTCGAAATGCTATGAATACTGCCTACAAATACGAATGTCGCAAATCGAACAGGGACCATGTAACTTGAAATTCGAAACTCAGGGATCCTGCTTCACATTCGACTCGCTTTTCCGGAGAATTGCGCCGAATATATTCATCAGTTCATGACACTCTTGAATCAACAGAATCCGCTCAGATTCAAGAGTTGCAGCATCGCATTTCAAGCTCCGGTCTCCATATTCCCCTTGTTTCGAATTTCGATATTCGTGCTTCGGATTTGAGACTTCTCGCCAATAGCTGTCCAAGCGAGCATCGCGAGATGATAGGCGACCAGCAGCAATGCCGCGACGCAAAGCGGGTAGAAATAGAGCGCCCGCTTCGGACGATAGAGCGATCGCTTCACTTTCTCAGGCGTGATCTCGTCGAGCGTTTTGTAGATACCTTCGAGTCCTTGCCGTTGTTCTCCTCGAAAGGATCGGCCACCCGTGGTCTGGGCAAGCTGTTCGAGCGCGTGCAGATCGACCCGCTGCTCCCCTTCCGCCTTTGGATTGCCGATCCCGATCGTATGGATCGTGACTCCCTGCTGTTTGGCGATCTTGGCCGCCTGCTCCGGCGGAAGCTTGCTGGCGGTGTCGTTCCCGTCGGTCAACAAGATGAGAACCCGTTCTTTCATCTTGGACCGTTCGGTCATCTTGATGGCGACGCCGATCGCATCGCCGATGCTGGTCTGAGGCCCGGCCATGCCGATCCGAAGCTCGTCGAGCAGCAGCCGTACGGTGGCATGATCCAGGGTCAGCGGCGCCTGCGGAAAGGCGGCGGAGCCGAACACGATCAACCCGATTCGGTCGCCCTTCCGCCGGTCGATAAAATCGTCCACCACTGTCTTGACCGCGGTCAACCGATCGACGCGCCGCCCCTCCCGGTCGGTGAAGTCCTTGGCCTCCATGGACTGGGACAGATCGATCGCCAGCATGAGATCGCGGGCGGCTTCCACCCGTTCGATGGGCGGCTCGACCCATTGCGGACCGGCGGCCGCCAGGAGGAGCAGTCCCCACGAAACCGGCGCGATGAGTTTTTGCGCCCAGTTCGTCCTGAGCACGACCGCGCCTCGCGCCGGCGTGAGGCCGGCAGCATGCGCGGCTTCCTCAAAGAATGGAACCCGAACGGCCCGGCTCGCTTCCCGGTACGGAGGGAGCAGCCACCATACGAGCAGCGGGATGGGCAACAGGGCAAAGACCCACGGAACATCAAAGATGAGCATGATGTTCTTTGATCCAGCGGCGCACCAATACGATGACGTCTCTGATCTCGGATTCGGGAACTACGGCAAGTTTCGATGGTTCGGCATACGAGAACAGAGTCAGGAGGCGGCCCGGTCCGTTGGAGAATCCTCCCGAAGCATAAGTCCGATCCAGAAATTCCCACCAGGCTCGATCAGAGAGGGCCGCCGCGGTCTGTCGTCCGGCGGCAGCCATGGCCGTTCGCTTGAGCAAGGCCGGGATTGCAGTCAAGGCCCGATGTCGCTCATCGGCATTGTCGATCCGTGACTCGATCTCCGCCAACTCTTTCAGGGCCGCCAGCCGATATCGATTGGCGGCGCGGTACCGAACCACTCGCCAAAGACCATAGCCGATTGCCCCCAACGCGAGCGCCCCGATCAGGAGCCAACCGACGGTCTGCGGGATATAAGGGACAGGATCGGGAAGGGGAATTTCCTTGAGAGCTTCGAGACTATGAGCGCCCTGGTCCATGTCAAACTCTCACTTCACAAGTGGTACACGCCGGCCCAGCAGGCGTCTGATTTGCTCGATCACCGGCTCACCGGAATCGATCGCGAGCAACGGCACATCGCTTCGGCGTAACATGGCCGCGACGTGCTGGAGCCGGCCGGCAAAGAAGGATTCGAGCGGCTCCCGAACCTGCCGTTCGTTCAAATTGACTTCGACTTGCAGTGTTCCTTCAGTCACCACCAGTTGTCCGTCCCCGACGGCGCTCCGCGCGAGCGGATCGAAGACCAATACGGCAACCAAGTCGTTATGCACCCGGAGCTCGCGAAGCAGCTGGTCTGTCCGCTCGCTCATACCGGCGAAATCGCTCACGATGCAGACGAAATGATCATGATGAGCCGCCTGCAGCGCTCGTTCGAGCGCCCGGTCCAGTTGGGAATACTCCGCGTGAACCGGACTTCCCGCAGCAAGCGCCCGATTCATGTCCGCGACGGCACGGCACAGGGCCTCGACGCGGCTCCGGCTGCGATGCGGACGGATATGGCGAATCTCATGGTCGTTGAAGACCATTGCACCGACCCGGTCGCCGGCGTGAAGCACCATCCAGGCCCCCAACGCCGCAACCTGCGCGGCGGCCACCGACTTGAGCGCCAGTCGTGATCCGAAGAACATCGGCATGCGTTGATCGATCACGAACAGCGCCGGACGGTCCCGCTCTTCCGTATAGGTGCGGACATGGGGTTTTCCCAACCGGAGCGTGACTTTCCAGTCCAGATTTCGAATGTCGTCGCCCGGCAGGTAGTCCCTGATCTCTTCGAAGTTCAACCCCCGCCCGCGCATCCGCGAGGTATGCCGCCCTGACAAGACACTGCGGCTCGTTCTCCGAGGCAGGAACGTCAGACCCGCAGCCTTGTGCTCCAACGCCATCAACTCGGGGACCGAGACATAGACCCCCGGAATCGAGGCTTCCGGTAATTCAGCTTTCCTCATGGATGAACCAACCATAATAGGGGTCCGGATCTCCGTTCATGACGCGTCGCATCTCTTCCCTCCACGAGGGGCGATCACCGTCGTACGCGTGGAGTCCGGCCCGATAAAACGTCATCAACCGCTCACGGTCCGCCGTCATCCGTGACCGCAACATCTCGTCGTCTCCGCGCAGGGGTGGAACCTCATACAGGGCAAGCAAGCCGGGTAAGGTCTGCGCCACTTCCTTCGGCCTGACCCAGGACGCATATTCGATGCGGGGACGATCGTCCGTGACGGCAGGAGCGCCGGCGGCATACCGCTCGAGCCCGGCTCGATCCGTAACCCAGAGGGCCAGTAGGGCCGCGGGAGATGCAATTCCGACTTGGCGTAACGCCGTCGCCACGCCAGGTTGACTCAGTCGTTCCGTGATCCTCGGCACGTCGAGCTGCAGCGGCTCGAAGGAACCGACCAGCAACATCTCGTTGAATTCCGTCGTCCAAAGCGAGACGTGCGGGAAGCTATCGAGAACGCTTCGAACCAGGGAACGCGTGTCCTCGTCGTTCTGGGTCGACAGAGGCAGCCATTGCGCGAGGAGTCCTGATGGTTTCAAACGCTTGCCGACGAGCGCATAAAACTCGGTCGAATAGAGGTTCACGACCCCTGCGGCCGAGGGCGGCGGAGGTTCGAGCGTGATCACGTCGTATTCGTCTTGGCTGCGCAACAGTTCTCGGCGGCCGTCGCGCAGGCGGACGTCGATTTTCGGATTGTCTCCCGCGCCAAGATTGGCCGGAAAGAGCGGCGCGGTCCGTACGACGGCCGGCAGAAGTTCGGCTACGACGCGGCGTTCCAAGTCTTCATAGGCCAACAGCGCGCCGGCCGTAATGCCGGTCCCGAATCCGATGACCAGTGCCGATCGCGGCTCGCCGTTATGAATGACCAGCGGCAACAACGCCTGCAGCCGCATGTAGCGCATCGACGGCATCGCGTCTCCGGAATTGGACACACCCTCGATATACAGCCGCCTGAACCGGTTGTGACCGGCCCGATTCTCCACCACCGCCACTGTCCCGCCCGGGGATTCGTCATAAAAGAGGAGCGTTCCGGCTCGCGCCCCCGGAAGTAACGAGGCCAGACGGTCAGCCGGCGTGACGACCGCGACCAGGACCGTCAGGACGCCGGTACCGAGCGTCGCCCATCGCAGCATCGAGCCGCTTTCGGCTTCCCGCATGGCCGCGATACCACCCACGACCGATGCGGCGATGGCCAAGGCCGCAAGCGCATGGACGAGTCCGAGCATGGGAACGAGCACGAACCCGGTGACCAGGGTTCCCGCAATACCACCCGCGGTGTTGAGCGCCACCACGGCCCCGGTCTGACGTCCGACATGCCGGGCGTCAACCGTCAGTCGAATCACCACTGGAAAGGCCGCGCCCAGAAGCAGCGTCGGCACAAACACGATGGACACCGCCGCGACGGCAAACCGCGTGCACATTCCGAACAGAGGACTGCTCGTCAATGCCAGAACGGCCGCCTCCGCCTGGGTTTGCACGATGACGAGCCATCGGCCGAGTAACGCGATCTCCAGCAATGCGACTGCGCCGGCCGCGGCCAGCAAGAACCCGAAGGCTGCCCATGGATGGCGAAGACGATCCGCATGTCGCGCACAGAGTGCGGAGCCGATCACGAGCCCTGCAAGATAGGTCGCCAGCACGATGGAGAAAGCGAAACTCCTGGTACTCATGAACGGTACGATGGCCTGGGACCAGACCACTTCATACCCCAACGCGATTCCTCCGGCGATGGAATAGAGCACGAGCGCGAGCGGAATGTTCCCCGGCACGACGGCTGCGGGCGGAAACCGATCGTCCACGTCGAAAGGCCTTGACATCCGGTCGAGAGCGATGGCACCAGCCACCACGGCCAGATTGGCCGCCGCGGCCGCGAGAGCCGCGCCGCGAATGCCAAGAAAGGGAATCAAGAGAAACGAACAGAGGAGGGCGCCGGCCACCGCCCCCAGCGTATTGCTCGCATATAGGCCGGCCGCGACGAAACTGATCGCTTCCTGTAACGGCTGAAGCGAGCGGAGCAGCGCAGACAGCGTTCCGCCCATGAGAACGGCCGGGACCGCCACCAGCGCGAGCGGAATCGTCCATGCCGCCGGTCCGACCGCCGCTTCGGCCGTGGCGAAGAGTTCCGCCGTATGGGGAAGCGCAACGGTCACCGATACGCTCAGCGCCGCGATGCCCGCTTCGATGCCCCCGTAAAACAACAGCGGCCGGCGGACGCGATCGACCACCCGGCCCAACAACAGGCTTCCCAAGGCCATGCCGCCGAAGAATGCGCTGATGCCCGCGGCAACGGCGTAGACGTCCACCCCGACGATCAGGGAGAGTTGCTTGATCCAGAGCACCTGATAGACAAGCGCGGCGGCTCCCGATGCCGCAAGCAACAGCGCCGTCATCGGTATGGCGTGCTGAGCAGACCGTCGAACCGCGACCGCGTCTTCCCCGTTCACCTGAGAATCCGCGCGCGATGCCATGGTGAACGGCTTGCTCATGTCATGGAGGCGCCGCCCGCCGCTGAGGCAGGCGGCACCCTATCCCGCTATTCCAAGCCTCGTTTCTTGAAGGATTCGTCGATCTTCTTGTCCACACCCTTACGGATTTGGTCGATGCTGAAACTCGCCGGACGCTGACTCGGTGGGTACTCCACGAAGCTTTCGAGAAACGCGGCCGACTTCATCGTGCCCATGAAGATGATGTAGGCGTTTTCCACCCGCCATTGGTCGTAGCCGCTTCCGGAGACCTCGGCGTGCTCATAGGGGTCCATCCGAAGGTTGAACATTTTCGGCACCCGCAGCGGCGTGAACGGATGGGCCCAGACGTCGAACTGGCCTGGTTGATCCTGCCGCTCGTACACGAGTTTCCAGTTGCCGACTCGCGCCGCGACCAGATCACCGTCGTCGTTGAAGTAAAAGAACTCATCGCGCGCGCCCTTGGCGCTCTTTCCGGTGAGATGATCGAGCTGATTGTAGCCGTCGAGGTGATTCTTGAAGTGCGTCTTGCCGCCGGACGGCGTCCAGCCCTTGAGCAACCGATCTTTGATCGTCGTATCGCCCGCCGCCGCCAGCAGGGTCGGGAACCAATCCAGGCCGGAGACCATTTCGTTGGAAATCTCTCCCGGCTTGATATGACCCGGCCAGCGCACCATCGCCGGCACCCGGAAGGCCCCTTCCCAGTTTGTGTCTTTCTCGGAACGGAACGGCGTCGTGGCTGCGTCCGGCCAGGTGAACGCGTTGGGTCCGTTGTCGGTCGTGAAGACGACGATGGTGTTGTCGGCGATCTTCAGATCATCAAGCAGCTTGAGCAGCTTGCCCACGTTCTGATCCATTTCCCACATGCCGTCCGCATACTCATTGCCCTGCATCCCGCTCTTGCCGCGATACTCCGGCCGCACATGGGTAAAGATGTGCATGCGCGTGAAATTCATCCAGGTAAAGAAGGGCTTGCCGGCCGCGTGCTGCTTCTTCATGAACTCCAGCGCGGCGTGAGTGGTCTCGTCGTCGACCGTCTCCATGCGCTTGCGGGTGAGCGGTCCCGAATCCTCGATCTTGCCGTCGCTTGAAGACTTGATCACGCCGCGTGGCGCGTTGGCCTTGACGAACCCCGCGTCATCCCGCGGGTAGTACGGCCGCTCCGGTTCTTCCTCGGCATTCAGGTGATACAGATTGCCGAAGAATTCGTCGAACCCATGGTTGGTCGGCAGGTATTCATCCTTGTCGCCGAGATGGTTCTTGCCGAACTGGGCGGTCGCGTAACCCAGCGGCTTGAGCGCCTCCGCGATCGTGATGTCCGTTTTCTGCAAGCCGACCGACGCACCGGGAATGCCGACCTTCGATAGTCCGGTCCGCAGAACGGCTTGACCGGTGATGAACGTGGACCTGCCGGCCGTGCAGCTGTTTTCGGCATAGTAGTCGGTGAACAGCATGCCTTCCTTGGCGATACGGTCGATGTGCGGCGTCTTATAACCCATCAACCCGTGCGTATACGCGCTGATGTTGGATTGACCGACGTCGTCGCCAAAAATGACCAGGATGTTGGGCTTCTTCTGTTCCGCTTGTGCCGGCAGACCGGCCAACACAGCCATCCCTGCGACCATGATCGCGCAGGCTTTCAGCTTGGAACGCATGTCATACCTCCTTGTCGAAACAACGAACCAGTCGCCTTCCCGCCGTGTGTCGATGTACGTCGAATGCTTCACCGGCCCGACTCCGTTATGCCGGCACCGCGACCGCTTCGATGAGTGTGTCGATCACGTGATCCGACGTGACCCGGTCGGCATTCGCGTCGTACGACAGCATCATCCGGTGCCGCAATACACCGTGCGCCATGGCGCGGACGTCGTCGGGCGTCACGTGATCGCGGCCCTCGAACCAGGCATTCGTCCTGGCGGCGCGATCGAGGCCGATGCCGCCCCGAGGGCTGGATCCCACCTGAATCCATTTACCGAGCTGCTCGCCCAATTTATCCGGATGTCTTGTGGCGTTGACGAGGTCCACGATGTATCGGGCGACGGCGTCGGACACATGGATGCCGGTGATCTCGCGCCGGGCGGCCAAAATCGTGTCGGCGGAAATCCTTCCGTCTTCCTGTTTCTGACCGTGCGAACCTGGCTGGACCCCCGCGGATTCTTCGCTCCGCACCAATTGCAAGACGCCCATTTCGCTCTCCGGGTCGGGATAATCGATCAGCACCTTCATCAGGAACCGGTCGAGCTGCGCCTCCGGCAAGGGATAGGTGCCTTCCTGCTCGATGGGATTTTGCGTCGCCAACACCATGAACAGATCAGGCATCGTATGGGTCGTACCAGCGACGGTGATTTGCCGTTCCTCCATCGCTTCGAGCAGCGCGGCTTGCACCTTCGCCGGCGCGCGGTTGATCTCGTCGGCCAGAATGATGTTGCCGAAAATCGGCCCCTGCTGAAACTTGAACAGATTCTTGCCGCCTTCCTGATACAGGACTTCGGTCCCGGTAATGTCGGACGGCAGAAGATCCGGCGTGAACTGGATGCGGCTCATCGTGGCGTCCAGATTCCTTGCCAGGCTTTTAACGGCTCGTGTCTTCGCAAGACCGGGAAGGCCTTCGAGCAGGAGATGTCCGTTGGCCAGCAAGCCGACGAGGATCTGGCGGATGACGCCGCGCTGGCCGATGATCGACGACTCCATTTTGCGTTGAAGATCGGCGATGGCCTCGCGTGGCGTCATGTCCTGAGAATCCTCTGGACGGCTGTGAGGGTTGCCGCTCAATTAAAACTTAAAGCCAATGTCGAGCTTGAATGTCGTAAAACCTGGAATTCCCGTATTGGATAAGTCTATCCACTGTTGCCTGACCCCGCCACGAACCAAGAAGTACCGATTGATGTCCCAACGCAATCCGCCGCCGACTCCGTACGTCATGAAGGTGCCGGACTTCGTCGGTTGCGTCGTGCCGCAGATGTAGCCGAACCAAGGGTCCCAGTAGCAACCGGAAACGGGAGGTCCATCGGCGATATCCGTGTTGATATAGGTCCCAGCCAGACTTCCTTCGACATAGGGCGTGAGGGGACCTGAGAGCACGTTATACGTGAGCACGCCGCCGAACGTGTTCATCTGCAGATTTCCGCTGATGTTGCGAGCAGGCCCAGAATTGCCGGGAGCCGGTTGGACCACCGCCTGATAATCGGGCTGGCTCCAGGAAAAAAATCCGCCCAGATTCCAATGTTCGTTGAAATTGTAACCGATCTGCAGGCCGAACCCCCAGGTATCGTCTATCTTCGCCGTGGTGCCGCCCGTGAATCCAAGATTCTTGGTCAAGGTATATTGCGGCGACAGAAGGATTTCCCATTTCTTGCTTCGGAGCGAATCGTCCGCCACCGATTCCGTGACCATGCCCGGAAGAATCGAAACGCCGACACATAAGGCAAGTACCCACAAGACCGCCAGGCCACTCTGAGGCCAGGCTTGATCTCTGCTTATGTCATGTCGATGGTTCATAGACTGCTCCTCAAAGGGATGCGCACCTATGGTTTCAGTTCCACAGTGACGTTCCTACCCTACCGACCATCTCATCTGGGTAGCATCAAGTTCCATCTCCCGATGTACTGCCGACACATTGAGTGTCGCAGCGCAACTACGATCACAGGTCTATACCGGCGCGCTCAGCTTCGGCGCCATTCGGTCGGCCACTTTCTTCAGGCGAAGACTCAACACGATGAGGAGCAGGCCGAACGCGACCGAATAACCTCCGATGATCCAGGCCACCGCGAGCGCTCCCGCTCCCGGACTTGCGATCATGAGTACGCCGAACAGCACGGACAGCGCGCCCGACGTCCCCAGTATCCACTCGTTGTCGATTTCCTTCCTCAGACGGATTGCGGCGGCAATCTGAGCGATACCGATCAACAAGGCCCAGAAGGCGATGAACATGAGCAGCGCGAGCGCCGTCATTTCTGGCCAGAGAAACGTCGCAATCCCCGCTGCGACGCCCAGTAAACCGATGAGAACGAGCGGCCAGACCGGCGTGCTTCCCTCCCGCCCTCGATAGGCCGCCACCAACGCGCAGATCCCGTCTATCAATGCATACGCACCGAAAAACAACGCCAGGACAACGAGGGTGACTCCGGGCCAGGCAAATGCCAGGACGCCGAAAATCACCGCCGCGACTCCCCGCAACGCAATCCAGCCCCAATTCCTGCTCAGTTGGTCCAACATACGAAAGGCGATCATCTGTTGTTCCTCCCGATTCGGAAGTTTATTTCACGGGCTGCGCCTCCGGAAAGACCCAGCCGCCGCTCAGGATCTCGGGCTGCGGGCGATAGAGACGGACGGTATAGTTCCATCCCCGCATGATCGGCAGACAATTGGCGATTTTCCCGTTGCACCCGCCGAACTGCACCGTCACCGAGCCGTCGATCCGCTTTTTCGCCGTGATGCTGTTCAATGAATAGGTGTCGTACCTGTTCGCTTCCAGATAGCCCTTCGCGTTGTACACCGTGATCGACCAGAAGCCGTCGACCGGCACGTCGCGGAGGGTCAGCTTATAGACCTGGTTCCCGTCGTTTCGCTCTGGGGTCACGCCGAGGTAGGTCGCCTCAGTATCGGGATTCCCTCCCCATCCCACCGCGGACCCGATGAGATGCCGCAGCGGCGTCACCTGTTCCTTGGTGCCGAACATGTGCTTCGAATCCGACAACGTCGATCCCAATACGATCAAGGCTTCCCGGATCTTCTTCTGACTCTCCGGATCCCAACGTGGAACTTCAAATTTCCCGCTACCCGCTTGCTCGACCTTGATCGCGTCTTGCAGGGCATGGACCTCATCCAGGTCGTTGGGATCGGTCGGATCCACGAGCGCACGAACGGCCACCAGGACGTAGCGCGTGTCGATGTCCTCTCGGGTCAGGGCATAGCTCCCGGGTTTGTACGCGACCAGCGGCGTAAAGTGATCCTCCGTGATCACTTGCATGGACATGAATCTGCTTCCGGAGTCAGGCAGCGTGATCGCGACGGGGCCTGCGTCGAGGTCGAAGACGGCGGCCGAATACAGCGTGTCACGGTTCATGCGAACGATCGGCTGCTTGTTGACGGGGGTCACCTGGCGCGTATGCGAGAAACGGCCGAATCCCTTGTCCTTGACGACGTTGCCGAAATACAGATCCGACTCGGCCCGGATAAAATTGTCCATCGTCACGAGCAGCGGCTTGCCGGCAGGAGCCGGAGAAACAGACTTGGCGGGCGAACCGGACTTCGCGTGCGCGCCGACCGACATGACCATCACTATCGTCAATGCTCCGACAACCGCTTTCATCATGATGCGTTCCCTTCTGATTCAGATGCTGTATGCTGCGGCACCTCGCCGCAATTGATCATCCCGACGTCTCGTCTCGATTCAATCGATCGAATAAGGTTGCGCCCGTATCATGCTGACGGTCGCCGTCGCGGAAGCACCCGCATCGGTCAGCACGTAGGTGGAAAATCCTTTCTTGAGAAGCTCCGTGGTATTTCCGCTTCCCGCGAGCCCGACGTCTGCCACCTTCGCCGTCGCCTCCGCCTCCATGCCGGCATGCCACTTGCCGTCGGCAAGATCGCGCAGCTTGTGCACGTCCTGAAAGATCAGCACGACCTTCTCGGCGCGGCCGCCCCAGCCGGCTCCAAATTGCAGTTCGGGGATCCGTAGATACGATCGCGTGGCCGTCTCCTTGTCGAACACCACGCCCGCCCCTCCGCCGGCCCCGAACATGGGGACCTTCACGACGTCTTTTTCCGCCACGAGGTAACCGACGGAATCCCGCAATTCCTGCTCGGCCTTCGGATGTTCCTTGACCAATCGAGCCAGCGTCTCCTGCTCCAGGCTGTTAAAGTAAGCCAGTTTCTTCTCTTTACTCCCGACCAGGCCTCCGGCACATCCGACGGCCGTCACTATGACGAGAATCAGCGCAGACCGGATCGCGCTCTTCTTGATGATGGTCATCCGGCAACCAATCCTTCCTTAGTCATCTCTCGCTGGATCACGCGTACATCGGCCGGCCGTCTCCAAGGGTCACCCAACCGCGCACGATCCGATAGACGAACCACAGACCGACCACGCCCAGCGGGAGCCACGCGACGAGGATGCCGATCCCCAATGTCGCAACGACGAACGCCACGCAGAGCGAGACCCACAGCAGTCCGAACCAGAACGTGCGGATCTGCCATCGAAAGTGCGATTCGAGCCATGTTCCGCGCACCTCGCTCCGCTTGAGATAGTTCAATATCACGGCGATGATCGACGGCCAACCGGTCAGGAATGCGCCGACCAGCGTCGCCGTGCCGATGATCGCGGTGAGCAGGCTGAACGCGTGCAGGGCATACACGACCCTGGCCCAGGTGACGAGTGGGTCCACCGGACGATCTACGGATGTTTCAGTTGGTTGACTCGCCATGTGTGATGGCTCACATCAGGTTGTGAACCACGGCCATTCCGATCACCTGCTTCGGGACAAGCCGACGACTCAGCATCGTCGCCTACTTCGGCGACATCTTCTGCATGACCTCATCAAGGTTGAAACTCGCGGGTTTCTGACGGATTGGAAATTCTTTGAAACTCGCTAACCAACGCGCCACCACAGCTTGCGAGGGAACGACCGCGAACATTCTGTCCGCCGCCCACCGGCCATATTCAATGGACTCCGGTCCCCGTTCAAACGGGTCCGCTCGGATGTTGTAGAGAGTGGGGAAACGGAGGTTCGTGAATTCTCGCTTCCAGACGTTGAAACCCGTATGCTCCTGCTCCTTGAAGGCAATTTTCCAATTCTGAAATCGCAAGGCAAGTAGATCGCCGTCATCACTCCAGTAGAGGAATTCTTTGCGCGGCGACTCCTTCACCTCGCCCTTGAAGAACGGCACGAGATTATGCCCGTCGAGATGGACCTTAAACGACTTCTTTCCCGACTGGCAGCTTTTCTTGCAGCGTTCGACGACATCTGTGTCTCCGCCTGCCGCGGCGAACGTCGGGATGAGGTCCTCATGCGCGAACATGTCATTGTAGATAGTGTGCGGTTTGATCACTCCAGGCCAGCGAATGACCGTCGGTACTCGGAATCCGCCTTCCCAATTGGTGGCCTTCTCACCTTTGAATGGCGTACTGCCTCCGTCAGGCCAGGTCATGACCTCGGCGCCGTTGTCGGTGGTGTAGACCACGATGGTGTTGTCGGCGATCTTCAAATCGTCCAACTTCTTCAGTAACTGCCCGACGTGACCGTCGTGCTCAACCATGCCGTCCGGATACACGCCCAGTCCGGTCTTCCCCTCGCTGTCCTTCTTTAAATGCGTGAAGACATGCATGCGTGTGCTGTTGAAGTAGCAGAAGAAGGGTTTTCCCGCTTTATGCTGGCGGTCGATGAAGTCGAGCGCGGCGGCAAGAAACTCTTCGTCGGCCGTTTCCATCCGCTTGCGCGTCAAGGGGCCTGTATCTTCGATCTTTCCGTCGGCAAACGAATGGATGACACCGCGGGGCCCGAAGCGTTTCCGGAACTCGGGATTCTTCGGGTAATCCGGATTCTCCGGCTCCTCCTCGGCATTCAAATGGTACAAGTTGCCGAAGAACTCGTCGAAACCGTGATTCGTCGGCAAAAACTCGTCCTTGTCGCCCAAATGGTTTTTTCCGAACTGCCCGGTGGCATAACCCAGCGGCTTGAGAATCTCCGCCACGCTCGGATCCTCCGGGCGTAATCCAATATCCGCGCCAGGCAGCCCGACTTTCGTGAGACCAGTCCGAATCGGAGACTGGCCCGTGATGAACGCCGCCCGGCCGGCCGTGCAACTCTGCTGGCCATACCAGTCCGTGAACATGGCGCCCTCATGGCCGATCCGGTCGATGTTCGGCGTCTGATATCCCATGATCCCGCGATGATAGATGCTTGGATTGAACCAGCCGATGTCGTCGCCCATGATCACGAGAATGTTGGGCTTCTTGTCTGCCGCATGAGCTTCCTGGCACATCGCCCCGGCACTGAAGAAGACCATCGCCAGGCCCATCAGGAACAGCATCCGTTTCATGATCCCTCCTACACGCAGTAATCGGCTCGTTACCGGCCTGACACGTTGTCGATCCTGTCACATCACGGATGAGATGAACCCGCCGGCCGGGATGGCCAGCAGCGGACAGGGTGTTCGCCGGAGAATCCGTTCGCTATGGCTCCCGCGCAAGGCGTCCAGAAATCCGTTTCGTCCGTCAGTGGTCATGACGATCAGGTCGGCCTTGACCTCGGCCGCCGTCTCGACGATGACGTCGATGACCTCGCCCTGTTTGGTCAGCACGTTCGACGTCCATCCGGGCAAGTCCGGAACGCTCACGGCCGGCATGGTGGTCTTGTCTCCGACGTGCACGAGATTGAATACGCCCTTGGGAATGTTCATGCGGCGGGCCAGACGGACGGCGGCTTGAATAGCCGGCTGCGGCGGCGGAACGGTCGCGACGGGGATCAGGATGCTGTTCAACGAGATGGAGCCGTCTTTGAGCGACACGAATCCGTTCAGTCCCTTCGGAATGAACAAGGTCATCAGGCGGGTCTTGCGCGCGATCGGCTCGGCCACCGACTTGCTGAGCCACTGAAATTGCTCCTTGCTTTGATCGGTCGCCAGCACGATCAAGTCCGCGTTGTGGCTCTTCAAATAGGCGGTCACGGATTCCACCGGATCGTCATGCCGCGCTTGAATCTTCTTGACGCCGATGCCCAGTTTCGCGACGTCGGACGTCGAGCTGTTCCTGGGCAAAAGTCCCCACCGCTCCAACGTCGCCCTGACGCCTGGGAATTCCGTCCAGTCGGAGTTTTCCTTCGTCGATACGTGAAGAATGGTGAGATCGGCCTGAGCGACGAGCGCGGCCTTCAGCGCGTGCGCAAAAGCCGTTTCGCTGGCGGGGGTAAAATCGGATGGATGAAACACCTGTTGCAGAATCGCCACGTCATTGGAATCCGCTGCTGGCATGTTCCCTCCTCGTTTCAAACCACCGATGAATCACATTGACCGATTGGTTCGTCCCGTCCTTCACCGACACGTGATGGGCCATGAAAACAGTGCCCCCTCCCCTGCTGAGAGGGAAGGGGGCACCGGCGTACTCACCGCTGTGTTCGAACTAGTACACCAGCGGAATCTGTTGAGCCATCTCAAACTTGATCAGTGAACGGATCTTGGTCTCCATCTGAATGTACCGCGCGACCTTCGTGGCCGGAATGACCTTTTCCAGCTTGTCCGCATAGGTGCGCTTCAGCTTGGTTTCCTGCTCCTCGACCGACAGGGCCTCATTGAGCAGCTTCTTGGCCGTATCGTTCGAAATCGTTCCCTTGTTGAACGCCTCGGCATATTCCATGATCGTCTTGCCGAGCTGCTGGTTCACCCCTTCCAAGTCCTTTTGATACGACTCGTACACCGGCCAGAACTGCTTGGCTTCCGCATCCGTGAGCTCCATGTTGCTCGCGACCAACAGCTTCTTGTCCGCCTTGAGCTTCTGCTTCAAGATCTCCATATTCGTGTCCGATTGTGCGTCCGCCGCAAACACCGGAACGGCCATCAACATGGCTCCAGCCAACACCACCGACATCACTTTGTACATGAGGGAATCCTTTCTGAAATGGGAGTTATGGAACGGTGGGCCGGAACGAACAGCACGTTGATTTCCGTACGTCATCGGGCCGGCATCACGTTAAACGAGGCACTTATTTATCACACTCTTATCACTTTGACCAAGTGGCAGAAACTGTCAAAATTGACAGGGGGCCCAAGGGGGGAAAGCTCCACATCCCAATACTTAAATCACAAAACCCAAGCACTAGCACCCAACAGTCACGGCCAAACCCGAAATTCGAAATCCGAAATCCGAAATTCGAAACCACAAGAAATGCGGCTTTGGGACTTTTGGTTTCGTATTTCGTGCTTCGAGTTTTCCTGCCGATCCCTATGACCCTTCCCGGCATCCCATGACCAGATTCTTCATTTTTCCCGCGACATCGGTGATCGTACCTTTAGCCTGGTCCCAAGGAGACGGATCGACCCGATACACCGGAGCCTTTGCAGTGCCGCTGATGCGCACCGCGAACGGCAGCGCGGCAAACCCATCCGGCAGGAGTAGGATAGCCGACATGCAGGGAATCTTGAGGTTTCGCCGGAACGAGGGGCCGATCTTCACAAAGATCAGTCCGTCGAGCGCGCCGTCCGACCCGAGCTTTCCGCTGCCTTCCAGCGACGACACACTCCCGGTCGCCACGATCCGATCCATGAACACATTCCCGGTCTCCCAACGCATGTCTCCTCGAAACTCTGAAAATCCCATTCGATTGAACTCTTCCACGTGGGTTTCCTTGGCGAGAAAACTGGCGAGCGGTATCCGCGTAAACTGTCCGCCCGTCACGGTGAAACTGAGCGATCCCTTCGCCGGATCTCCCTGCTGCGTCCCGCTCGGAGTTCCGGTTCCGGACGTTTGAAACGATCCGATGCCGGTCAAGCGCGCCGTCTCTCCCGGTTCGAGCGCTTTCAACAGAGTCTCGATATTCAGGGCTTCGCCCTTGCCGATCCATTCGAAACGCCCAGCCCCTTCTCGTCCGGTCAACGCCAGCGACCCTTCGACTTTGCCGTCGGCCATTCCGGTCGGTTCGACCACCAAGTCGATCCGCTCTTCGATTCCCTTCACGGTCAACCGGCCCGGGCCGATCGTCATCCCGCCGTAGGAGACGGAACCGATCGAAAGCACGCCGTCAAGATGGGTGAATGGAGCCTCCGGCTTCGGACCGGACGTCGTCGCGCCGGCTCCTCCTTCGGAGTGAGTCGGCGCGCCTGACGCGGAATCCTGTTTGGAAAGCAGCGCGCCATACCATCCCCCATCCAACGAAGCAATTTTTCCTTCGAATTCCGCTTCCCTGACCCGCCCGAAATTGAAGTACCCTCTTGCCGACGCGTGATCCGCCGTGCCGTTGGGCCGGTCCGATGCCAGGGTCAACTTTGAGACGGTCACCGACCGATCGTGCCAGGTCACGTCCTGCCCGAGTCGAACCGTGGCTTCGACCGGCCCCCCGTCTTTTCGAGACACCCTCGCCGGGCCAATGGTTTCCTGTCCATTCACAGTCACTGCTCCACTCTTCCTGTCCATGATCACGTTCAGATCGGCGTTCAGTGGAAGCGGACCGGCAAGACGCCCGGGCAATACTCCATAGAGGTCGATGAGGGGTCCGCAGTCCAGTTGTTTGGTGACAAGCCTGGCCGTCGCCTCGGATTCCGACGCGGCGATCGGCCATCGTCCCCAGACCGACATGGAACCGGCCCCCTTTGCTGCATGTCTGAATGTCAGAACCAGCGGCTTCAACTCAACGGCCGTCCTGGGTCCATTGACCTCCACCGTCCCGCGCGCGTCGACGTCGTAGGTCAGAATATGTCGTGGAAGCGGTGTGAAGCGAAGACTTCGCGAGCGAATGCCGATCCGCAACGACACGGGAGCCTCGCCGCCTTGACTGGACGCCCGCACGTCTGCCGTAACGGATCCGCCTGTCACAGACTTGAGTCGAAGCTTATCCAGCAGACCCAGGCGGAGCAGAAGCCCCGGCATGTCCTGCGCACCGAACCGCATGCTGAGATCCATGGTCCCGTCGGACAGGTCGGCCGTGCCGCTGAGGCGGGCGTCCGCCACGGCTGCCGCCCCGTCGAACGTGCGCAGGCTCCATGTCGCCAGTTCGACGAAGGACGAGTCCTTGACTGTGGCTTCGATTCGGTTACGAAGCGTAAGAGGCTTGGCGATCCGCAGGGGGCCGGCGTCGAGGGTCACACCCTCGAAATCGAACGTCCCCGAGACGGCCAGTGGCTCCGCCTCTCCCCACCAACGGATCGTCAGCCGTGAATCGACGAACCCGGTCTTGATCTGGTCAAGAACCGCCAGCTTCAGGAATTCGAGCCGAGGCCTCACATCTTCGACGTCCAACCGGTGGATTTCGATCCCCAACGTGGCCAACGGATTGTCTCCCCGTGCGGCCGGCCGCGTCCGTCCCGTGCGATTCAAGGCCATCTGGATCGGATGGTCCAGGACGGCCGTAAGGACCGGACGTGATTGTTGAAACGTGTGGAGGACGGCCTTGTCGATATGGAGCACCTGTCCTGTCCGATCGATGCGCCCCATCTGCTTCACCACCAAGTCCGCCGGATGAGTCGGGTGAACCCTATTCGGAAGGTACAAACTGATCTGCCGGCCTTGGAGGTCCATGTCCCACCTGATCCATGCTCCGGTGACCGAGGCTTGCGCGGTCCCGTTGAAGTGCCCTCGATTGAACCCCGCGGTCGTCCATCGGGCCAACACGGGGTTGAGCGCGCCGGCGTGCAGATCGTTCAACGCCAGGGAGCCGTGCAGATCGAGCTCCGTTCCCTGTGAGGCCAGATCAACCATGCCCGACAACTTCAGCATCCCCGTGGATCGTTCTCCCAAGACCGATGCCGTGGTCGTAAACGAGGAAATCTTCAGTTTGGTGAACTCGATCAGGGTGCCGCGGCCGACGTGCTTGAAGGTCACCGGCGGAGCGAGTTGCACCCCGTCGGAGGCTGCCATGACGACATCCGTGACTGTCAGGTTGAGGGCGAGATCCACTGCCTTCCCGCTGCGGCGTCCGGAGGCCGTCATGAAGCCTCCCACCCGTCCCTCCTGCAAGCCATCCAATCCTTTCCAGCGAAACACTCCGAACCACTGGCGCAGGTCGGCCACGCTCAAATCATTGATCCTGAGAGCCCAGTCGGCTTGAGCGGCATTCCCCGGTTCCGGATCCTCTTGCTCGGCCTGACCCGCGCCGAGCCTGAACGTCAGGGTCCGCGTCAGTTCTCCCGCCAGCCAAACCTTGTATTGATCCGCCGCATGCACATCAAAGATCTCCAATGCCAGGTTCATCGAATCACTGTCGAACGTCCCGGTCTGGGCAAGATCGATGTCTAATGGAGGCGTGACGGCCTCATCGAAGACGACCTGCAGCTTCTCTCCCGCGAAGACCGAGCGAACGGCATACCGTGCCCCCACGGCATGGACGTCCACATACCCGCCGACGTGCGCGGCACGAAGGCGAATGGCCTGCTGTTCGTCCACCAGCAGATTGAGCGCCTGCTCCGTGACTTCCTGAATCCGCAAGCCGAGATCCGTCTCCGCCTGCCGTCCCGCACCGGTTCTCCGCAGCGTCGCGGACGCATCGACAAGGCGGTTCTCTCCCAGCCTGACCGTAAAGACGGATTCGGCTTGCAGCGCCGCGTCAACGAGATCGTAGCTCCCGGTCGTCCGCTGATCGACCGAGAGAATCCCCGCCGCGATTCCGCTTGCGTTCAAAGGCGAATCCCGAACGATCAGTTCATTGACCGCGTCCCACTGGAGCCGCCCGCCGCCGGCATCCTGACGGAGCGATCCGGTCACGACCACCCGGCCCGCCCAACGATTTCCATTCGCCTGACGCCGAAGCATCAACTCCCCTTGCGCATCGATGGTACCGTTTCGTTTGAATCCCACGTCCTTCACGGTGGCGTCGAGGTCCGTCACGGTAAAATCCTGATCGTGCGTTTTGACGAACAGGGCGCAGGCCTCCATATGACCGCGGCGTATGACCACACGAAGAAACGGATTGTCCGTAGAGGATGCCACGTCCGGAGGCGTTCCGTTCGGCTCCGGTGACACGACGAGTCCGATTTCCCCGTGATCGATCCTGATGTCGTCGAGAACCACCGCCCCCTCGCGAAGAGACGCCAAGGCCCCCAAGCTGAACTGAAGCCGGCCGACGTTCACGACCAGGCCTATTTCAGGCTCGCGGTACGACACCCCCGTGACGTCGAGCGTGGCCGGCAGCGTCAGCGATCCGTTCTCCGCCTCGAGGTCGCCCTGGAGCAGCGCATTCGTCAGCGGGACGATCACGTGCCTGAAGGCATGGGACGTCTGCAGGTACAAGAGGAAAAGGATCAGGGAGAGGCCGAATCCCAACAGGACGTAGCCGACGGTACGGACGCTCGGATGGCGGAAGGTGGAACGGGCCCCGGTCATAGCAGAAAGCACTCTACGGCACGGCGTGCCGGAGGCGCAACAATTGAGGGGTCTGCCGTTTCAATAATGGTAGGAGAATCCGGCGACGATGTGGTTGATGGAGTATGTGCCTTGAAAGCCCGTCAGCGGCCCGGTGCCGGACACGAAATCAAAGGTCGCCCGGTTGTACTTGTACTCGGTGAAAATGCCGATGCGTTCGGTCAGATAGTAGCGCAACCCGCCCAACACGTTCAGGCCCGGCACAAAATTGTCACGGGCGGTAAAGTTGCTGTTTTGAAGATAGGTCCAATTGATACCCAGACCGATTCCGACGTAGGGCTGCAGCCGGCAAAACTCCTTCTCATACCGCATCTCGATTCGACGAGTCACCTGCTCCGTATGGTCCGTCGTCGTGGTGCAGGAGAACTGCCCTCGGAAGATCGCATTCACCGCCAGGGTCGTGACGCGCATGTAACTGCCCGGCGCGGCACCCTGCTGCTGAATGTTGGGCGTGGTATTGAAGGCCTCGAGTTCCACTCCAAACCAGCTCAGTTCATCGGAGAAGAATCCTCCGGCCTTGGCGCCATAGACCCCGGAGTCGGCGAGGTTGCGATTGCCGAAGCTATCCCCGGCCAGATTCCCGATGCCGTCGGTATTGAATTTTCCCCCGAACGTATAACCGCCGAATGCGGCAATATACCCCTCGGTCGGCTTCACGAGAACCCGCTCGCTATAGGTTTCCGGTTCAGGCGCAACCGCCTGTTCGGACGGTTTGATTCGCCCCTGGTCGGCGGGGGCCGGAGGAGACTGCGCCGAGACGGCCGCCGGCAGCATGACCGACCAGACCAATCCAACTATCGCCAGCACTCCGCACCCTGCCGCAGTGTTCCATCGTAACCAACGTTCGGTCATAGTCGTCTCCTGAACAATTACCTCTTCTCTCGCTTGCTCATGCTTCGCGCGTTATGGCCGCCGCTTCGATCACTTGGCAGCCTCTGTGCGGGGAGGATACTGCTCGAATGCCCGCGCGATCGCCCGGTCTGCCTGATCGAGCCTTCCGGTCGAGGTCTCCTCCAGATGCGTATTCATCGTCGCCCGCCACATCAACTCCTGTTTGACCGGATCCACCAGGTCCACGATCAGCGTACCCTCTTCATAGGGATAGGTGGTTTGGCCGCCGCCGTACCTCGCCCCCCAGCCGTAGCCGGTGCGCCAGGCCTTCTGAATTTTTTCATGGACCGCCACGGCATAATACACCGTGAGATCCGGCTGCTGCTCCACTCGAACGCGATGCACGTCCCTGTTCGTCAATTCACGCGACAAGGCCGACTCGATCCGGTCGCGAGCGGCAGCGTCGTTGTCGAGGCCGCTTTCCTCGGCGACCGGCCGCTCGGCGAAGGCGAAGGTCTTGAAGCGTGAAAAATCGGCGGCAGGATCGTGTTCCGTCCTGACGTCGATGGACGTGCAGGCTGCGAGGCCGAAAAGCAGACACGCCAGCGAACCCGCCATCGCGTGGTGGTCGGCGATCATTCGGTTCTCGTAAACTCTCCGTGAAAGCGGTCGCCCGTCTGCCGGTTGGCCGCCACGATGAAAAGGAGCGGCTTGCCCTTCTTGTCGTGGAGGGTGCCGGTAATGGTTCGGAGATCCGAGCCTCCCTCCAAACGACCGTCACGAACCTCCACATTGCCGGTGCCGAGGACCATATCGGACGCGGTTTGACCGACGAAGAGATAGGTGCCGTTCTCGCGAATCATCAGCTTGACCTCACCGGCCGGCACCACGCGGCGCTCCTTCATCACGACGCCTTGCCATTCACCGACGACGGTGTTGAGGTTCTGTATGGGGACCAGCGGCCATTTCGATTCATAATGAGCCGGCTTGCTGGAACATCCGACCAGTGCGGCCAGCATGAGCAGGCTCGCCAGGATCGGGTGTGACCTCGGCACGGTACGGCGTTGATCCATATACACTCCCTTCTTTCAGGGTTCGCTTAATCGGCGCGTCTCACGACACCGGACGCCTCTTCGGCGGCCGTTCCGAGTTTCTGTTGCGCCAGTTCGATCGTGATGCGCTGGATCTTTCCCGTGAACGCGTTGTCTCCAGCCTTGTAGTCTTCCGACACGGGCGTTCCGTCGTCCATGCCAACGTCGGCCCCTTCGTCGGCCGAAAATACACAACATTGCGTATGGTCGATCCGACCCTGGGCCACCGGCTTGCCATTCACAAGCAGCCGGCCCGTTCCCCCCTTACCCGGTCCGCCGCCGTCATAGTCGAATTCATACCGGACGGTCGCCGTTCCTGCCGCCAGCGGCTCCGGCGATGACACGGTAAAGCGCTGCAGTCCGACGAAATTATAGGTATAGGTCGGCTTGCCGTCCTTCATATAGAGGCTCCAGCCGCCGAATCTCCCGGCCTGGGCAAGCAGGACGCCGTCGGCCCCGCCTTCCGGAATTTCGACCGAAGCCGTGATGGAATGCGATCGGTTCTTCGTGTTGATGAAGACATTTTCCGACATGCCCTTCATGCCCTCATAGACGGTCAAGCTCGTGCGGCCCGCCATCAGATCCGGTCTTCCGGCCGTGGCGGGGTTGAGACGTTCGAGCAAACGATCGTCGATCGGGAGGACTCGGTACTTGACGGCTTCTTTCAGAAAGAGGTCTTGCAGTTGTTTCAGCTTGGCCGGATTCTTGCCGGCCAGATCGTTGACCAGGCTGAAATCCGTGCGCGCGTCATACAGTTCCCACTTGTCGTCGACAAGCGTCCGGCGCGGCTCATATTCCCAAGGAGCCCGATGCACGGTGCCGGCGAGCCACCCATCCGCGTAGATACCGCGATTGCCCATGATCTCGAAATACTGGACGTGGTGGCGCCCTTTTGCGTTCGCATCCTCAAAGGAATACACCATGCTGACGCCCTCAATCGGCTCTTGTTTGCTTCCATTGACCACCTTTGGTTCCGGTAGCTTCGCCGCTTCCAGGACCGTCGGTGTGACATCGATGACGTGATGGAACTGGCTCCGCAGTTCGCCTCTGGAACTGATGCCCTTCGGCCAATGAATCACCAGGCCGTTGCGGGTCCCGCCGAAATTGGAGGCGACTTGCTTGGTCCACGCGAACGGCGTGTCTCCCGCCACCGCCCATCCAGCCGCCATGTGGTTATAGGACATCGGCCCGCCGAGTTCGTCGAAATGTTGGAGGATGCTCTCGACGGATTCCGGAACATGGTTGAAATACGTGTATTCGTTGAAGAGACCATTCGGGCCGCCTTCGGCGCTCGTACCGTTATCACCGAGGATGTAGAAGATCAACGTATCGTTCATCTGCCCGGTCTCTTCCAGAGCCCGAAGCAGGCGGCCAATCTCGCTGTCCGTATATTCGCCGAATCCCGCAAAGATTTCCATCTGGCGGGTGAACAGTTTCCTCTCGTCCGCCGTCAGCTTGTCCCAGTCTTTGATGGCCTCCGGTTTGGGCGCAAGTGCGGTACCTTCCGGCACCACCCCGAGCTTGATCTGACGGGCCAGCGTCTCTTCACGGAAGCGGTCCCACCCGCCGTCGAATTGCCCCTTGTACTTCGCAATCCACTCCTTCGGAACGTGGTGAGGCGCGTGCGTCGCTCCCGGCGCAAAGTAGATAAAGAACGGCTTGTCAGGCGTCAGCGATTTCTGTGACCGCATCCAATGAATCGCCTGATTCGTCATGTCGTTCATGAAGTGATAGTTGGAGTCCTGGGGCAGTTCCACTTGCGTCAGCCCGTCATACACCAGCGGAGACCATTGATTGGTTTCGCCGCCGATGAATCCATAGAACTTGTCGAAACCGGACCGAGTGGGCCACCGATCGGTCGGACCGGATGGACTCACCTCCCACGTAGCGGTCTCGTGGTTCTTGCCGAAGAAGCCCGTGCTGTACCCGTTCAGCCGCAGCATTTCGGCCAGCGGCGCCACTTCGTTCGGACGCTGTCCGGTGTTGCCCGGAAACGCCGTCGCGATCTCGGTGATGCCGCCCATGTTGTTCATGTGATGGTTGCGGCCGCTGAGCAATGCCGTGCGGGTCGGGGAACAGAGGGCCGTGGTATGAAAATGGTTGTAACGCAGTCCGTTGGCGGCCAGCCGTTCGGCCGTCGGCATACGAATGGGCCCGCCGAAGACACTGGACATGCCGAATCCCAAGTCGTCGATGAGCAGGATGAGCACATTGGGGGCTCCGCGAGGAGCGCTGATTTCAAAGCGAGGGGGCGCGGCCACGTTTCTGGCGTCGAGCGCGGTAATGGCCGGCAGCTTCGGTTGCCGGATCGGCAACACCGTGCGGTCCAGCCTCTCTGCGGCCGGGACGTTCTCGGCCCCGACCATCATCAATACGCCTATCGCATAAATACAGGCCCGACCGCACGCTGTCCATCGACTCATCAGCGTCTTCTCCCGGTTAGGTTAGATTGTTCCCGGACCATGGGTGCATCCGAGTCGTTTCGTCCGTCATCGTCCAGGGCCGCGCCGTCATTTCATACGGACCAACAGGTCTTCCAATGCCTTGTCGGCAAAATCCAGACGAATGATTCCATCGCGCGGATAATCCAGATCGATGATGAGAAAGATCGTCGCGGTCATCACGAATGCGAACGCAAGCAGGTGAAGTCCCACCTGACGCGTCTGGATACCGGCAATGACATATCCGGCCAACAGTGAGCACACGAGGCTCAGTAGTAAGAGCATGGCCATGATCAGCTTCGGAGTATGCGACAGGGCAGCGATGGTCCGGCTGGTCGTAATTTCGATCAGGTCGTTCAGGGGAGACAGGACGAAGTCCACAAATTCCGGGTCCACCGCTTCCAGGGCGGCCACCGTCCCGCTCCACATGTCCTGCTGGAGTGCAGCCACCTTGGCCATCTCGGCATTCGACATGTCGAGGTCCGACCCCCGATAGGCGCCGAGTCTCGCCTTCACATATTGCCGGTACTGCTCGCGTAGAGCCGGCTGCTTGGAGGCAGGAAGGAGATCCAATCGTAAATAGGCGGTGCCGATATTGTTGGCTTCATCCACCACAAGCTGCCGCCGCATTTCGTATCGATCGGCGGCCCCTGAGAATGTAAAGGCGATCATCAAACCCATCAAGCCGAAAATGGCCGCTTCCACGGCCGTCAGCCGTAGGAGCGTCGAGTCCGTGTCCTCAGACCGGTCCCGGCGGCCGAGACGCTGTCCGATCACGAGCGCGATCATCATGCCGGCAAAGAGGCCGACGAGCAGCAGCTCCGTGCTCGCGTTATAACTCATGACACCCGACGCGTTCGTCTCGCCGTTTCCTCCCGCGATAAATCAACTCGACGTGTTCTCCGTTCACGCCGCGCCCGCCCCCTTGCCCCAAATGAAGCTCACCTGAAAGAAATTGATGTAGGTTCCCGGGAATTGTCCGACCACGGCCCCGGCCAGGGGACCTCGATTCTGATTCACGGGCAAGTCGCCGCCGTAGGCCAGTTCATAGCTGAACGCCACATTCAGCTTGGGATTGGCCTGCCATTCGGCGCCCAGCCCGAACCGGAATTGCTGCCCGATCGGAAGGGTCACGGTGCGGTCCTGGTCCTTGAGCATCGAACTGTCCCAGGCGAATCCGCTGTTGAGCAGCCAGGCCTCCGCGAGCCGATAGCGGTTTCCCAGCGCCACGTGGAAGGTGTCTTGATAATTGATGGCGGTGGTGAGGCTCGGCGTGGCGTTGCCCCCGGTGACGCCGACGTCCACCTTGCCGAACTGGCTCCAGTCCTGCCAGCCGAAGTCCAGCATCATCGCCCAGCGATCCGTGAACTCATGATACGAACTCACCATGACCGATTGCGGCACGGTCATCCCAAGATCGAGCGTGCGGTTCAATAGGCCGTTGTTCTGCAATGCCGTGCCCAACGGACCGGTCAGATTGGTAAAGGTAGGCGTGGCACCGAAGTTCAGCTTGATCTGGGAATAATACGTGACGCCGAACCTGGTGCCTGTTCGAGGCTCAAAGAGTATCCCGACGTTGCCGCCGGCCCCGACGGTCGTGTCCGTCATTTGCATGTTTCCGTCAGGAACATTAAGAAACGCTCGATTGTTCACGGCAGCGCTGTAGTTCAGATAGCCGATCATGACGTTGGCCGCGGCCCCGATGGAGAACTTGTCATTGATGCGATAGCTGAGGCCCGGCATTATGCTGATCCCAATCAGCGTGTTTTCCTGCGCGTAGTAGCGGCCGACCCATCCGGAGTTGTAGCTCATACCGAGCCCGAAATTCGAGAAGACGCCGAGTCCCACCTTCACGTCCTCGCCCAAGCCGTGAACGTAGAACAGGCTCATGCTCGGCAGTACGCCGACCGGATTGCCGCCGCTGTTCCCGTCCACTGTCGTTCCGGCCGAGGGACTGAAGCCGATGCCGGCCTGCAACAGCTGCGCGCCGGCCTGAAACTGATTCCCCGTCAGCCGGCTCATGCCGGCGGGGTTCTTGAGCAACGTGGCGGGATCCTGTGCGCGGGCAGCCCATCCGGCACTGGCCAGACCGACGTCGGCCGTCGCTATCTCGTAGAGAGACAACCCACCGGCCCACGTCTCCGACTCGGACAACAGGACAACCAGACACACGACACGTGCCACGCAGGACACAGCATGTCGATACTTTGCCATCATGACTCCCAGTCCCTTTTCATGATCCCTCTTACAAGCGCTTCGCCACTCAATGGGGCAGCGCCGCCATCTGCTACTTCGGCTGGGCCTCCGCTCCAACCGGCTGCGATTCCGACGTCCGCTCCGACGGCGCCGGAATATCCGGTGCTTTGATATCCTTCATCAACCGCTGAAACTCCTTGTCGTTTCGAATCAGCTTCGCGGCCGTCGTCACCAGTCGGTCGATCTGGTCGTCCGTCAAATACAACGTCGTGGGAATTTTCATCATGGAAATGCGCTCGTCCGGATCCTCGATCTCATTTAGACTGGCGTTGATGAAATAAATGTCGGCGTCTTCGGCAAAAGGCCCCCCCGGAGGACGCGGTTTGAGTTGGAGTTCCGTCCGCCATTTTTCCACGCCCATCTTGATGAGCGTCGTGGTATCGAAAGAGTACCGGTTGATCGGAATGTCGACCAATGAGCTCATGGCCTTGGAAATGACCGGAACATGATCGCTGCGGAATTCCATCACATCCGGAGACGTCTCGGCATTCACGGTCAAAATGACAAATTTCTTGATGTTCTTCACGCCCGCCGCAACCAACAGCTTTTCAAACCCTCCCTGCAAGCCGCTGTTTTCGATGATGCCACGCAGCGCAAGATTGTCCGACAGACCGCCATCGAGCAGGTGGATGTACGGACGTTTCTTGACGTCTGTGTAAGAGAGCAACTCGTTGGCTCGTTGACCTCCAATTTTGCCCCGACGCTTCGCCTCTTCCAACCATGCCGGCACCTCATACTTGCAGTTGTTCGCATAGTTCTTCAGCGAGATCGGACTCAGAACGAGGGGAAGCGCAGCCGAGGCGGCGGAAGCATCGGCAATGGGCAGCTGGCTGAGATCGGAACAGATAATATCGAACTGGAATTGCGTGAATTCAAACCGCGCCAACGTGGCCATATCGGACGCATGGATGATCAGCATCGGCCGTTGATGCAGCGCGGCCAGATCCGCATAGGTCTTGTGATCGAACAGCGCTTCATTCAAAAGTTCCGACATCAGGTGGGCGCGGCCGAAATAGGGCGACCAGAGCCGGATCCAGTTGCTGGGCGATTTGAAGACCCGCGCCTTGAGTTCGTTCTCCCAATTCTTTCGCAAGAACCGGTACTCAAAATCGTGAAAAATCCGGTCCCGGTACAGCGCATAGTATCCACCCGTGAACGTTCCGCCGGACAGGGCATGAATAAGATCGAGCTCGTCGAGGAGACGCTTCCTCTTGCCTTCCCAAACAATCTCCTGCAGGGCCAGCTCGCGCAGGGCGCCGAATGCCAACGTAGAAGCACGCGTACCTCCCCCGGAAAACGCGGCGACGAACAGGAAACTATCGCTGTTGTCGGACTCCGGCGGCGCGACGTTGGTGAAGCGATACCCGCCAGTCGGATTCCACGTCTCCAACGGTTGATTCAACGTCGGCCGGACGTATTCGCACCCGGCAAACGACAGCAGAAGCAGCACCGCGAACCACGGCGACTTTCCGATTCTCCATTGCATCATTCCAACCTCTTCCTATGAAATCCGCGATCTTTTTGCCATGAAACCCAGGACGTCGAAACTGTCAAAATTAACAGGTACCAGCCAGGACACGGACGATTCGGTCCTCATGCTTTGGCCTGCGCATAGTGCGGCGAACCTTCCGGCGGATACGCCAGCGTACTTTTCAAGGCGGCAATCTTGTCGGACGGAAAGTCCGGTAGATACAGCTCCCGCTTCGACTTCCAGTCCTTGACGGCGGCGGTAACCGCCTTGGCCCGCTCCTCGTCGAACGGCTTCCCCGGAAGTGAATATTGCACCTCTGAGGGAAATGCGAAGTCCGACCCGGCCGCCGCGATGACGTCCATGATCCGCAGATTCAGGTCTTCGGCAATCTCCAGGGACTCGGTATAGTTCGTCACTCCGATGTATGCAAAGACGTCGATGTCGAGCGAATAGGCGCCGAATCCCTTGAAACGAACATGGAGCGGTTCCGAGACGATCTTTGGATGCGCATAGAGCATCTTGCGCACCTCGATCAGGATGTACCGAATTTGATCCGGCGTGGTTTCGTACCGCAGCTGGAGAGTCGGGTGATACCAAAACCGGTCGCGCTCCGAATAATTATCCAGATGGAGATTGGCAAATTCGGCATTGGCGACGGTGATGACCGTACGGTCCAGTGTTCTGATGCGGGTGGCCCGCAGGCCGATTTCCTCGATCGTCCCCACCTTGTCGCCGAACCGGCAGAAGTCTCCGACCTTCACCGGCCGGGACGTAAACAGCGTCAGCGCACCGAAGATATTCTCCAACGTCTTTTGCGAAGCCAGCGCCACGGCGACACCGCTGATGCTGAGGCCGGCAAGCAGCGTCGTGACCTTGTATCCCGCGTTGTCCAGCCAGAGGAGGATCGCGCCGGCAAGCGCGAGGACCTTAATCAATCTGGCCACAGGCACGAGCAGGACGCGTGACCCGCTGAGTCCCTGGTGGTCGAGATTGATCCCGATGCGATGCGCAGCGAAGTCGACGAAGCGAAGGAGAAACCAGGCCAGCGCGATCACCTGGACGGTACGGGCCTGCCCGAGCGCGCGGACCGCCACTGATGGCCCGATCAGACCGATCGCTTCGCGTCCGAGAACCGTCCAGACGAGAAGGGTGAACGGGCCCCTGAAATACTGAGTGAATTGTTGCGCCAGGTCGGCCCGCACTGCACCCAGCAGGGAAACCAGCAGCCAGGTCACAAGACGGGCGACCGGGATCAACAGGATGCTGATCACGACCGCCACGGCCCAGACCACGAGATGGACGCCCAAGATTGAGACGTCGAACAACCAGGCGGGCAACACATGCTCCAGCGGGCCGTACCCGAACTGCTGATAGAGCATTGGGATTTCCGCTACCGTCAGACTTGAAAATTTCCAGATATAGACGCCGTCGCCGCGTGGCACCCGCTGCATGAGCAAGTCGTACGTTTTGCCCTCAATGGACAGCCCCCCAATCCGCTCCCGCACCACGGGAAGATTGTCGTTGGACTCTCCCTCCGGATTGGCGCTGAGCGTCTCCACATCGATCCAGAGCGTCCGGTCCAAGACGATTTTCAGTTCACGCGCGAGCTCAGGCCCCTGGCTTTCGCTCAAGCCCGTCGGCAGATTCCGAAGGTCCAAAAACTCCGCGGCCCGCGTATAGTTCCGCTCCCCTGCCGCCTTCAAATACCCCTGGACACTGGACCGCGGCGTCCCACGTCCCAGTGCATCGTCCGGCATCCCGGCTGCGACTTCTGGCCCGGCATTGGCATTGGCCTTGGCCTTTCGTTCCATGAGTTCTTTGAAGGTCGGTTGTGCCGTCTCCGATTCGGCCATGACGGGCTCCATCCTGACCACGCTGACCAGGACGACCACGCTGCCGATCACAGCCAGAGGCATCACACCTTTCAGCCAGTTCATAAGATCCTCCTTCCGCGCACCGCGTTGCGATGTCGCCGAATTCGCACGAACTCGTTCTCATGCACTGTCATAGCGTTCGATGGAGCGATCCGTCGGTGGCCGCGTGGCTGCAGATTCTCAGCCCGCCTCCGTCGGACATCCGCGCTGCCTCGTTTGTCATACCGATGTGCCATCGGCAACCGTCCGTGATTAGGGCACTTCGATGTATGCGCAGCAGCGGATGAAGAACCTTTGAAAAAGAAATAGAATGAAGAACGACGGGCCGGAGTTCAGCGGATCGGTGTCCTGAAGGACACGGGTTCATCGAGAATCAGGCGTTGTCCAGCCTAGAAGGCATAAAGCGTGGCATACACGTAGGCCAGGTTGTAACTGAAATTCACGGTGAATCCTTTGTCTCCATCTCCTCTTAGGCCGGCGATCAATCGGTCATATGCGGCCCCCATCGCAAAATGCTTGAAGAGCCGATACTCCAGACCACCGTAGAATTCGAACATCGATCCCGAATAGGAGTTGATGGACAAATAGAAGAAATCGAACCGACTCTGAAACTGGAGCTTCTTGGTAATGTCGTAATTCGCGACGAGACCGACCGAAGGAAGGGGAAGCGTGATCTGTTCATTGACCAGCGCCGTATTTCTCGTCACACCGTTGATCGTCCCCTGAGCTGCAAAGTTGAAGTTGGTCTTCATCATGTACAATCCGGGAGAGAATGCGAGCTCCGCTTTGTCGGTCCGATAGAAGGAATAGTTGTAGAGCAACCGGTAGGTATTGAAGCTCAAGCCGGTCTGCGTCGTCGCGCCGGCAGACACGGCGTTATCACCGATCTGAATGTCCTGGGTGAGAGCCTTGTTGCCGCTCAATCCGACTCGATACCAGGAGACGCCGACGGCATGCCGGTCATTGAACCGATAGAGCCCATCGATTCTGAACGCGTCGGTACTGCTGTTTCCACCGAGTGTGTTGGTGAAATCCACGGCGGCCCCAAGACCCAACACGGGACCCGCGACAGACGCATTGGCCGTCGCTCCGAATACATAGGCCCAGCCGCCGCGGATCATCAGCTTGTCGGAAAACGGGGCGTCGGGGGAGGTTTCTTCGGCCAACACGGGAGAGCCATATCCTGACAGAAGAATGATCAGCGCCAAGATATATACCATTGTGCGGAAATACCGATCCATGACAGCCGCCCAGGAAACCAACAAAACTCTGCTCGTTATAGCCAGCTTCAGCATCCCCGTCAATGCCGGTGATGGTAACCGGCACGGCAGGGGCAACCTCTGTTTACTTTGCGGCCGGTTGAGGCTCAGCAGGAGGCATGGGAGCCGTCGCCTTTTCAGCAGAAGGCATAGGTGCCGTTGCCTTCTCAGCAGAGGGCATGGGAGCCGTCGCCTTCATCGAGGGAGCCTTGAGGGCGGCTTCATATTCCTCCTCGCTGATCTCCTTCACCTCGGAAGACTGCAACGTCACCATGCTTCCTGATTTTGCATCCTTGATCTTCACGGCCCCGCCTCTGCCGGCATCCTTCATCTCCGTGGTGTAGTAGGTCTTGCCGGAAGCCGGATCGGTCACGCGGTAATAACTGGTGCAGCCGGCGACCATCGTCATCAGTCCAAAGAGCACCAGCCCAGTAGCGAAATGTTTCCCCATGCCATCCTCCTGTTCTCGACAGTGAATTCCTGCGCCCATGATTCGAATATTGCCCGTCCCGTACGGAAAGGCGCTGCAGTCTACCGGAAAATCAGCGCGCTGTCTATTCTGATCTTCCCTAGTTAATGGGCGCTCGCTCCACGAATGTGCCGCGTTTTCCTTCCTGGAGAAGTTTCTTCGGGTCGAGCATTCCATAGAGCTCGATCATCTTCGCCACCAGCCCGGTCCACCCCGTTTGATGACTGGCTCCCAGCCCCGCACCGTCGTCCCCGTGGAAATATTCATAGAACAGGATATGGTCGCGCCAGTGCGCGTCGTCCTGAAATTTCTTGCAGCCGCCGTATACCGGCCGCTTTCCCTGCGCGTCGCGCAAAAAGATGCCGGTCAGACGGTCGGCAATCTCCTTGCTCACTTCGAAGAGATTCATCATCCGGCCGGATCCGGTCGGGCACTCCACCTTGAAACTGTCCCCATAGTACAGATAGTAGGACAGGAGGGCTCGTATGATCATCGCATTGACCGGCATCCATACCGGTCCGCGCCAGTTGGAATTGCCTCCGAACATGCCCGTATTCGATTCTGCCGGCAGATAGTCCACCCGGTACTCCTGGCCGCCGGTATGAAACACATAGGGATGCGTCTGATGATACTTGGACAGCGACCGGATGCCGTAGGGGCTCAGGAACTCCTGTTCGTCCAGCATCTTCGACAAGATCCTGCGCAACCGGTCCTGATTGACCAGCGCGAAGATTCCACGGTTGTTCACTCCCTGATGGCCGGGACCCGTGAGATGCACGGAACGAAGAAGCTCCGGCATCTGCAGGACCCGCTCTTGAAATCGGGCCGTCGCCTCGGGAACCCTGGCGCGCTGCCATTCTTCGACCACAGACGTCGCACACAGCGGCAGTAATCCCACCATGGAACGAACCTTGAGCCTCGTGGCGCTCCCGTCAGGCAGCCGCAGCAAATCATAATAGAACCCGTCCTCCTCGTCCCACATGCCATCGGGTCCCGGCTTGTTCATGGCCGCGGCGATATAGAGAAAGTGCTCGACGAACTTCGAGACCATGTCGAGATAGGCGCGATCGTGCGGGACGATCTCCACGGCGAGTTCCAGCATGTTCTGGCTGAACAGCGCCATCCAGGCCGTGCCGTCGGCCTGCTCCAAATGGCCTCCCGTGGGCAAGGCCGCGCTTCGATCGAACACGCCGATGTTGTCGAGCCCGAGAAATCCGCCCTCGAACACGTTCTTTCCGAAACGGTCCTTGCGGTTCATCCACCAGGTGAAGTTGAGCAAGAGTTTGTTGAAAGCGGACTTGAGAAAATCGATATCGCCTTCGCCACGAATCGCCAGCTCGGTGCGGTGAAGAAACAACGTGGCCCACGCATGTACCGGAGGATTGACGTCGCTGAAGTTCCACTCATAAGCAGGAATCTGGCCGCTGGGATGCTGATAGACGCCTCGCAACATCAGTTGCATTTGCTGTTTGGCAAAGTCGGGATCCACGATCGACAGCGGCAACGTATGAAAGGCCAGATCCCATGCGGCATACCAGGGGTACTCCCACTTGTCCGGCATGGAAATAATATCGCGGTTGATCATGTGGAACCATTCGCGATTGCGAAACTCCCGACTTTCCCGATGCAACGGATGCGCGCGGTGTTCCTCGAGCCATTGGTCCGCGTCGAGAAAATAGTACTGCTTGCTCCACAGCATGCCCGCCAGGGCCTGGCGCATCACGTTGGCCGCGTCAGGAGCAACGGAAGGCGGAGTCACCGCCTTGTAAAACTCGTCGGCGTCTTTGACGCGCTCGCTGAGGATTTTGTCAAACGCCGCGCCGAACGGCGCGGTATCTTCCCGGGGACCGACGAGTCGGATCAAACGCAATTTCACTGTCGCCGACCGGCCCGGCTCGACCGTGAACCGGTAATGCGGCGAGACTTTCGTGCCAACTCGATCAGGATTGACCGCATCCTTCTGAGCATGCAGCACGTAATTATTGATGCCGTCCTTCACATAAGGGCTCGCATTGGGATGATCGGGAAACAGTCTCTTGTTGTTGGTTTCATTGTCCGTGAACAGCAGCGGGACGTCCCCGTCGCAGTAGAAGCTGTATTCCCCGAGTGTAGGATGCGCGGCCGATACCGCGCTGGTCCCTTTGGGACCCTTCACCTGCTTCAATACCGGCTTCTTGGCCGGCTTGGCCAGCCACTGGGCCCAGTCGTTGCGAAACCACAGGGTCGGCAACAGATGCAACTCGGCAGCGTCCGGTCCGCGATTGACCGCCGTCAGCTGTATCAACAGATCTTCCGGGTTCGCCTTGGCATATTCGACATACACGTCGAAGTATCGGTCCTGGTCGAAGACTCCGGTGTCGAGCAATTCGTATTCCATCTCCTCCCGGGTGCGCCGCTGATTCGTCGTCACGAGATCACTATAGGGATACGCCGCCTGGGGATACTTATAGAGAAATTTCATATACGAGTGCGTCGGCGTGCTGTCGAGATAGAAGTAGTACTCTTTGACGTCTTCGCCGTGGTTGGCTTCACTGTTGGTCAAGCCAAACAAGCGTTCCTTGAGAATCGGATCCTTTCCATTCCATAGCGCCAGGGCGAAACAGAGCCGCTGATTCTCGTCGGACACGCCGGCAAGTCCGTCCTCACCCCAGCGATAGGCACGGGAGCGGGCGTGATCATGCGTAAAATAGTTCCATGCGTCGCCGTTCTCGCTGTAGTCCTCCCGAACCGTTCCCCACTGCCGCTCACTCAAGTACGGCCCCCACCGCTTCCATGCGGAGCCGTCCGCGCGCAAACGAGCATGCTCGGCCGTGGCGTTCTTTTCCTCAGCCTTCATGGATTCCTCCTGTGGTCGTTCGGTACGGTCAATATTTTGCCGGTATGAACCGCCGCCCCTTCAATGAGGCTTGGTCGTCGTATTTATGCTTCTTCGAGCGGCCCGGCAACTTCACTTTTTCACGAGGCAATTTCTTATACGGAATCAGGCTCAGCAGGTGGCTGATGCAGTTGAGGCGGGCTCGTTTCTTATCATCCGAGCGTACGATATGCCAGGGCGCGTGCTTGGTGTCGGTTTTTTCCAGCATCATGTCGCGAGCGCGCGAGTACTCATACCACTTTTCCCGGGATGGAAGGTCCATCGGACTGAGCTTCCATTGACGGAGCGGATCTTCCAGGCGAGCCTCGAAGCGCCGTTCCTGCTCCTCGTTGCTCACCTCAAGCCAGTACTTGACCAGCGTCATTCCGCCGTCCACGACGTATCGCTCCACGATCGGACAGAGGTCGAGAAACCGGCGGTGGTCCTCCTTGGAACAAAAGCCCATGACGTACTCGACGCCGGCCCGGTTGTACCAACTGCGGTCGAAAATGACGATTTCACCGGCCGCGGGGAAATGCTGCACATACCGTTGCATGAACATTTGGGTTTTCTCTCGATCGGAGGGGGCCGGCAGCGCGACGACCCGAAAGACGCGCGGGCTGACCCGCTCCGTGATCGCCCGAATTGTGCCTCCCTTCCCCGCTCCGTCGCGTCCTTCGAACACGACGATGATGCGCAGCCCCTTCTCCTTGACCCAGGCCTGGAGATGACACAGTTCGGCCTGAAGTTTGCGCAATTCTCTCTCGTATTCCTTCCGCTTCAGCTTCGACTTATCGCTGTCTTTTTGACTCATAGGCCGTCCATTCGTGAAGGGCGAGCATGAGAACGAGGGACGCAGGACACGGCGGCACTATATCACAAGCCATTATTTCGCTGGCAGTACCCACGGCCCTGAAGCGGCGGGCCGATTACAGCCAGTCAACGAGGGAACCGCCCGCTCCGACCGTCGCTCGCCTCGTCATGGCACGGGGCACGGAGTCACACGCCAGATCTGCCCGGCATACTCGTTGATGGTACGGTCACTGGAAAAATTTCCTGAACTGGCAATGTTGATCGCGGCCTTCGCGGCCCAGCCCTTCTGATCGGCATACAGCCGGCCCACCTTTTCATGAGTCTCGCCATACGACTTGAGATCCGCGAGGTGCATGTAGAAGTCCCGCTTCAACAGCACGTCGCAAATCGGCCGGAAGGCGCCCGGCTCGTTCCGGCTGAAATAGTCGCTCGCAATCAAGTCCAATGCCCGTTTCGTTTCCGGTTCGTGCGCATAATGCCAGCGAGGGTCGTACCAGCCGCGGCTATCGGCGACTTCCCCGGCACTGAGGCCGAAGAGGAAGAAGTTCTCCTCGCCGGCCTCTTCCGCCATTTCAATCGTCGCCCCGTCACGCGTGCCGACGGTCAAAGCTCCGTTCATCATGAACTTCATGTTGCTCGTTCCGCTGGCTTCGTATCCGGCGGTCGAGATTTGTTCCGATACGTCGCTCGCTGGAATGAGGTATTCCGCCAAGGAGACGCGATAATCCGGGAGGAACAACACCTTCAATCGCCCACCGACAGCGGGATCGGCATTGACGGTGCCCGCCAGATTATTGATGAACTTGATGATCAGCTTCGCCAGCGTATAGGCGGGAGCCGCCTTGCCGGCAAAAATGAACGTGCGGGGCGGAAACTCCATGTTCCGGCTGTCGCGAAGCCTGTTGTACAGGACGACGATGTGCAATGCGTTCAACAACTGGCGCTTATACTCATGAATGCGCTTGATCTGGCAATCGAGCATGGTATCCGGATCGACGTGTTCGCCCGTCGTGGACTTGAGCCAATTCGCAAACCTCACCTTGGCCTCTCGTTTTGCTTTGAACACCGCGTCAAGAAAGCTTGGATCTCCGGCCAGCGGCTTGAGCCTGCCCAATTGGCGGAGATCGGTGACCCAGCCGGCGCCGATGGCCTCGGAGATCACCCGCGCCAGTCCCGGATTGCACGTCAGCAGCCAGCGCCGTGGAGTGACTCCGTTCGTCTTGTTGTTGAAACGATCGGGATACAGTTCGGCGAGATCGCGGAGCGTGGTCGACCGCAAGAGCCGGGAATGAATCGCCGCCACGCCGTTGGTGCTGTGCGATCCGACGACGGCCAGATTGGCCATACGGATCTTGCGATGTTCCCCCTCTTCCACGAGACTGATCCGCTCCGCGCGACCGTCATTCACCGGCCAGCGGCTCCGCACGACGCCCAGGAGACGACGATTGATTTCCAGGATAATGTCGAGGTGTCGAGGCACCACGGCTTCGAACCATGCAAGCGGCCACTTTTCGAGCGCCTCGGGTAACAGCGTGTGATTGGTATACGCCAACGTCCGTTGTGTCAGATCCCACGCCCGGTCCCAGCCGAGCCCGGCGTCATCGACGAGAATACGCATGAGTTCCGGAACGGCCAGTGCCGGATGGGTATCGTTCAGCTGGATGGCGACCTTCTCCGGCAATACATTCCAATCGGAATTTCCGCTTCTAAAGCGCCGTATGAGATCGCTCAACGCGCAGGCGACCAAAAAATACTCCTGCAAGAAGCGCAATCCCTGCCCCATGGAGGTGGAGTCATCGGGATATAAAACACGGGTGAGGGACTCCGCGCCGAGCGATTCCGCGAACGCGCCGACAAAGTCGCCTCGACTGAATCGCTGAAAATTAAAATAGTCGGGCGTCCCGGCTGCCCACAGTCGAAGCGTGTTGATCGTTTTTCCCCCGTATCCGATGACCGGACGATCGAACGGAATGCCCAGCAGGATCGACGGCCGTCCGAACACCGGTTTCAGCGCACCGGCCTGCAATTCGAACGAACAATTGAGTCTGACTTCGACGGCTTCATCGATTCTCGCCACCTCCCAAGGATCCGGCCTTCGCAGCCAGTTGTCCGGCTGTTCGACTTGCCATCCGTCTTGAAGCGACTGTCGGAATATTCCGTATTCATACCGCAACCCGTACCCCATGCCGGGAATCTGGAGGGTGGCCATCGATTCGATGAAACAGGCGGCCAACCGCCCGAGCCCTCCGTTTCCCAATCCGGCATCCGGCTCCATTTCTGTCAACGCCATGACGTCAAGGCCCTTTTGTCGAGCCATGTCTATGACCGCCGGATGAAGCAGCGCATTCATGACGTTATTGGCGAACGACCGGCCAAGAAGGAATTCCATGGAAAGGTAATACACACGCTTCGGATTGACCGCGGCATACGTTTGCTCGGTGCGAAGCCAGCGCTGGGAAAGGACGTCGCGGATCGAACGGGCGGCGGATTCAAACTGTTGGCGGTCAGTAGCCCGATTGACGTCGACGACATGATCGAACGTCAGATGCCGTTCGTACAGCGCGTCCCTTGTACCGGTGATTTCGACGGGTCCGCACCCATAGAGATCACGCAACGGCTGCAGCTGGTCGGATGCCGCCGATGGTTGTTCGCCTTTTCCTGTCGCCATACCGGATACCCCCTTCCATACAAATGACCGACTCCGCCACTGCTCAACCCGCATTCCCCAGTTGCGGCGTCAGGGCAACGTCCTCGTCGTGACGACCATATCGGGCCGAGAAGGATTGATCGAACTCGCGAACCTGAATCGGCTCCTTCGAACGCAAATACAACACGGCGACGGAACGGCCTTCCGACCGATAATGGGATGCAGCGATGGCCGGGGCACTTTGCCAAGGCACAATGTCCAGCGGCGCGTCCAACGCGGTGTCGATCCAACGTCGCCATGCAGACGCGCCGTCACGTACAACCGGGAGCTCGAATGTCAGCGGCTCCCAATACGCGTTCAGGATCATGTGAACCAGCAATCCTTCCTGCTTCAGCGCAGCGGTCAAGGCAATGCTGTGCGAATCGACGCTCCAATCCGGCTGGTAGAGCTTGATTCCATGCCAGGTTTTCGTGGCATGGCGGATGAGGTCGCTCAGACACGTTTGCCGGTGTTCATGCTCGACATCCCTCAAGGCCCGCCGGGCATTCAACAAGGCCACGAACCGATGAATGTCGGGATGCTTGTCGACGAGCCTCCAGTCGAACCAACTCGTTTCGTTGTCCTGACAATAGGCATTGTTGTTACCGCCTTGCGTGCGCCGGACCTCGTCACCCATGGCGATCATCGGCATCCCCAACGACAAGAGCGTGACGGCCAGAAGGTTCTTGACCTGCCGATTTCTCAACCGTTCAACGTTCGGATCGATTGCCGGCCGCTCGACGCCGCAGTTCCAACTCTTATTGTCATCGGAGCCGTCGCGATTGTGTTCCCCATTGGCCTCGTTGTGTTTGTCGTTATACGAAACGAGATCGTTCAGCGTGAAGCCGTCATGGCAGGTGACAAAGTTGACGCTCTGTTCGGGCTCCCTTTCCTTATGACCGTAGAGCTCGGGACTGCCGACCAGACGGTCGGCGAATCGCCTGGCCGATCCGCGCTCACCCCTGAAAAAGTCCCGCGCATCGTCACGGAACAGGCCGTTCCACTCCTTCCAACCGTGCCCTACGAACGATCCGACCTGGTACAGTCCCGCCGCGTCCCATGCTTCGGCGATCAACTTCGTCCCCGCCAGAACGGGGTCCGATTCGATGTCCCAGAGGATCGGCGGATTGCTCAACGGACGACCGCTTTCGTCGCGCGTGAGGATCGAGGCCAGGTCGAACCGGAAACCGTCCACGTGCATCACTTCGACCCAGTAACGAAGGCTGTCGACGATCAAACGGCGCACGATGGGATGATTGGCATTGAGCGTGTTGCCGGTCCCCGTATAATTGCTGTAGCGGCGTTGGTCCTGCTCCAAAAGATAATACGCGGCATTATCCAGCCCTCGATAACAGAAGGTCGGACCGTCCTCATTTCCCTCCGCCGTGTGGTTATAGACGACGTCCAGGATGACCTCGATGTCCGCCCGATGCAGCGCCTTGACCATGTCGCGGAATTCATCGATCGCTCCCACCGGATCCTGACGTGAACTATATGCCTGGTGAGGAGCAAAAAAAGACACCGGCGAATACCCCCAGTAGTTCACCCGCTCGGGAGGACAATCCTGGGCATCGAACTGGAATACCGGCAACAACTCCACTGCGGTTATACCCAGTTGCTTGAGATACGGAATCTTCTCGATCAACCCCGCGTACGTTCCACGAGACTTTTGTGCGACACCGGAACTGGGATCACGGGTAAACCCTCGTACGTGCATTTCGTAAATGATCGTTCGAGCCGACGGTCGCTTGAGCGGACGATCTCCTTCCCAATCGTAGGTATCCGGATCCACCACTACGCTCTTCATGGCACGATCGCAGGTCAACTCGGAGCGAGATGCGGGAAAACGGCAATAGCGCTCGGGGACGGCAACGGCACGGCCATACGGATCCAGCAGGATCTTGCGGGAGTCCAACCTCAACCCGCGTTCCGGATCCGAGGCTCCATGTACGCGATAGCCGTAGAGCTGACCGGCGAAAAGACCGGGAACATGGATGTGCCAGTAATGGAACGTGCGGTTCCGCGACGGATCCAGCGCGATGATCTCTTTGGGTGCCGGATCATCGACCCGATCGAACAGCAACAATTCGACGAGAGAACCGCTCCGGCAATACAGACTGAAGTTCACACCGTGAGGAGAGACCGTGGCTCCCAGGGGAGCACTCGTTCCTACCGCTACGCCTCTGCCCGGCAATCTACCCCCCCCTCAGGCGTTGTCGCCCTCAGTCGAGCTCCTGCGCTTGGTCCGCGCCGCCGCCGCTTTTCCCCATTGCCAATTCGTGACCTCGGGCATGTCTTCACCGTACGTCGAGATGTATTGCTTATGCTCGATCAACTTGTCGCGAATCGCCTGTTTGGCATAGGCGGCGCGCGGTCCCAACTGCGGCAAACGATCGATCACGTCGCCGAACAGATGAAACCGGTCCAAGTCATTCATCACCACCATGTCGAACGGCGTACTCGTGGTTCCTTCCTCCTTATACCCGCGAACGTGAAAATTATCGTGATTCGCACGACGGTACGTGAGGCGGTGTATCAGCCAGGGATAGCCGTGGAAGGCAAAGATGACCGGCTTGTCCTTCGTGAAGAGGGCGTCGAAGTCGTGATCCGTGAGGCCGTGCGGATGTTCGCTGGCGGGCTGGAGCTTCATCAGATCGACGACGTTGACCACCCGAATTTTCAGAGCGGGAAGATGCTGGTGAAGCAACTCCACGGCGGCCAACGTTTCGAGAGTGGGCACGTCGCCGCAGCAGGCCATTACCACGTCCGGTTCGCTCCCCTGATCGTTACTGGCCCATTTCCATATCCCGATGCCGGCCGTGCAATGCTTGATCGCTTCGTCCATCGGCAGCCACTGGGGAGCCGGCTGTTTGCCGGCGACGACGACGTTGACGTAGTTGCGGCTGCGCAGGCAGTGATCCGTGACGGACAGCAGCGTGTTGGCATCCGGCGGCAGATAGACGCGCACGACCTCGGCTTTCTTGTTCACGACGTGATCGATGAACCCCGGGTCCTGGTGGCTGAACCCATTGTGATCCTGCCGCCAGACATGCGAACTGAGCAGATAATTGAGCGACGCAATAGATCGCCGCCACGGAATGTGACGGCACACTTTCAACCACTTGGCATGCTGGTTGAACATGGAATCGATGATGTGGATGAACGCTTCATAACAGGAAAAAAATCCATGGCGCCCCGTCAGCAGGTATCCCTCCAGCCATCCCTGGCACTGATGTTCGCTGAGCATCTCCATGACGCGGCCATCCGGCGCCAGATGGTCGTCAAAAGGAAAGCGCTCCGCCATCCACGCGCGATTGGTGACCTCCAACACGTCCTGCCAGCGGTTGGAGTTGTTTTCATCCGGACTGAACAAACGGAAATTTCTGTTCTGCATGTTCGATTTCATCGTGTCGCGCAGAAACTTCCCCATCACCCTGGTCGACTCAACCATGATGCCGCCCGGTTGCTTCACCGGAATGGCATAGTCACGGAAGTCGGGCAAATGTAATTCCTTGAGAAGGAGACCTCCATTGGTGTGCGGGTTGGCACTCATACGCTGATCGCCTTTGGGTGACAGGTCGGCGAGCTCGGGCTTGAGCCGGCCGGCCTTGTCGAACAACTCGTCCGGTTTGTAGCTCTTCATCCATTTTTCGAGAATCTTTACGTGCCCGGGCTGCTCATGCATTTCACCCATCGGGACTTGATGCGACCGCCAGTAATCCTCCGTGCGTTTTCCATCGATGGTCTTGGGACAGGTCCATCCTTTGGGCGATCGGAGAATGATCATGGGCCAGCGGGGCCGTTCCGTCACACCGTTCTTTCGCGCACGTGTCTGGATGCGGCGGATCTCATCCAGACACGTGTCGAGCGTGGCGGCCATGAGCCGATGCATCTTCGCCGGCTCGTGCCCTTCGACCACGTACGGCCGGTATCCATACCCGCGAAACAACTGGTCCAATTCTTCATGGCTGATGCGGGCCAACACGGTCGGATTGGCGATCTTGTAGCCGTTCAGATGCAGGACAGGAAGCACGGCGCCGTCGGACGCCGGGTTCAGAAACTTGTTGGAGTGCCAGGACGTCGCCATCGGTCCCGTTTCCGCCTCTCCATCCCCGACGACGCAGGCGACGAGCAGATCCGGATTGTCAAAGGCCGCTCCATAGGCATGTGACAGCGCGTAGCCCAATTCGCCGCCTTCATGAATCGACCCGGGCGTTTCCGGAGCGACGTGACTGGGAATCCCCCCCGGAAACGAAAACTGCTTGAACAGCCGTTTCAGCCCCTCTTCATCCTGTGAAATACTCGGATAGACCTCGCTGTAGGTCCCTTCCAAATAGGCGTTGGCCACGAGCCCCGGTCCGCCATGGCCGGGTCCCGTGATATAGATCGTGCTGAGATCCCGTTGCTTGATGGCTCGGTTCAAGTGGGCATAGATGAAATTCAGCCCGGGAGTGGTACCCCAATGACCCAAGAGACGGGGCTTGATGTGCTCTTTTTTTAGCGGTTTTCTGAGTAAGGGATTGTCGTACAGATAGATCTGTCCGACCGAAAGATAGTTTGCGGCACGCCAATAGGCGTGGATCAACTTGAGTTCTTTTTCTGACAACTCATTAGCCATCATTGCTCCTTCCCGTTGCGTACCATGAAACGACTGGCGGCAATTGTCGCTCAAACCCAAAACGAATTCCAAAGGATTTTTTGGACCGAGGCGTCGGCTCTTGAGAACGCCGCGCACCTCTGATACCAATCATGTGAGACCAAGCCTGTCTCTTGTCTCTCGAACGTTTCCGGCCTGATCATGGCCGATCGGCCGCGAATGCGGCCCGCATCGGGCGATTCATTTATGCGCGAGGGAATTCCATGAGCACGACCATTGCTATACTCGTCGGTGGAGGTCCGGCACCGGGCATCAACGCGGTCATCGCCGCCGCAACCGTGCGTTGCCTTGCGGAAGGCAACACGGTCTTGGGGGTCGAGCACGGCTTCAAACGCATCATGTACGGCGACGTCAGCAGGATTGTGCCCCTGACGCTGTCCCATGTCGACCGCCTCCACTTTCAAGGCGGCTCCATCCTCAAAACCGCACGAGCCAATCCGACCAAGAATCAGGCGCATCTCCTCCAGACCTTGCGAAGCCTGGAGAGTCTGGGGGCGACCGGACTGATCACCATCGGAGGGGACGACACGTGTTTTTCGGCGCTGACACTCGAACGGGCCGCAGAAGGGCGGTTGCGCGTCGTGCACGTGCCCAAGACCATCGATAATGATCTCGATTTGCCGCCCGGCGTCCCGACATTCGGCTTTCAAACGGCCCGCCATGAAGGCACCCATGCGGTCAAGAGCATTCTCGAAGATGCCTCGACAACCTCCGATTGGTTTTTCGTCGTCGCCATGGGACGAAAAGCCGGGCACCTCGCTTTGGGAATCGGCAAAGCAGCCGGAGCGACCCTCACGCTGATAGCGGAGGAGTTTCCCAATCGCCCGGTCCGATTGGGCCAGATCGCGGATCTCGTAACGGGCTCGATCATCAAGCGGCTTGCTCAGGGACGAGAAGACGGAGTCGTCGTCCTCGCAGAGGGGCTCGCAGAAATCATCGCGCCTCAAGACTTGGCCGCCGTATCGACCGTCTCCCGGGACGAGCACGGCCACATGGAATTGGCCGAACTGGACTTGGGACACGTCTTGAAGGGCGAAGTCGTCAAGCGATTGGCGCTCTGCAGCCTCGCTCCGAGGATCAGGGTGAAAGATATCGGCTTTGAGCTGCGCTGCGCCGACCCCATACCATTCGACATGGAGTACTGTCGGGACTTGGGATGCTGCGCCGCCGAATATCTGATGTCCGGGGGAACAGGCGCAATGGTATCCATCGTCGAGGGCAAATTCCGACCCATGCCGTTCCATGGAATTTTGGATCCCGTGACTGGACGGACCCGTGTCCGAATGGTGGATATCGAAGCCGATTCCTATCGTATCGCCCGCCGCTACATGACCCGCTTGGAACGAGAAGATTTTGAGGACACCGAGAGGCTGACTTCCGTGGCCCGAGCAGCGTGTGCAACCCCGGAGGTATTCCTGAACCGATTCGCTTCCGTAGCCGAACACGAGCGCGAGACACGTCGCTGACGTGTAGAGCCCGACGTCCCTGGAGATTCTCTCAACTCAGCGCGGCTCGGTGCTCTGCCACAGGCCACGAATCGGTCCAGTCGCAACCCCTCACCATTCTTTTGGCGATCTGCGCCGTCATGATCCCCATTGCTCGCCGTCTGGGGATCGGACCGGAACTCGGCTTGTTGCTGTCCGGAATCGGCGCCCCCCGATGCGGGGCCTCGATGCTCCACCCTCTTGATCCGGTGATTTCTCTGTCGAGGATACTCCAAGTCCTCGGATCAACGGCTTGACCCTTTTCGACACCGATGATAGCCTTTCGCGATTTTACGCGTATTCCGACGCAAGCCGCCGAGGGTAATCGATGCCGAGTCTTCAATCAGTCCGACGCAAAATCGACTCCGTCAAGAAAACACAAAAGATCACGAAAGCCATGAAAATGGTCGCGGCGGCCAAGCTCAAGCGTACGCAGGAACGCATTCTTGCCGCCAGGCCCTATGCGCTGAAGATGCGTGACGCGATTCGCACCCTCAGCCGGCGCGTGAACCGGGACGCACACCCCCTTCTCAAGAAGCGGGAAGGTCATCGTATCGAGGTAGCCGTGGTCACGAGCGACCGAGGGTTGTGCGGCGCCTTCAATGCCAACATCCTGCGAACGGCGGCGGCGGCCTTGAAAGAATTCGAGTCGGCCGGAGCCAAGGTCCAGGTCATCGTCATCGGCCGGAAAGGACGCGATTTTTTCCGACGACGCGGCTGGACAGTGCGTCGTGAGATCGTGGACGTCTTCGACAAACTCTCATTTGAGCATGGAATGTTGTTGGGCAACGAACTCCAGGCCCTTGAGAATTACTCGGCGAATCGCATCGACGCGGTCTATGCGATTTACAACGAGTTCAAGTCGGCCATACAACAACGGGTGGTCGTTGAACGGCTGCTCCCGCTCGACTGGGTCGTCGAGATCTCGGACCTGAAGGAGGCTGACCGGGGAACCGAACAAGTACCGGGCGGGTATCTGTACGAGCCGAGCGAGGACGAATTGCTCGAGCAGCTGCTGCACCGGAACTTTCATATTCAGGCCTATCGCATGCTGCTGGAATCGTCGGCGGCCGAACAAGGCGCTCGCATGGCGGCGATGGACGGCGCCACACGCAACGCCGGCGAATTGATCAAGAAACTGACCGTCTACTACAACAAGACCAGGCAGGCGGCCATCACGAAGGAGCTGATGGACATCGTCGGAGGAGCGGAAGCCCTGAAGTAGCAAAGAGGACTCGTACTCCCGCTGTACGTCGAGCGTGCGAGCGACGCGAGATACCGCTGGAGGACAATTTCAGCAACCTGCTAGAACGTCTTGAACATGTAGCGTACTCCCATCTCGATATTCCAGATGTAGGCTCCCGGCAAGTCACGCCCCCAGATCCCGACACCCGGACGCACATAGGCCCCGAGCGTGCCGACCAGGTTTCGCCCCCCCTCAAACTCCACCGTCATACTGCTCTTCGCATTCTGCTCAAAGTTGACCTGCAACACGGCGTTGAGAATGGTCCACCAATGTCTGCCCCAGAATGAATTCAGCTGGGCGGTGGTATTCAGGAAGGATACGTTTTGCCGGGACGGATCGCCGCCGACCGAGGTCTGATATTGCACCAGGCCGATGAGAAATGAGTCCCATCGGGGAAGAAACCGAGCGGTGGCAAGTGCGGGACCGACCGTATATTTGCCAAATCCCAATCCCGGTTCGGCTGCCGTAGGCATGGTCGTGACCGCGCCGATCAGCACGGCATATTCGGGCGTATTGTATGCGCGCCAGCCCGCCGTAATAGCCAGATCGCTCATGCCGTGCAGGTTGGTCGCTCCCGGCCTACTGGGATCGACCGTCTTCAGAAAAGGCAGGTCGAAGCGCAGCAGGTAGTTGCCCCGAAACGGGAGATCGACTCGCGCCACCGTGGCAGTCGCATGCGTGCTCTGGGGAAGATCAAGATATTGGCTCGATAGTTGGAGCCGCCCCACGATGGCGGTGGGATCAGTTCCGTACCTGGCAGCCAGCTTTCTCAGCCGTTCCGCCTCTTCTTCCTCTTGGGGCGTCAGATTTTTGGGGGCGATCCGCTTGAACAGGCGGGTTCTGCGTTTCGTACCGTCGGGGGCATTGGGATCGACCGGTCCCTGTTCGGAGCCCGGTTCGTCTTCACTCTCTACCGACTGTTCCTCGACCGTCTCGGTTTCCGATACGGGATCGGAAATCCCGGTTTCGGCGATCGACGGATGGTGCCCGAGCAGCACCACAAACGCGATTATCGCTGCTCGGGTTCTCGATCCGTGATGCTTCGCGCGGCACACCACCCTATTTCATCAGCTTCTCTGCGCTCTCGCGAAGCTTGAGCGACTTCGGATTGCCGACTTCTTTTTTCACGATCACATCCGTCGGACGAACCTCTCGTCCATAATAGGCCTTGTTCGAATCATTGGAAACGGTCACCCCCGAGCCATCCAGCGCGATCCCCGCAAACGCACCCTTCTTCTTGGCATACGAGACGATATCCGCGCTGATCCCCTTGGCGGCGATCCCCGCGCCGACCGGTCCGACGGCCATACCGGCGTTCGCTCCGAGCTTGAAGTCGTTTGTATAAAACTCTTCCAAGCCCTTTTGCGTTCTCACGACCAATACCATTTCAGATACATCAGCGCCGATCTGCAGGCCGAAACTGGCCGACCCGATGTTGTAGAACACCGGATCGCTCCACTTGCCGGACTTTTCGTCGCGGACGATCAATACGCCGCTGCCGCCGGCACCGCCGAAAATGAAGGCTCCCCGCATGAACTGTGGAATGATGAACAGTGCCTTGGACTCCTTCCCCAGCTCTTTGAGAGCGGCCTTCATGCCTTCGTCCTCGCCAAACGAGTCCAATGTCATTTTGGCTTTGTCCACCACCTGCTGCTGATCCGGGGCGTCCGCTGACAAGGCCGGAGACGCGGCATATCCTCCGAGGACCGCGCAAACGGCCATTCCAACCGCCGCCGCTCTGAACCGCATCCCAAGTCTCCGTAAATCTGTGATCATGTCGAACCTCCTGTTGGTAAAACGCATCGCCTTCTTGCCTGTCCCTTCCGGAGCGCGCAAAACCCTAATAGAACGACCGACAAAAGTAAAGCCGGTATTGATCGATGAAACGGAATGTCACTGCTGCCAGACCATCTATTTTTTCGCCGGAGCCGCGGGCGTCCCGGTCGGTTCGTTGGGCGGTTCTTCATCGATTTCATCAGGCCCGATCAACGAATCCACGAGATTATTCGTCGGGGAATAGCGTGAGGACGTTCGGTCGCGCGCGAAGTCCGACACGATGCTGCCCCACGTGATCCGACCGGCTTCCCGCAAGTACACCGGATCCTCGGTCAGGGCTTCCTCCTGAAACGATCCCTCAGCAGTCGAAGCCCAAACCAAATCGCCCGTTTCTGTATCCCAAATCTGCAGGCTAAGTCTGAGGATGCTGGATCGGATACGAATGACATTGATCTCCAAGGCCGGCACCTTCCAACGATCGTACAGAGTCTGCGTAAAGGCGGCCAGGCGGGGTTGGAGAACGTAGCGCACACCCAATGCCTGCCCAACCTTCTTGAGCGGGTCACGATCGAGAATGTTGCTTTGCTCGTAATCCATCCTCATGCGGGTGTATTCGGGGGTCAGCCCCGCCCGATTGATGCGTGACGCAGCTTCCAGAGGAGGAACCAGCACCATGGTGGGAGAGACTCGCTCGACGACGCGTTTGAGGGACAAGGCCAAGCCAACCTCGTTCCCGTGCAACCCGGGCGACGTCAGGGCCTCGAGTATGCCGACCCGTTCATGCTTCAACATCGCGACACTGAACTCAGGAGGCTTCCTCGTCGACTCGGTCCTGACCTCCCACAGATAGACCGATCCCGGACAACCTGTAAGACAAAGGAGAAGGATTATCAAGCCGGCATGCCAGGCGGAATGGTTCATCGTCATTGAAGTCGTCCGATGCATCAGATCACCACCTTCAGCAGCAAGGAAAACACTTCTCCCATCGGAATCTGGGTCACGGCCACGGGCAGGAGTGGCAGCAACGCCATGACGATGAGCTTGATCACGTCGTCCTTTTGCAGCGGAAAGATCGACATGTTCCGGACCGCGGCGACCGAGTGGCCCAAGTGGGTGACGGAACGGAAATCCGGCATGCTCGCGTCGAGATCCTCCCGCTTCGGAGCCGCGTGAATCCATCGCTCTTCGACGAGTTGAATCTGACGCGATGCCAATGCTCCGTACCGAAACGCCGCTTCCTCCTTCGCCTTGTATAGAGGACGCATGAATACCCACAGCGGGCCCACGATCAAGATGAGGATGATGACGACGAATCCCACCACATGCCATTGGTATTGAAAAGGCGAATCCCCCTCGTACATGACGAAATCCGCCATCGTTCCGGCGACGAGGGCTCCTTCGGCGAAGGCGAACGGCACGAACGCCTGAACGGAATCGCTCAAGAATCCCAACCCGCCTACCCCATCGCGATGGGACGGCGTAATCTGCACATTCAGCTTCGACACCTGCCGAAGAAACCACCACCACATGCCGATCCGAAACAGCCATCGCCACAGGAGAAACGCATACAGTGGGAACGCCACCAGAATATACCAGTATCCCGCAAGCGAGAGTGTGATATGCCCGTCGATGCTTGGAGCGCGCCACGTCGGATGATGAAGACCATAGAGATACACGATGACGGCGGCGAGACTGTGCAGGTAGGCGACCCCGACCAGCAGACCATCCGTGAGGCCGGAACGGCTCACGTCGACGGCCTTGCGAACGATCGCGTCGAACCGGGCTCGGATCTCTACTTTCACGAGATGGGCGTCGAGAAACTGCCGGACCACGGTTCGAAGCTGTTCCTCGCAAATCGATTCTCCGACGAGCAAGACCGGCACGGTGATCAGAAACCGCACGTTGATGATGAAGTCCATCAGAAACGATTCCAGGCGCGTCGGTCCCATGGCCAAACCCTGCACGGCCGCCAACAGCAGCATCGGCAGCCACGCGACGAGCAGGGCAAAGAGCACGCGACGCCCCATCCGCCGCCGACCATCCTGGAGCAGGCCGAGCTTTTCTTCGATTCGGTAGGCCGGCCCGTCGTCGAACAAGGTGTACGGGGGACATGAATCAGGGCTGGAAGACTCAACGCGCGGCATCGGGCGGCGAATTCCTCAGAATTTCAACACGTGAAATTTCCATGGATCCAGATCGACATACAGTCCGCTCTTGGTCAACTGATCGCCCTGACGATCGAACACCTCTCCGCTGATGACGTCGGCGAGTCTCCAGGAGCGTCCCCCGAGATCGTTCCACGGCAGCATCACTTCTGCCTGCGCATCGGCCGGCGAAAGATTGGCGGCGATCAGGTGCCGCTTGTCGCCTTTACGCCAGCACCAGGCCAGGAGATTCATGAACGTCTGGTTGTCCGGCCATCCCCGGCGCTCGCACAGTGACCACTCCCCGCTCCTCAGATCGTCCGTCCCCAGAAATCGCAAGAGCGTCCGGTAAAAGCTCCGCAACCTTTCGTCGGCCGGCTCGTCCAGCCGGCGGCGCAGAAATACCGGCAGCCTCACCCGACGGCCCTCGAACTGTCCTTCGTGAAAGAGCTTGGCTCCAGGCAGGGCGGCCGCCGTCAAGGCAGCCGCCGCCACCCTGCCGGCCTCGAACGCCGCCGATGCCCTCGGCTCATCGTGATTCTCGATGAAGCGGACGAGCCGCTCCTGATAGGGCAGATCGGCGCAGAGATGCAACCGCACCGTCTCGGCCGCGTTGTGCTCCAATCGATCATAGAGCCGCTTGTCGTAGCAGTAGTCGAACCCCTGCTGTTGGAGGTCCCACTCCAAATCCCAATAGGCTTCGGCGATGAAGAGGACCTGTGCATGACGCTTCCGGACCGCCGAGATCACTTCGGGCCAATAGTCCGTCGCCGGCTTGACCCCGGCCCGCGCGCCCCAGGTCCGTTCGAAGATCGGATTCATGAGGAGCATGGCCATGTCGCATCGCATACCGTCGCATTGATCGGCGATCGAATCGACGGTGTCGATGGCGGCCGTGCGCAAGCCGGGGGCGAAGGCATTCAGTTGCAACACGTCCGGCCAGGCGGGGAAGTAAGGATCCCGCCCGCAGGCCAGCACTCTGCCCCCGACGCGGATGAAGTCGTCGGGCTGCCGGGCTGCATCGTCGTCCGTCCCCTGGATGAAATACTCCGGATGGTCGTTCACCCACGGATGATCCGGCGCCACATGATTCGGCACGAAGTCCAGAATCAGCCGAAGGCCGCGGGCGGCCAGTTTCTTTCTGGCGGAAGCCAGTCCCTGCGGTCCTCCCAGCTGGGCATCCACGACGTAGCGACGCACACAATAGGGTGACCCGACGTTGTCTTGCGGGGCAAAATCAGGCAGGGCTCGGCGGAAATCCTCCAGGAGCCCGTTATTCTTCATGGAGATTGCGATTCCCGCCGGACTGCGTTCCCATACGCCCATGAACCACACCGCATCGAACCCATAGGCCCCGATGGCGTCCCATTCCGCATCGGGCACCGTCGCCAGCGTCACGGTCTTGCCGTACTTTCGGCTGAGTTCGTAGAGCCACACCCAGGTGTTGATTTCATAGATGACC